>NZ_BSNL01000001.1:2902977-3225530 GCF_030159975.1 Sulfitobacter pacificus
GGAAGAAGAAATATCAACGCTGGATCAGATTTTGCGAAAGCTGTTGAGTGAAGAGAAGCCCGCGTCAGAGGAACAGCCTTCCTTCCGACAAGAGTAGACGGTTTCAGGACATTAACGTTGACCATCAAGGATTAGCCGTGCGGCAAGCCCGCTAAAGACCAGCCCAAGGAAATACCGCGCCCATGTCGTAAAGCTGCGCCCCTTCACAGAAAGTGCCCGCATGCCACCGGCAAGCCAGATCACCACGCCATGAACCGCGAAATCAACGATCAGGAAAATGCCCGCCAAAACCAGAACCTGAAAAGCAACAGCACCTTTTGCGGGATCGAGAAACTGCGGGAAAAGAGCCAGATAAAACAGGGCGACTTTCGGGTTTAACACATTCGAAAGAAAGCCCTGCCTGAAAAAAATAAAATATGACTGCCGCGGGTTCGTGGTTGACTGAACGGAAAAATCATCAGGCGCAGTAAACGCCTGCCAAGCAAGATATAGCAGATAAGCCGCGCCAAGGAACCTAACCAAATCATACGCATAAGGGACCGCGAGAAACAACTGCGCCAGACCGAGCGCAAGAATGATGGCATGAAAGGCGGATCCTGCAGAGACACCAAATTGCGTCACAACCCCTGCCATTCGCCCTTGTGCCGTACTTCTGGCAGCCACCAAAATCATGTCGGGGCCAGGCGTCACTGCCAGCGCAAAACTGGCTGCGCTGAAAACCAAGACTGTATCAATGTCCATCATCTGCTGTCTGTTCCCATTTAGGTTTGACTATCCTCGTCGGGATACCCGGCTGCACAGACGCTATCAGCTTTCCTCCTCATAGTTCAAAAAAAACGACATGGGCTAAGACTGGTGATAAACAGAGATGGAACGCACAGAAGGCCGCAGGTAGCCCAAGAATACCGCGCCGACATACTTACACTGCGTCGGCAACCTTCCAATAAAAAATTCAAACAGTCTTTGGCGCGCGGGATTATAAGCTTGTACTTCATGGCGTTAACCATCCGTTAATCAGAATAATCTTTGCAAATTAGGGCAAACGTGATTGAGTTCTAAAAAAGTGACGACATAAAAAACGACCATTGGGCAGTGACATGACAATTTCCTACGCGTCCGCAAGGAACGCGCCCATTCTTGAATGGGCGGACGAGCGCCGCTTGATCGAAGGCTGGCAAAGAAGAAAAGACAAGTTTGCACTGGAAAAGTTGCTTTTGTCCCACGTGCGGATCGTTTTCGCCTGGGTGCGGAAACTTAGCACTGACAAAGCGGAACAAGAGGAAATGCTGTCCGAGGGTATCCTTGGGCTGATCAAAGCGGCAGATATGTTTGATCTTGCAAGAGAGGTACGATTTTCGACCTATGCCCGTTGGTGGGTCAAGAATAGTGTCCTGTCTGCATTTGAACGGCTGAGGTCCATCGTTGAGATGCCCGCTGGCATGCGCGCAGAGGATGGGCAACAGATCAAACAAAGCACAGATCTGTTTGACATGCTGGTATGCGACGATCCAACGCCGGAAGAACGGATGATCGCACTCTCCTCGCGGGATCTGTTGCGCAAACATTTGGCGGAGGCTCTGACTGGATTAGGCGAGATTGATCGGGACGTGGTGACAAGCCGGACACTAAAACAGCCTTCAGAGACAATCGACGATCTGGCAGCACGGCTGAAAATGAACAGCACGAAATTAAGACAGATCGAACGCAGGGCAATGTCACGCCTGAAAAACGAGCTTTTGGCCCGTGGCGTCACGACAAGCAGAGCGGAATAACGTGATCCAACCCATTCTCCCTACGGCCTCGGCCAAATCGCCGAATGCGGCCAAGCCAGCGGCCGCCGCTACTGGGTTTGCCGCTCTTGTGCAGCTTGCCCCGCAGCCCGGCACACCAGCAACGAAGGGGACGAAGGTGGCTGTTCCCGAGACCGCAGGCACGATTACCCCAGAGACATCCGGCGAGGGGCAAAAGGTATTTCTGGAGGGTCTTGAGACCACTTTATTATCCGATGACAGCGAAACGTCCGCAGACGCCGTTGCGACGACTTTGAACGCCAGCGCAGTGGCTGCCGCGGAAATGGTTGAGGGTGATGCGGATTTGGCGGCGGAGATGCTGCCGTTGACCGTTGTGGCACCCGATGCTGCTGCCCCGCCCCCGCAAGGAGGCACAGCGATGGCGACCTCAGGCGTACCAACTTCCAATAAAAACGCACAGCCTTCACAGCTCCACCATACAAACATCATCGGCGAGGAGACATCAACGGCACCCGCCGCACAGGCCGCCCCATCGGATGACGGCGTGGCAATAGATGTGCTTGTACCACGACAGCCTCAGGGCCAGCCGGTAACCGCAGCGCTTGAAACGGCGCCTGTGTCCGGCAATGCGGGGTCACCAAAACCAGCGGAAGTCCCGCAAGCGCAAGCACCCTTTGCCGCAAACCGCGCGGCCCCCGCCCCGGCGTCCCCCACCCCACATGACGCCGTGCTTGCACCGGCAACACCAAAACAGCAGATGCCGCAAGCGGCAGCAGTAGACACGCCCGCGACCGCATCCATACAGGGAACGCCCCTGCAGCAACCGCAACCTACATCTTCCAACGCCACAAACGGGATACTCTTGAAATCGGACAATTCGATTGTCCCCATCCCAACGGCAAGTCCCACTCAAGATCTGGCACAACCGGGTCCAACAGCCCCAAGACTGCACGGGCAGACCTCTTCAGCTATGCCTGAACTCACTACGCTTTCCGGCCAAACCGCACATCTGACCGCCGTGCCACAGAGTGTTTTACCCAAACCAGTAAACACCTTAAAGGACGCTCCCCTTACCGCGGCCACATTGTCAAACGGCGATACCATGGAGCGCCCTGTCGTCGCCACTGAGGCCGGATCAAAACCAACGTTTCTGATCGGACAGGACAAACAGGTAAACACCACGCCCACCCCAATCGCCAACAGCCTGCTGGGCCAACCCAGCGCCGAGCCGGAACAGATTACGCCCAGCAGCACGCAAGCCACAACGGGCGTGACCCCACAGGGTGCGACAGAAGCAGCGGCGACAGAGACCAGTGTTAAAGTACCGGTGAAACCCTTTACCGAAGCGGTAATGGCACAGATTAAATCGGTCGAAGCAACCCAGGGCCGCACCACGGTGAACCTCATTCCGCGTGGCTTGGGCAACATTGAGATCGAAGTGCTGTCTGACAAGGACGGCGCGGCAAGAGTTGTGGTGCGTGTCGAGAACCCTGTTGTTCTGCAAGCCCTGCGCGACGACAGGCAGGTTTTGGCGCAAGCCATCGGTGTTTCCGACAGTGGCATCTTTGATTTTCAGGAACACAGCGCTGGCGAACAACCAGACCCCCAGCGGGAGAATAGCCCCCAAGGCAGCGCCAGCATTTCCGACGCGTCCGAAATGCAGCCAGAGGTGGGCCACCTTGATGTGGTACAGGACGGCCACCTTGATATCATGACCTAAGAAGGATCAATCGATGCTGACCAACCCTACGCTTATTGACACAATTGGCGCTAACAACCAAAGCGCCGGCGCATCGTCTCTGTCCCAGCTTGGCGATGATTACAACAAGTTCCTGACTCTGCTAACGGCACAGATTTCCAATCAGGATCCCCTGGCACCTGTGGACAGCACTCAGTTCGTCGCGCAACTGGCACAGCTTTCTCAGGTCGAACAGGCCGTGCAGACCAACACGCAATTGGAAGTGCTGAACACGCAGGTATCGGCGCTGATGAGCCTTGGCGGCACGGATCTGTTGGGGCGCGAGGTGTCGATCACGTCAAATGTGATGGATCTGGAAAACGGCAGCGTCAATTCGACCTATACGCTGGGCGCGGGTGCCGTCGAAGTATCAGCGCGCATCACCGACCCATTGGGCCGCATCGTACGTACCCTAGAGGGGCTGCCAAACACCGCAGGCCAACAGATACCACTGGATTGGGATGGCACTGACGACAATGGTACGCCAATGCTGGAGGGCACCTATACCGTTGAGATGATTGCGCTTGATGCAAGCGGTGCGCAGGTTGACAACGTCATGTCACGCAGCGCGATTGTTGAGGATGTTCGGTTCACTTCCGGCCAGATCCTGTTTGGCCTCAGCGGCGGTGAAGTGGTGTCCTCTGTGACGGTGCAGGCGGCAAGCTAGGATCAACCACCTGTATTCAGATTGGTAAGAAGCTTGTTCACCCGTGCCGTGCGGACGGTCGGGAAATTCACATAGAGCTTGCGCACCAGCATTTCCGAAAGGGCAACCTTGCCCCCTTCTCCGGTGATCGCGTCGTGAAAAGTGATATTGGACTCTGCCAAATCCGCAATTGCTACAACTGTCGCATCTCGCAACCGGGCCCGGCCAACAGCGCCGTTGATCTCCTGAAACGCAACCGCACCCATCACATAGACATCAATGTCGAATTTCAGATTCAGGGTTTGCTGGCCCTGGGGCAACTGCACAGTAAACCCACCCAGCGGCATCTTGTACAGCAGGCCACCGGCCTTGTCAGCATCAGAGGTTTCGCCAGCCGGCGCTTTGGCCATTCGAAAAAACCGCTCTCCGAAATACCCAAGGGCACCTGCCCCGGCGACCATCACAACCATGATCAGAATTTTGAACATCAGATCAAAGGATCAATAAGGCAGAATAACTTCAAGAACATCCTCCCCGACGCGTGGGCTTTGAACCGCTGAAATCTGCCCCCTGCCGCCGTAGGAAATCCGCGCCTCTGCAATCTTGTCGTAATCAATCGTGTTGTTCACATTGATGTCGGCCCCGCGAATAATGCCCGCGATGCGCAATTCGCGCAGTTCCGAGTTCACCTTGACCTCTTGGCGCCCGGCGATGACATAGTTTTCATTCGGCAGCTTTTCGATGATCAGCGCGGCCACCCGCAGGCTGATCGCCTCATTCCGTCGGATAGAGCCTTCGCCGTTGGATTCCGAACTGCTTTCCAGCTCCAGCAGTTTGCCGCTGTTGGTGGACAGATCAAAATTCAGGATATCGGGGTCACCGACCTCCTGTTTGGCACCGCGGCTGCGGCCTGATTTGTTTTGCAGCTGTGCGCGATCATCGATTTCGATCAGCACTGTCACCAGATCCCCCACATCAGTGGCCCGGCGGTCGGTGAAATAGCTGGTGGTGGTATTGGACCAAAGACTGGCGGCCTCCGCCCGTTTTGGCGGCAGCTTTACCGCCGGAGGGGCCATGGGCACGCTGATCCGGTTGACCTCGTTCATGCTGGATGGATCCAGCACCAGATTGCTGACCTCCGGGTTGCGGTTTTCCTCAAATTGGGCGCAGGCCCCCAGCATCAGCAAGGGCAATGGGAGGATAAGGCGGGCATGCCGAAAGAACGTGTTTTTGATCACTGTGTCACCTCGACAATACCCTGGGTGGTTGCGATTGCAGAAATCGCTTTGTTGCTCGACAGGTTTACCACCCTTATTTCTTGGCCCGCATGGGCATCCGCCATGGCGCGGCCCGCAGCCGTCAATTGCAAACCACCATAGCTGAGCAAAATCTTAACCTTGTCACCACGGTTCACGATGACCGGCGGAATCACAGACTGGCGCGGCACAGGGCGTCCCGCCACCAACATGCGTCGCACCTGCTGCCCGACCAGCGCATCAGCCGAATTGATTGCGAAATTCCCGATCCGTTGCAGCGGCATTTCAACCATTGTCAGATCAGCCGCTGTCACGATCTCTTCGGGCATGATGCGGCGCGAGGGCACAGGGACCTGAACCGTCATGACGGCAACGCCCCAAACCCTGTGGGTTTCACCATATTCGGTAAAGATGTTCGCAATGAATTGCCCGCTGTCAGGGTCAATCCAGAACTCTTTGATAAACTCGCCTTCCTGAACGGCCCCTTCGGCCATACGGATTTCGATACGTCCGTTGGCAGGGATCTGCGTGTCCAGCTCTGACAGCGTGCGTTCTTCAATCAGATCGACCACTTTCATGGTGCTTGCGACGGCAGGGATCGCCAGCAAAAGCTGGCTGGCAACCACCATCATCAAAAAGGAAAATCGCGTCATGTAACGGCGTGCCATCAGCCCCTCACTATTTGATCTGGTTGGTTGTGGTCATGATCTGATCAGCGGTTTCAATCGCCTTTGAATTCATCTCATAGGCCCGTTGGGCAGAAATAAGATCGGTAATCTGCTGGATGATGTTCACATTCGAATTTTCAAGATATCCCTGCCGTGTCACCCCAACGCCGGGATCGCCGGGGGTGGCCTCGACCGGTTCACCCGAGGCAGAAGTTGCCGCCAAAAGGTTGTCCCCCATCGGCTTTAGCCCTGCCTGGTTAAGGAAGGTGGCCAAAGTGACCTGCCCCAGTTCAACCGGCTCCGCCTCATTTTCGATATAGGCCATTACCACACCATTTTGATTGATCTCGACCTGCCGGGTCAGCTCCGGCACCACAATTGCCGGTTCAACCTCGTAACCGTTCAAGGTCACCAGCTGACCTTCGGCACTGAGCTGAAAATTACCGTCGCGGGTATAGGCCTGCGTGCCATCCGGCCGGTTCACAATGAAATAGCCGTTGCCGTCAATCGCCATATCAAGCTGATTTTCAGTTTGCACCAGCCCGCCTTGGGTGTTGTGGCGGATCACACCTGCGGCCTGTACACCCAAACCGATATCCGTCCCCACAGGCCGCGCCGTGCCTTCTTCGGAGGTCAGCGCCCCGGCACTGTTCACGCTTTGATAGATCAGATCCTGAAACGCGGCGCGCCCGCTTTTGAAACCTGTCGTATTGGCGTTGGCGATGTTGTTGGCAATGACATCGACGTTTGTTTGCTGTGCCAACATGCCGGTTGCGGCAATTCCAAGTGCTTTCATGTGCTGCTCCTATGCGCCCGTGATCAGACGCGCCCTAATCTCTGAATGGATGTTTTTGTAAGGCTGTCATCTTCGGTCATCAGTTTGACCGAGTTTTCATAGGCCCGCTGGATGTCGATCAGGCGGGTCATCTCCAGAACGGCCTGAACGTTGCTACCCTCGACAAAGCCCTGCTTGACCTTGGGGGTTTCGATTTGTTGTGGGGCGGCAGCATCACCTGGGAGTTGATACATGCCACCGCCCAGAGACGTCATGCGCGCCTCTTGTTCGATCTTGAAAACCCCGATGGTTCCCAGAACGGCCCCATCAGGATCGGTAATTGTGCCGCCTGTCGTGATGACAACATTCTGCCCTACATCATCCGGCAGGGTGACCGGCCCGCCGCCGGCATCCAGCAGCGGCAAACCCGTGGAAGTTTTCAACTGACCGTCAACATCGACCACAAATTGTCCATGGCGGCTGTACCCGGTTTCGCCGCCATCAAGCTGAAATGACATCCAGCCCTCGCCGGATACTGCGACATCAAGGGGATTGCCAGTTGGCAGCAATGGACCACTGGAAAGATCCAGATAGGTCCCCTTGTCCACAACATAGCTGATGTCATCACCAGCTGCAGTGTTGTCGACGGATTCCAGCAAAGGGTTGATCGTCTTGAAGCCGGCTGTTGAAGCATTGGCCAAGTTATGGGCCGTCATATTCATGCTGCGCTCTAACGCAGTCGCCTGCGACAGCGATACATAGCCGATATTGCTCATGATAATCTCCTCCGGCGGGGCAGACACCGAAAATATTCATTCAGATGGCAGTCTGTTGCAAAAACAAAATTTCATAACTACAAGATTAAGGCAAGGTTTAATCTGTTGAGCAAGAATAAATGTGTTTGTTTAAACTACATAGGGCCTTCCCCGGCTTAATCCTTGCTTTGGTGGCGGGGCATATTCACGCGGAACCGACGGTCACCGCCGCCGCAACCACCATGGAGGCCCCGGTGCGGGCACAGGATTGGCAGCGCGATCTTGACCTGCAACACTGGGGGTCCGCCACGTTCCACGCCGATCTTTCTTCTGCAATCATCGCGCTTAGTGCCGCGCATGGGGCAACGAAATGTACGGTCATGCTGGACATCGCGGAACTCTACCTGACGCATATGTTGCTATATGAGGCCCGCACAACGCTGGAGGGGATCACCCCGGTGACACCGGATCAGGCCCGCCGCCTTCGCGTCTTGAAAAACGCGACCTCTTTATTGTCTGGTCAGGCGGTAGAAGATTTCACCGGCTCTGCATTAAACGCGACCAACCGGCCTGATCGGGCATTCTGGGCCGCGCTTCAGGCGATTGCACATGCGGACGCAGGCATGTTGAGCGCAAACATCAGGGGCAGTTTTTCCGGGCTTGGTCTTCAATCGCGGGCCGCGCTGCGGCAAATGCTGCCCGTGTTTATCGAAGCAGCGACAGAGCTGGGTGAACAGGCCCATGCCGCTGCGGGTCTGAAACTCTTGGCAGAGCTGCCCGATCTTGCAGATTCCTCGACTGGCCAGTTCCTGCGGGGACGCGTTGAGGAACGGCGCGGCAACAATGCTTCGGCGCTTAAGGCATATTTTTTGGCTGCCGAAGGTTGGGATGAATACGCAGCCCGCGCACGTTTGGCAGTTGCCGATATGTCCTTGCGTGATGGCGGGTCCGGTGCCCTGCTGTCGGCCCAAAGCATTTTACAGGATGGTGCAGAAGCATGGCGGGGCGACCGCTATGAGTTGGAAATCCTTAAACGTATGGCGCGCCTATATGCCGGGACGGGCGATAAAATCGAAGAATTGCTGGCCCTTGGCAGATTGTTGAAACGTTTTCCCACCTCTAGCGAAGCCAAAGGCGGGCAAGAACAGGCAAAGCAACTTTTGAACGACCTCTATCAAGAGGGCCGCAGCGGAAGCTATCCCTTGTCCGAGTGGATGTCCGCGCATCTACGCTTACTTCCATTTTTTGGCGCGTTCCCCGCATTCCCTGCCCATACAGAAGCATTGGCGGATTATGTTCTTGGTTTGGGTGCCACAGATCTTGCAGCCAAGGAATACCTGCGCGCCATTCACGAATATTCAACGCGCGACAGCCAAACGCATAAATCAGATGTGACGCGCTTGACGCTAAAGCTGGCGGATGCGCAGCGGCAGGCGGGGTTGTTACCTCAGGCACGTGCGACACTTGAGGCCATGAAGCTGGAAACGGTTGATCCACAGCATGACGCCCATGCCACATTAGCCGCAAAGGTGCTGTCTGAGTTAAATGATGGACCAGCCTTGATGCAAACGACCCTAACCGCCCCAACGCCCGACCATCTGCGGGATCTCGGCATGGCGCTGTCCGATGCCGAAGAATGGGGTGAAGCCACCGCTACCTTTCTACAGCTTTGGAAGGATCATCCGTATGAATTTGCATTTGAAGACGCCACCAGATTACTGATCGCTGCCAACCGATCAAACAACAGTGCAGCAATCAGCAAGGTGGCGCGCGCCTTTCCGCAGCTTACCAGCTCTGCGGCCCTTATTGATCTTGCAAAAAGCCTGAATGCGACACCGCAAAGCCTGATGCCATTAAGCGCTGAAAAAGTGGCTGACAGGTTACAAAGTCTCGATGACGCGTTTCAAACCATCAAGAATACAAGTGTATCACCTTGAACATCAGGTTAAAGCTGTACTTCAACAAGTTCAAAATGTTCAGTAATTTCCAATTCTTTAACTCTCCTTAAACTTCACTTCTTTAAGTGTACTGTAGAGACAAGAATAAAAAGACAAATAGAGGCGGAAATAATGAGCATTTCAAGCGCACTCCAGACGGGTGTGAGTGGTCTTCAGGCCAATTCAAAAGCGGTCGGCAGCATTTCTGAAAACATCGCAAATGCGAATACTGTCGGCTATCGCCGCGGCTTTGTTCATATGGTTACGACCACAGCTTCTGGCGGCAACCGCGAGGGTGTCTTGTCGGTCGCGGGCGTGGATGAGGTTGATATTTCTTCGGCAGGTGGCTTGATTTCCACCCAGTCCGGAACGGACCTCGCCATCGGTGGCAACGGGTTCTTTGCCGTTTCAATCAACCCAAATGATCCTGTCGCGACGAATTACCTCCTGACCCGCGCAGGATCGTTCCTGCCAGATGAAGATGGCAATCTGCGCAATGCCGCCGGTTACTACCTTGCCGGTTATCCGTATGGTCTGGATGGCACCATCGGTTCTGTTGATCGTAGCTCCTTTGACCAGATGGAAACCGTGAATATCGGCAACATCAATATCTCAGCCGGGGTTTCAACCGCAGTCACCGCCTCCGGCAACCTGCCGTCTCAGGACACCGGTCTTGTCACCCCCGGCGCCCCTTTCCTGACCTCTTCCGAAATCTTTACATCCCTTGGCGAAAGCCAGCGTATCGGCCAGTCTTGGACACCGACTTCCACGGCAAACACCTGGGATCTGGAATTGTCAGATCAAAATGGTGCCCCGCTTGGTACATTGACGGTCGAGTTTAGTGACTCCGGTCCTGAAGCGGGCTCTCCGCTGGCATATACCGCCTTCACCTCAACAGCGACGGCACCTGCGGACTTTAGTTTCGACGCCGCAACCGGTGTTGCTACGTTGACATTGGACAACGGGGCGACACCACAAGTGGTTGACCTTGAACTCGGCGCCCCGGGGACCTTTGATGGGATCACCCAGTTTGCTGGCGATTTCAGCCTGTCCTTCGACCGTGACGGATCCAGCGCCGGTGAACTTGTGCGCAGCGAAATTTCTCCTGACGGGGTGCTGTTTGGCATCTTTGACAATGGGATGCGCCGGGCGCTTTATGAAATTCCGGTCGCCATCGTAGACAACCCGAACGGTTTGATCGCGGCAAAGGGCAATGCCTATAATCTGTCCGGCGAGACAGGATCATTCAACGCACTACAGGCGAACTCCTCAACCGTGGGGGCGATTAACGCTGGTGCGCTTGAAGGGTCCAATGTGGATATCGCCCAAGAGATGACCGATCTCATCAAAGCGCAGCGGGCGTTCTCGACCAATGCCAAGGTGATCACAACCGTTGACGAGTTGATGGACGAAACAACCAGATTGAAACGTTAATTTCTTAATGCCGGAGTAAGACATGAGTCTGACAGGGGCACTTAATTCTGCATCATCGGGCCTGCGCACCACGCAGACATTGTCCAGTGTCGCCGCCGACAATGTGGCCAACGCGCTTACGCCTGGATACACAAGACGAAGCGCTGCGGTCGTGTCGACGGCCAATGGGCAGCGCGGTGTGACCATCGCGGATATACGCCGGGAGGTCGACGCCTCGCTCCAGCGGATGTCGCGTATGGAAACAGGAAAGATGGTCCGCTATCAGGTGCTTGATGAAGGGCTTAGCAGATACACTGCATTTCTGGGCCAACCCGGGGACGGAAGATCGCCGGCGGATAAATTCAGCGCTTTCCAAAACAGCTTTACCACGCTGATCAACATGCCCTCTGCCCATGGGGCGCAATCAGGTGTCGCCCTTGCTGCGGAGGATCTGGCACAATCGGTGCGCGGCGCGGCGACCAGCCTTAGCACAACCCTAAGCGAAGTTGACATGGAAATGCGCTATGAGGTCGCCGACCTTAATCAGGCGCTGTATCAACTTCAGGACCTCAACGCCAAACGGCTGGCCTTTGAACCGGGCACAGCAAATGCGGCGAATATGGGTGAGCAGATCGATGGTTTGCTGGATCAGATTTCCGGCATTGTCGACACCCGTGTGTCCTTCTCTTCCACCGGTACGGTAAGTGTCTACACCGTCGGCGGCGCGGCCCTGATTGAAGGGCAATCAGTGCAGGACGTGACATTCAATGCAGGTGACGGCACCTTGATGGCCGGTCAACAGGATATCACCCCCTTCAAGGATGGCGTGCGCGGCCTGCAACACGGCAGTCTGGTCGGCCTGTCAGAGCTGAAACGCACAGTCATCCCGCAGTTCAATGCCCAGCTCGATGAATATGCCCGTGGTTTGATCCAGAGTTTTGAAAACGCCGATACCTCGCTGGCACCGGGCGAGGCAGGCCTGTTCACCGACAATGGCGCGGCCTACAACCCCGCCAATCTGACCGGTCTTGCCAGCCGGTTACAGGTTAATGAAAAAGTGTCTCTGACTGGAGATGGCGAAGTGTGGCGCCTACGTGACGGGCTTGGCGCGACCAGCGAAGGTCCGGCTGCCGATACAACCCAGATCGCGGCATTTGTTGATGGGTTCAACGCCGCCGTGGGCGCACCTGCCAGCACCGGAATCGCGGCCACTGTGACTTTGCAGGACTTTGCTGCAGAGATGGTCACCAGCCAGTCAACAGCGCGCGTTCGGGCCGAAAACAACTATTCCGCCGCCAGAACGGCAGCTGAAATGGTGAACGGCACAAGATCGAACGCAGAAGGTGTAAACATTGACGACGAGATGCAGCGCCTGCTGCTGATCGAGCAGAGCTATGCCGCCAATTCAAGAGTGCTGACCACCGTATCCAATATGATTGATACGTTAATCGCGGCAGTATGAGGAAATACCATGACATTCGGCATCAATAACATTTCGACCCTGCAATTCGCCTCGTTCAACCGGCTTAACGTGCAAAGCACCAGTCTGGCGCTGCAACGTGCCGGTCAGGAGCTGGCGACAGGACGCAAGGCGGATATTTTCGCCGATCTGGGGTCGAATGCCGTTTCGACCATCAAGATGCGCGCCCGCGAGGCGGATACGCAAACCTTCATGAAATCCAATGACCTTATTGGGAACAAACTTGAGGCGATGGTGCTGTCTGTCGACACTGCACGCGACAATGTTCAGGCCGTGCTGGAACGCGCCATTACCAATGCGTCCCGCCCCCATATCGACGCCGGGTCACTGCAACGCGATGCGCTTGCCGCGCTGGATACATTTGTTGCGGTGATGAACACCAGCCACAATGGGGACCACTTGTTTTCCGGCCTCGACTCGGATGCTGCTCCCCTGATGCGGTGGTCACAGACCAATGCCGCAACCGGTCTTTCGCCGCAGGATGCCATCACTTCCATATATGGTGCTGGCCCTGTTGACGCCGCAACGGCCGCAACCATCGCCGGTCAGATCGACCTTGCCTTTGCTTCAAATGATGCGGTTGATCCGAACCGGAACTTCGAGGCGACAATGTATCAGGGTACCCCCGCGCTTGATGGTGGCGGGCAGCCCTCAGAACAAGTGAAAGCCTGGGTCAATAGCGGCCAACAGGTGACCTATGGCGTGCGGGCGAATGACACCGCATTTGTCGAGGCTTACAAAGGGCTGTCCATGCTGGCGGTTACTGATGTCAGCACCTTGGATGAAGATGCCTATGTCACCTATATGGATAGCGTGATCAACGCGCTAAGCAACGCGCAGGAAGGCATGCGCGCCATTTCGGCACAGATCGGGTTTAACCAGCAGATCGTTGAATCCGCGCAAAACCAGCTGACAGATCTTTCCCTGATCCAACGCACTCAAATCGGCAATTACGAAAACGTGGACCCTTACGAGGCGGCAACGCGGGTGCAGGGATTGGAAATCCAGCTTCAAGCCAGCTACGAAGTCACATCCCGCCTGTCAGGCCTGTCGATCCTGAACTTCCTGAGATAGCGAGATTAGCCAACCTTGGAAACGGTTTCGGGCAGCATAAGCCGGTAACCGCGTCCCTGTACGGTCTCGATATATTGCCAGCCGCTATCAGAAGCGGCAGCGATCTTCTTGCGCAGCTTACAAATATAAACATCGATAATCTTGTCGAACGGCTGATCTATACTTGACCCGTAAACCGCATCATAGATCGCATCTTTTGAGATCACCTTGTTCGAATTCAGCGCCAGATGCTGAAAGACCGAATGCTCCCGCTTGGAAAGCTTGATGCGGCTGCCTGAAATAATCGGGTCACGCCCGTCAAAATAGGCGGTCAATTCCCCCATGACAATGCTGTCAGCAGCATGGCCATAAAGCCTGCGGATCACAGAGTTCATCCGCGATACAACTTCGGTGCCGCGGATCGGGCTGACCATGACATCATCCGCCCCAAGATCCAGCAGGCTTGAGGTATCCTGTGAGTTACGGAAGTTCCTGAAGACGATGATCGGGCTGACGCATTTCGCCGCTCTGAGCGCACGGATATGTTCGCGCAACTCGTCACATTCACTGAGCAATATCGCGCGGTTCTTCTGACCTGGCTGCATCAGGACACCGAGGCCGGTTGTAAAGAAATCGCTTGCTACAAACTGCGGGTCAATCCCCGCCTTGCGCAGCTCTGCCGCCAATCCCGGCCGACGTTCTTCCTGCTGTTCGTAAACATACGCTTTCATATGTTTGCCAACCCCTGTTCTTTCTATCCTTGCTAAATATCAAGTATAGATTTTCTTTACAATGATTAAATAGTGGATTAATTTTGAGTTAATCGTCGAGCGAAGATTTTGAACTATAATAAACACCTGTCCTTGCAGGTACGAGGTTAAGTAGATGCGGGCCTTTATGAGAACTTTCTGGCGGGCTGCCCTGATCGGCACGATTGCTTTTGCCCCACAGGTGTCCAGCGCAGAGGTGCGGATCAAAGATATCGCGAATTTTGAGGGGGTGCGCGAAAACCACCTGATCGGATATGGCTTGGTCGTGGGGCTTCTGGGCACTGGTGACAAGTTGAACTCCAGCCCTTTTACACGTGAATCCATTCGCGGGATGCTGGAACGCCTTGGCGTGGCCAATCTGGAAGGGTCCGACCTTAAGACAAAAAATACCGCTGCAGTGATGGTCACAGCAAAGTTGCCACCCTTTGCGCGGCGCGGCTCCCCTATTGATATCACCGTATCGTCACTGGGCGACGCAACCAGCCTGCGCGGGGGCACCTTGCTGATCACCCCGCTGACCGGGGCGGATGGCGCGATTTACGCGGTGGCGCAGGGTGCTGTTGCAACATCGGGGTATCGTGTGGAAGGCAACGCCGCCACTGTTGTCGAAGGCGTGCCCACCATCGCCAAGATCGAAAACGGTGCAATTGTCGAGAAAGAGATCGATTTCAATCTGTTCCAACTGGACAGCATCCGCATCGCCCTGCGCGACCCTGATTTCACCACCGCCGACCGTATGCGCGATGCCATCAACGCACGCCTCGGCCCCAAGGCGGCAGAGGTGCTGGATTCCGGCACCGTAGAGGTCTGGGTCGATGGCAAGGCCAATGTCGCGGACACAATCATGGCCGTCGAAAACCTGACCCTGACACCGGATAGTGTTGCCCGCGTTGTGGTCGATGAAAAGTCCGGTACCATAGTCATGGGCGCGGATGTACGGATTGCGCAGGTTGCCATCAGTCAGGGCGGCCTAACGGTGCGGGTGCAGGAAAACTATCAGGTCAGCCAGCCGGGGCCAGTCAGCTACGGCGGGGGGACAGCGATTGTCACGGGTGCCCCGATCCAAATTGGCGGATCGACCGTTGTAGTTCCTGAAACAGAAATAGACATTGAAGAACGCGACGGCAGTTTCACGATCTTGCGCGGCGATGTCAGCCTGCAAGAGCTTGTGAACGGGTTGAATGCCATTGGCGTTGGCGCGCGCCAAACCATTGCCATCCTTCAGGCGATCAAGGCAGCCGGTGCCCTACACGCAGATCTGGAGATCATCTGATGAATAATCTCACCGCTATGCTCGCGCAGGGTGCCCACCCCGAGATGACCAAAGCCGTCACAGATCATGCCAAATCCACCCAAACCGCCAAAGATTTCGAAGCGGTGTTTCTCACCCAATTTGTCGATGAGATGATGAAGACCACCGGCGACGCGGCCTTTGGCGGGAAAGATCAGGCCGAGATGTGGCGATCTTTCATGTCCGAAGCGGTTGCCAAACATCTGGTTGAGCAGGGCGGTCTGGGTCTGGCCGGCAGTGTCGAAAAAATGATGGACGCCTACACAACATCGGCAAAGCCCCAGACTTCCGTTGAAAGGTTCGACAAATGACCCTGAGAAAAAAATTCCACTTTGGCGAGCGAGCAACGACAGACAGCAAGGCAGAGGCCCCCATTGCCCTGACCGCCGAGGATGAAGCCAACCTTGATGCCTACGTCGATAAAATACAGGAAACGGTTGCGATCCTGCGCAAGGAGATCACCGCAATCAATGAAGGTGAACTTGAAGTCATCAGCAACGTGTTTGAGGAAAAGTCAAAAATTCTGAAATGGCTTGAGCTGCGCACGCCACTGGTTGAACCTTTCCTGAACCACGACATTGCCAGAAAGTTGAAAATCAAAGAGCATCTTGGTGAGCTCAGAAAATATATCGAAGAAGACGGTGTAATGTTGTCACGCATGGCAGTTGCTGCCCGGACGATCTTGCGGGAGGTAGAAAAAGTCAGCAACCGCAATGAGTTGGGGAACGTCTACGGGAAGTCCGGCAAGAAGATGAGCGCAAATTCCAGCGGCGCACCAGGTATTGATCGCGAGTTTTGATAGCTCGATTGGATAAAAACAGCATTCGTTAACCGCCCGTTAACCTCAACGCCTAAATGAGTTTTGCTGGCGTAATGCCTGCCTCAGTCAGAAGACTGAAAAGACTAGAGAACCAAGGAGAACATTAAATGTCGTCCATTCTCACCAATAACTCCGCCATGGTCGCACTTGCGTCGCTTACAGACGTGAACCGCAACCTGAACGAAACTCAAACCCGTATTTCCACCGGCCTGTCGATCCGCTCCGGTAAAGAAAACGCCGCCTATTTCTCGGTTTCCGAGACTATGAAGGGCGACAGCGCTACTTTCAAAGCGCTGAATGACGGCATGACCGCAACCAAGAACTCTGTTGCAACGGCCCGTCTTGGCGCCGAAACCGTCAAGGAACTGTCCCAACAGATCGTCGAACGTGTGGCATTTGCCCAAAGTGGCGGCATTGATCCGGCTGACGTTCAGCTGGAAATTGACGCAATGGTTCTGAACATGCAGTCCGCCATCGACCAGTCGACCTTCAACGGTGACGACCTCGTGACAGGTGTGGCAGCGGTTACTGTTGTAACAGGTGTTTCGCGCGCCTCTGGCTCTTTCGCGACAACGTCGATCGACTTCAACTCAGTTGATCTTCAGGCCATTCAAACTGCGATGGCTGGCATCGACCTGGCAACCTCCACTGATTTGGAGGCCGATCTGGCAACTGTTGAAACCCAGTTGGCGGCGTCAATTGATGCAGCAACTTCTTTGGGCATCACCGAGAACACCCTGGAAGGCCAGATGATGTTCCTTGAAAGCCTGACCGACACCTTCGATTCCGGTGTTGGCTCAATGGTTGATGCGAATATGGAAGAAGAAGCCGCGCGTTTGCAGGCCTATCAGGTGCAGCAGCAGCTTGCGACACAGTCTCTGTCGATTGCAAACCAGTCGCCGCAGAACATCTTGAGCCTGTTCCGTTAATTCGGGCTGATTTAAGTTCACACAACAGCCTCGCCCGGACATATGTGCCCCGGAACAATCCACCCCACACCGGGCGAGGCATCTCTCTCTTTATGAAACACCGACCTCCCTTTATTGGCAGGTCGGTGTTTTAGCTTGTGGCACCTAGTTCGGCCTGCGGCACAGCGCCTTGCGCGCCGTCCTGTGCGAAAAACGCGCTTAGCGGATCCTCGATACCTGCCTGTAAGATCATTCGGTAGATTTCGGCAAAGCTTTGGCCAGCTGTGCTTTGCTCGCCGCGGCCCTGTGACAAATAGGGACTCATGGTCTGAAATAGCAGAACCGCCTGATCCGTATCAGCATCAGAACCGGGTTTATATGCCCCCAGACGGATCAGATCCTCCATATCCGCATAGCGGCCCAAGGCTTTGCGGGCGGTCTTTGTGATTTCATACTCTTCCGCAGAATGACAACCGGGCAGCATGCGCGACAGAGATTTCTGTAAATCAATCGCCGGAAAACGCCCCTGTTCGGCAATTTTACGGTCCAGCACCAAATGACCATCGACAATGCCGCGCACCGCATCGGCAATCGGTTCGTTCATATCATCACCATCTACCAGAACCGTATAAATCGCCGTGATGTCACCCTCGCCCTGCCGCCCAGGGCCAGTACGCTCCAGTAGATGTGGCAACTCACTGAACACCGACGGGGGATACCCGCGCAAGGTTGGCGGCTCACCTCGCGCAAGGCCGATTTCACGCTGTGCCATGGCAAAACGGGTGACACTGTCCAACAGCAACAACACCTGTTTGCCTTGGGATTTGAAATATTCGGCAATTGCTGTGGTGGTCAGGGCCGCCTGTTTGCGCAGCAGCGGGGCCTCATCCCCGGTCGAGACCACAACGACCGCCCGCGCCATGCCTTCTGGTCCCAAATCTTCGCGGATGAACTGTTGAACTTCACGGCCGCGTTCCCCGATCAGGCCAATCACAATGACATCTGCGTCGGTGTTGCGCGCCAGCATCGCCATCAATGTCGATTTCCCGACCCCAGAACCGGCAAACACCCCCATTCGCTGCCCGCGACACAGCGGTGTGAACACATCCACGCATTTGATCTGGGTTTCGAGTTTTTCACCGACCTGTTTGCGTTCGAATGCCTTGGGGGGCTGCGCGGCGCGTGTGGATTTCTTGCGTGGCCGCGGAGCACGATCATATGATGACAGGGGCTGCCCCAAGGCATCCACAACGGTGCCGATCCAGCTTTCATCGGGGTAGACCATATCGTCCAGCTCAATCAATTCGACCGGATCACCAACTGCAACACCGTCCCATGCCCCAAAAGGCAGCACACATAAATCCGCCCCCTGCGCGCCGACAACCTGCCCGTCGACAGCCCCCTTGCGGCCAAACACACGGCATCGGCTGCCGATCCCGGCTACCGCCTCCAATCCACGTACCGTCAAGGTTAGCCCGACAATCGCTTTTGTACTGCCGACAATTCGTGCACTTGCCGATGAATAGATCTTGTCTTGCATCTTCGCAAAGGTTTGCATGGGATTAGAACTTTCCTATTCATTTTATCCTTGTTATAAAGCAAGGATAAATAGCGAGTCTACAATGAATACTGAACAAACCTCTCTCTTTGATCTGGCCCCTCAGCGCCTGCAATGGCTTGCGAACCGCCAAAAGGTGGTTTCCGAGAATATTGCAAATGCCGACGTCAGCGGCGCGCGGGCCAAGGATGTTGAAAGCTTTGCCAGCTACCTGAGCCGCATTCGCGCAGGTGCCGCCCTGCCAGAAGCAGATGTAAAGGAAGCAGATGTGAGCTGGGGTGAAGATATGTCCGGCAACAACATCATACTGGAAGAGCAGATGATCGAAGCGAACTCAACCGCTTCGCAATTCAAGATTGCCGCCAACCTGTATCGCAAAGCACATGAAATGCTCTACACGGTCGCCGGCCGTCGCTAAGCCTAAGGAACACGTCAAATGGATCCTCTCAGCAGCATCGGAACAACCGCCGCCAGCGGCATGCGCGCACAGGCCAGCCGCCTGCGCGTAGTGTCCGAAAACGTCGCCAACTCCAGCTCCACGGCACAGCAGCCGGGCGGAGATCCCTATCAGCGCAAGACCATGTCCTTTCACGCCACCACTGACGAACGCACAGGTGCCGCGATTGTTGAAACAGGCGATATCGGACGCGATGAAAGCGCTTTTGAGTTGCGTTTCGATCCATCACACCCGGCGGCTGACGAAAACGGTTATATCAAACTCCCCAATGTTAATCCACTGATAGAAATGAGTAATATGCGTGAAGCCTCCCGTAGTTACGAGGCGAACCTGTCGATGATGGAAAATGCCCGCGACATGCGCAGTCAGCTTGTCGATATGTTAAAGTAGGAAATATTTAATGTCTGATTTTGCGGCCATCCGCTCCTCCTATGTCCAGGCGGCCTATTCCAAGGCGGCGGACACTAAACCAGCAACAAATGACGTAAATCCAGCCACGGCTGATTTTTCCACCATGGTATCAAAGGCTGCGGCGCAGGCCGTCGATACAGTGCGCACCGGGGATCAGATGGCCATTGCCGGCCTGAACGGTCAGGCAGGTTTGCAGCAGGTGGTAGAGGCAACCATGGCGATGGAAAGCACCGTTCAGGTTTCCGTCGCCCTGCGTGACAAGCTGGTCGAAGCCTATCAGGACATCATGCGCATGCCGATCTGACAGGTTTTCTGTCGCTACAACACAAGGCCCATATAGTGGAACCCGTCGCAGCTTACGAAATCATCAGCCAGACGCTGACAGCGACGTTGCTGTCATCGGCCCCTGTGCTGGCCGTGGCCCTGATCGTGGGGCTGATGATCGCGTTTTTCCAAGCACTGACGCAAATTCAGGAAATGACACTGACCTTCGTGCCCAAGATCGCAGCTATCTTTGTGACCATCGCCCTGTCCTTGCCTTTCATCTTTGGAACATTGACCCAGCTCACCGACCGGGTGTTTGACCTGATCGTGAATGGCGGTGTTTGAAATGGGCTGGCGCAAAACAACCGGCCTGATTTTGGCTTTCGGCGTTTCCGCCACCAGCGTTTGCGCGGAAAGCACGGCGGGCTGGCTTGGCTTTTACCGGCCAACGGTCACGCAAACCACGACCGCAGCGCCCCCTGTATCGTCGCAAGTGTGCCTGCAGGAAATTCTAAAGGCGCAAGCCCGCTACAACATTCCTGACAACCTGCTGCTGGCCATTGGTATCCAAGAAGCAGGGCGGCGGGTGAACGGGGAAATCACCATTTGGCCATGGACCGCAAATGCGCGGGGCAAAGGCGTCTTTTTCGACACCAAACAGGATCTTGAGACATGGGTGCGGCAAACGCAGTCATCCGTGACGCAATCGGTTGATGTGGGTTGTATGCAGGTTAATCAGAAATGGCATGCCCGGCAGTTCTCTTCTCTGGAAGAGGCAACAGACCCGAAATCAAACGTCGATTACGCCGCGCGTTTTCTGTTAAGCCTGTATCGCGAAACCCGCGACTGGTGGCAGGCGGCCGGGCGGTATCACTCCTCCACGGAAAGCTATAAATCCGTTTACCTGCAAAAGCTCGGCCAGAACCAAAAGCTGGCAAACCGGCACGTCTCAGCTTTCGCAAAACAGGGGACCCGCCGCCAGGCAGAGCCTGTGCAAGTTGCCCAAGCGCCTTGGTATGCGCCTGCGGTAAACTGGACGTCGGACATGACCGGCACCCAAGGCACGGCGCGGAAAGTCATGTCGATCTACTCAAGCGCACCATTGCAGGCCGTTCTGCCCAACTATGCGCGGGCGGATTAAGATGGCCGTGAATGAGACCAGCACCAGCCCATTCCAACTAAGCGGATTGCTGAAATTCGGGCATAGCAACCGCGATATCGGTTTTGCCATCGGCGTTGTGCTTATTCTGGGGATGCTGTTTGTCCCTCTGCCCCCGTTTCTACTGGACCTCGGATTGGCAATTTCCCTATCGCTTTCCGTGTTGATCCTGATGGTGGCGCTGTGGATTGGCACACCACTTGAGTTCAACTCTTTCCCGACACTATTGCTGGTGGTGACGATGTTGCGGCTGGCGCTGAACGTATCGTCCACGCGCCTGATCCTTAGCGAAGGGCATAATGGCCCCGGTGCAGCCGGCAATGTGATCGAAGGATTTGCACGGTTCATTGTTGGCGGCGACTTTGTCATCGGAATTATTGTTTTCACCATTCTGGTGATCATCAACTTCATCGTCATCACCAAGGGGTCAACCCGCATCGCCGAAGTTGCCGCACGGTTCTCGCTTGATGCGATGCCCGGCAAACAGATGGCGATTGATGCCGATCTGGCCGCAGGGGCGATCACCGAGGAAGATGCCAAGCTGCGCCGCAAGACTGTCGAAGAAGAAAGTTCATTTTTCGGAGCCATGGACGGCGCATCCAAATTTGTGCGCGGGGATGCTGTTGCAGGGCTGATCATCACCCTGATTAACGTGTTCGGGGGCATTCTGATCGGGATGATGAGCCACGATCTGAGCGTCGGCGAAGCGATGAGCAATTACACCGTCCTGACCATCGGCGACGGTCTGGTTACACAAATTCCGGCATTGATTGTCTCTCTTGCGGCAGGCCTGCTGGTCACCAAAGGTGGCACCCATGGCGCGGCAAACGTTGCGGTTCTGGGTCAGCTCAGCAACTTCCCTAAAGCGCTATATATGGCGGCGGTTCTGACCTTCTGCATTGGCTGGCTGCCCGGTTTCCCGCTCTTCATCTTCCTGCCCATGTCCGTTGGATTGGCTGCCTTTGGTTATAGCATGCAAGGTCAAGTCGCCGAAAACGAGGCAAAGGCCAAACAGCTTGAGCTGGAAAAAGAGACCCCGCCAGCAGCGCAGGAAGACACCATGTCAGAAATGCTGCGCGTCGACGATGTGCGGCTGGATCTGGGAACGGCTCTGGTGCCGATGATCACCTCGAACAATGCCGCTCTACCCGGCAAGGTCAAAAGCCTGCGGTCGCTGTTTATCAAGGACTTTGGCTTTGTCCTGCCCATGGTGCGGATCAAGGACAATACCGATCTGCCACCCATGACCTATTCGATTTCCTTGCAAGGCGTCGAAGCCGCACGCGGTGAGGTCGATCCAATCATGATGATGGTTATCAACCCTACGGGAGAAGACATTGATCTGCCGGGCAAACGCACCCGCGAACCGACCTTCGGACTGGAAGCGATCTGGGTGGACGAGGCCCGCGCCTCGGAAGCGGAGCTGCAGGGGCTGACCGTTGTGGACCCGGAAAGCGTGATCACCACCCATCTGACCGAAGTGATCAAGGAACATATGCCCGAAATCCTGACCTATGCAGCCACGCAAGAGCTGATCGAAGGACAGGAAAAGGACTATCAGAAGCTTCTTGCCGACAGTTCCAACAACAACCCTGCCGTGACCTTGCAACATGTTTTGCAGGCCCTGCTGGCCGAACGGATTTCAATTCGCAACCTGCCCAAGATCATCGAGGCCGTTGCCGAAGCCAGCGCCAATACCAAGAACATCCGCGCCGTGATTGAGCATGCACGGGGCAAGCTGGCCAAGCAGATTTGTCATTCGCTGGTCGATGCACAAGGCTATGTGCCTGTGATCAATCTGGCCGGTGCGTGGGAGACCGAGCTGATCAACGCGATCTCGACGTCAAACGGCGAGGAAACATTCCTTATGTCCCCCTCGCGGGTACAGGAGTTTGTGCTGGAAATGCGCAAGGAAATTCAAAAGTTTTCATCCGCAGACGAATGGCCTGCCATTCTGGTCACCCCACGTGCCCGGCCCTATGTACGCTCCATTCTGGAGCGCGTCAGCCCGATGACACAGGTGATTTCCCATAACGAGGTCCACCGCAAGGCATCGCTACGCACTGTCGGCACTGTCGGGTGATGGCCGATGTCGCTTGATACATTTGTCACCTCGCTGTTCTTTTCCTATTTCGTTGTTTTTGCCCGCCTCGGATCCGCGCTGATCTTTATGCCCGCCTTTGGCGAGGTGCAGGTTCCGGTCCGCGCACGCCTGTCTTTCGCGGTTGTGCTTTGTGCCGCGCTGCTGCCGATGACGCCGGTGCAGGCGGCAATGCCCACCGCCCCAGTGGCCGTTGCGGTGATGCTGGCGATCGAGGTGACCATCGGCCTGTGGATTGGGCTGACCGCGCGGATCCTGCTGTCTGCACTGCAATTTGCAGGCTTTCAGGCGGGGCAGGTATCAGGCCTGGCAAATGCCTTTGGCCCCTCCTTCGGATCCTTTGAGGGGGCGACAATGGTGGCAACGCTGATGTTGATCACCGCAGTTGCCATGATCTTTATCACTGATACGCATCACATTATTTTGCGGGCCTTGCTGTCCAGCTATGTGGTTTTCCCGCCCGGACAGATCATGATGGCCGATTTGACTGACCAGATCCTCAAAGCCGCAGGTCAAAGCCTCTATATCGGCACCGCCATCGCAGCCCCGTTTTTCATCATGGGCGTGGTATTGAACCTTGGCATGGGGCTGGCCAACCGGATGATGCCACAGCTGCCGGTGTTCTTTGTCGCCGCGCCTTTGTTAATCGGGGCGGGCCTGTTGATCCTAGCCATGTCGATGCCGACGATCCTTGATTTCTACATCTCGGAGTTTCGCGCATGGCTGGGCGGATTTAAGTTCTGACCATGGCAGAGAACAACGACAGTACAGAAAAGACCCTAGAACCCACCGAGAAGAAGCTACAGGACGCCCGCAAGAAAGGGGATGTGCCTTCTTCCAAAGAGACCGGCAATATGATGGTCGTTCTTGCCCTTTTGGGGATCATCGCATTCGTTCTGCCGCTTCAGACCCCCAAGGTGATGGATGCTCTTTATGGGTTGATCGAACAATCCACCACATTGACGGTAGGGACAGGCACCACCGGCGTTACGCGTCTGGGCGAGATCATGCGCGACTTTGCCCTAAGCATCGCAATTGCCATTGCCCCTATGTTTGCCGTGCTGCTGGCCGGGGCCGCTGTTGGTGCTGTTATTCAGGGGGAGACAGTTGTCTCGCTGGAGCGTATCCGCCCCAAGCTTTCGAAACTCTCTCCCGCGCAGGGGCTGAAACGCCTGTTCTCGGCCAACTCCATGGTCGAGTTTCTGAAAAGCATCATAAAGGTGTTTGCGGTTGGCGGCTTTGCCATCTGGTTCACCCTTGAAGCCGTGCAGAAGGTCTGGATGATGTCCGGGTTTCTGCCCGAATACCTGCCCGGCTACCTCGTGGCGGCCTCGCGCAAGCTGCTGCTGGCGGCAGCGCTGTTTCTGGTACCCATCGCAATTGCTGATATTCTGTGGCGCAGGTTTGACTGGCGCAAGAAACAGCGGATGAGCCAAAAGGACCTGCGCGACGAAATGAAGGAAAGCGAAGGGTCACCGGAAATCCGCACCCAACGGGCACGCCGCCGGCGCGAGCTTTCGCGTCAGCGCACCCTTGCTGTTGTGCCGATTGCCAACGTCATTCTAACCAACCCCACACATTATTCCGTGGCGCTGAAATATGATCCTGACATCGACATGGCACCGGTCTGTATCGCCAAGGGCGCAGACCTCGTGGCGCTGCGCATCCGGGAGGTTGCTTTCGAACATGACATTCCGATTGTTGAGAATAAACCACTGGCGCGCATGTTGTTCGACACGGTCGAGATTGATCAGGTCGTGCCGGTCGAACATTGGGAAATTGTCGCCGAGATTATCAGCTTTGTTTTTGCCCTGAACGAAAACAAACCACATGTTGCGCCGGAAGGATCAACCTTGCGGCGCAAACCGGACTAGGATCAACACCCTAACTTAATTCAATTTGATACCCACAAGATCCTGATCACCGGGAAGCTGTGACCGTTCCAGAATGATCTTTGAAACAGCGCGCGCGCGAACCGGCGATACCTTAGCCATGATCGGTGCCGCGCTGCGCGGGTTCATGGTGCCAAGGATCATGATCGTGGTCTCAATATCCAAATCATCAATGATGCGTGCCGCATCAGCGGGTTTCATATTCTTGTAGAACGAAATCAGGCGCGACAAATCTTCTGTCTGCAATGCTTCCACCTGTGCAAGCAGGGTCTCGATTGAGGTTTTCAGCTCTGTCAAAGATGCTTTCTCAACCCGCAGGCGTTCCTCCGACAAGGCAATCTCTGCCAGCCGCTTTTCCATATCCGCCTTTTGCTGCGCCACCAGCTCCCGTTCGCGGGTCAGCGACTGGAGGATCTCCTCTGGCGTATCCAGCTTGCCCGGAGCCACCGGAAGATCCTCAACCAAGGGCGGCGAATCCGTCGCGGATTCCAATGTCGCCTCTACCTTGTCAGCAGCATTCACAACACCAATGTCTTTCACCGGTGCTACATCCCTGAGGGACGGCAATTCCGGGAAAGACAGCGCCGCCTTGGCAAAAACCATTACCCCCAAACCGACAAGGATCATCCGTCCGCTCAACAGGTTTCGCATGGCCTATACCTCTGCAGTGCTTTGAGTGTCGAAGAATGCGCGCACCAGTTCTTTCTTGTCCCGCATCACCCGCATGCCCGGGGTTTCCACAGGCGCGGCGCGGCGGCTGGCAAATGTGCTTTGTGCCGCCACCTCAGGCTCTGCCTCTGGCTGTACCTGTTGCACCTGCTCTGCCACTTCAATGCGATCGCGCATCTGGCTGACCGAATCCTGTGATTTTTCTACAGCTGAAGAAAACTCTTCGACCAAGGGTTCAAGGTCTTTCAGGATTCCCATCAACAGACGCACTTTGCGCGACACGATGTACCCATATGTAATGCTGCCAATGAGAAGCAGAATGATTACGCAGTCAATTATCATCGCCATCTGTTTCCAGTTCCTTCTTCAGTTTGAGTTCTTCGGTAATCTGAACGGCAACAAAGCCGTTGTTCCGTTTGCCAATCGAGACTTTGAACATCGGCGTATCCGCGCAGGTCATTGTTGCGTCCTGACCTTCCTCAATGCCGAAATTGATCGTATCGCCCGGTTTCCAGGCCATAATCCTCTGGATCGGGATCGCCTCTTCCGCCAGAAGCACCTCAAGGGTCATATGCGCCCGTTCGATCTGGCTGCCGATCAGATCATGCCAGCTGCTTTGCCCCTCGCCGCGGTCACCGAAATAGACCTTGCCCAGATCAGGCCGAATTGGCTCCAGAGCGTCATAGGGAATGATGATATCGACACCGCCCATATGACCGGCAATCGAAACGGAAATCTTGATCCGTGCGCACAGGCTGTTATGTTTCGCTACGGCCGCGGCTTCCGGGTCGCTTTCAACACGATCCAGTTCCAGCGCAGATGCGCTGACAACGGTTAACGCGCGTTGCAGTTCCGCCAACACTGCGGCGGCCACCCGCTCGCCAAAACCAAGCTCAATGGCGGTGAAACGCTCCACCCCCTCCAGATCCAAGTTCTTTGCACTGCCGCCTAGCATCAGTTCGCTTGTCGCCAGCAGACACACCTTGTCGATCGCAATCACGATTTCACCGTCAAAGGGCTTACCAATACCCACGGCCATCAGCACCGGCTCTGGCACATCGGCCACAACCTGATCCATGGTGATATAATCAAGCGACACCATGGAAGCTTCACAGCCAATTCGGGTTAAATCGGAAAAGGCTTCAGCAAGGTTTTCAACCAGACGCGCCCCGATGATATCCAGCATGGGCAACCGATCAAAGGTAAAGTCCGACTGACGGATAATCTCGTCAATCAGGCTGATGTTCTCGCCTTCAATATCGGCATTGGCCAGTGTCTCGCTCACGTGCAGGTCCTCATTGAACAATCAGATCTTTGATCAGGATTTCTTGCGGCAGGTCATTTCCCACAGCGGCCCGCGCACGTTTCAGCAGCTCCGCCTTGATGTACATAATGCCCGCCATGCCGCGCACATCCGCCTCTGACAGGCCGCGCAAATAGCTATTGAACAGATCACGGATGAAAGGCTGGCGTTCCGCCATCAGCTTGCCTGCATCCAGATCAGGCCGGTACGCAACAACAAGGTTGATCTTCAGGAAAGCGGTGCTTGTGGTGCCATCAGCACCGGTGCTTTGAATGTTGGTCAGCATATCCCCAAGATCCAGCAGCCCGCTATCGGCAATAGATTCACCTTTCCCGTCTGCATGGTCTTTTTCCTGCAGGGCCATCGCCTTTTCGGCATCATGGCCATCCTTGGCCAGCGGATCCGTCACATCCTTACGCAGCTTGGGGTTTCCGTCTTTCGCCCCATCACCATGCCCACCATCCTTGTCATGCGCTTCGGTGCTTTCTGCGTCCTTATACTCCGGCGCATACTCCTCGGCATCCTGCAGATAGGCCGTCCGCGCCAGAAAAAACCCGCCGCCCAATGACACAAGGCACATCACAGCGGCTGCCAGCAACATCTTGCGAGATCCGCGCGACTTTTCCGCCGGCGCATCCTCTGCGTCGGTTTCTGGCGGCTTCTTTTTAGGGTCGGGCTTGGTGGCCATGTTTTACAGTCTTTCCTTACTCAAGGATAATCGCCTCCTTTTACTTCGAATACAAGTTTACTTTCAACTTAAACTTGCCTTAACCTTGCATTAATGATGTATAGTCGCGACAACAACCAGTGGGGGCATACGTGCAAGGATTGATTGATAATCTACTGTCTTTGGGTCGACAAAGATTGATGATCTTGGCCGGCACTGCAGTTGCCGTTGTCGCGGCGCTCTTACTCGGCCTTAGCGCGATCACCCGCCCGGACTACGCACCGATTTATTCAAATCTATCTGTCACCTCTGCCAGTGCCATCGAGGCAAGCCTGACCAATGCCGGTTTTCGCGTGATGGTCTCTGAGGATGGTTCATCTGTATCGGTCCCGCGCGCCGATGGTGCCCGTGCCCGCATGGCCCTTGCCGAGACCGGCGTGCCAGTAGACGGCGATCCCGGCTGGGAGCTGTTTGATGAAAAGAGCGGGCTGGCGATGAACTCCTTCCTGCAAAAAATCAATCGTGTCCGCGCCATGGAAGGCGAACTTGCCCGCTCCATCCAGACGTTGGATGGCATTTCATCCGCTCGCGTTCATCTTGTGCTGCCGGATCGCGAACCGTTTTCACGCGAAGCACCTGCGCCTCGGGGGTCGGTGGTGCTGCGATCCAGTGCTGGCCGCGCGGTTACCCGCAAACAGGCAATAGCGGTGCGGACCCTTGTTGCATCTTCTGTGGCAGAGCTGGAAGTTTCCCGCGTTACTGTGCTTTCGGCCAGTGGCGAAACAATTCTTGCAGAAGGCTCAGGTGGTGAAGGTCCTACCGGCATGCAGACCACCAAAACCTCAATCGAGGACCGCCTGTCCCAGGAAATCCAGAACATCCTGACGGCCCGCGTCGGCGCGGGCAATGCGCGCGTTCGGGTCAATGTTGATCTCACGACCCAGCGCGAAGTGATTGTCGAGCAAAGCTTCGATCCAGAGCAACAGGTTGTTCGCTCCACCGAAAGCACCACACAAAACCAGACAGGCACCGATGGGGGTGGCAATGTCGGCGTGGAAAACAACATTCCCGCAGCACTCGCTGACGGGGGCGGCGCCGCAACCTCCAACCGAAGCGAAGCGGGCGAGCAGGTACAATATGAAATCGGCAACACCCGTCGCGAAATCGTGCGCGAGGCCGGTGAAGTACGCCGCCTGACTGTCGCTGTTTTGGTGAATGGCATCTACAATCTGGAAGGGTCCGACGTTGCCTATGTTGAACGCACCCCTGAAGAGCTGAATCGTCTGACCGAACTGGTCAAATCCGCAGTGGGTTTTGAAGAAGGCCGCGGCGACAGCGTTTCTGTTGATAGCATGCGGTTCATGGATTATTCGATGGATCTGGGTGATCCGATTGTCCAAACCATCGGGGATCGCCTGTCGGAAAGCATTGTGCCCATCATCCGGGGCGTGCTGGCCCTGTTGATTGTTGCACTGGTGATGATCCTCGGTGTGCGCCCGATGCTGCGCCGCTTGAACCAGCCCGACCCGCTGAATGTGGTTGAAGAGCCTGCGCTGGAATCGGACACAGTCGAACGCGAGGGGCTTGCCGCACCGGACAGCACTCCAAACGCCAGCGGGACCAAGCTGCTTGCCACCGACACCTCCGGCGCATCAAGCACAGAACCTCGCAAACTTTCGGCCACCCCGGTTGAACGGGATGAATTGACGCTGGATGACCAGCAATATGTCACAACCCAAGGCATCCGAGGTAGCATTCAGAAGGGCAATATCGATAAAATTCAACGCCTTGCGGATGAGAAGCCAGAAGAAGTGTTGCGCGTGATGCGGTCATGGCTCACCACTGAGGCAGAAGCGTGATTACCCTGTTTGACCATAATTTCGACCTTGAGACAGGCCGTTCGACGCATAAGGACGCGGCCAGCAAGATAGAGGCAATTGCCGACCTGAAAGAGCAACTTGAGGCGGCCCGCAAGGAAGGTTTCGAGGCCGGCCGTGCCCTTGGTCATGAAGAAGCGAAAACCGAGTTTGACGCTGGTGCCGCAGCGCGCTTCGAACAGGAACGCCAGATCATACAGGAACAACTGGCCCAGCTGGCGGCGCAGGACAAAAGGCATCACAGGGATACAGAACGTGACATCATCGAGCTGTTTCTGGGGGTCGCAGACCGATTGATGCCTGAACTTATCACCCAATATGGCCCGGCTTTGGCCATCGATCGTATCAAACAGGCCGTGCAACAAACCCGCACCGACCCAGAGCTTACGATCAGTGCCAGCCCTGAGGTTGTTGCTGCCCTCGATCAGGAAGCGCCGTCATGGCTGACCGCGGCCTCGCAAACTGTGGAAATCGATCTTTTCGCAGACCCTGAAATGCCCCGTGGCGCGGCGCAGGTTCGGTGGCAGGGCGGGCGGCTTGAATATGACATTGAAACTGCCTGCACACAGATCCGGCAAGCGCTGGCACAGGCGGCAAGTGACTATAACGAAGCGACGTAGAAAGCTGAACAAATGTTGGAAAATGATGACGTGGCAAATCAGAGCGAAACAGCAAAGAAACCTGATACAGCCAAAGACCCGGCCACAGATCCGAAAACCGAAACGGATGCACCAAACGCGGGCAAGAATCTGGATGCCATCTTTGGGGTCAAACTGGATGTGCGCGCGGTGCTTGGACGCAGCCGGATACCGATTTCGGAACTGCTGAACCTGACCAAAGGGTCTGTGATCGAACTGGACCGGCGGGTCGGAGAGCCTGTTGATCTGATGATCAATGACCGGCTGGTTGCTCGGGGCGATCTGGTGCGGGTAAAAGGCGACATGCTGGGCGTAGCACTACGTGAAATCGTAAAAGACTTTGTCACAGACAGTTAATATGCTCTTTCGCCCATTGCATCACGTTGGCCCTATCCTGACGGCAGCCATTCCCATGGCGCTGGTCCTGCTGACCTGCGCCACATCTGCGTCAGCGCAGGATGCTGATGTGGGTGGCTTGATCCGCGAACTGTCCTCCCAATTAGGCGGGGTACAGCCGGGCAGTGACGCAGGGGCCAGCCTGTCCGGTCGCCTGATCCAGCTTTTTGTTCTGGTGACAGCGCTGAGCGTTGCGCCCGGTCTATTGGTCGTGATGACCAGCTTTACCCGCTTTGTTATCGTCTTTTCCATGTTGCGACTGGCGCTGGGATTGAACCAGACGCCGCCCAACATCGTGCTGAACGCAATGGCGCTTTTCATGACCTTTTTTGTCATGCAGCCGGTGTTCGAAGACGCCTGGGAAGGCGGGATCAAGCCACTGATGAACAACGCCATCACCGAAGAACAGGCAATACAGAATATCTCGGAACCCTTTTACAACTTCATGGCCGTCAACACCCGCGACAAGGACATTCAGCTGTTCACCGACATCGCAAATGACGCCACCACCCAGCCAGAGGAAGCGGACGCCGGGCCCAGCTGGCGTGTCCTGGTGCCGTCCTTCATGATCTCCGAGCTGCGCCGTGCGTTTACCATCGGGTTTCTGATCTATCTGCCTTTTGTGGCGATTGACCTGATCGTCGCCTCTGTTCTGATGAGTGCAGGCATGATGATGCTGCCTCCTGTTCTGGTCTCGCTGCCCTTCAAGGTGATCTTTTTCGTACTTATTGACGGCTGGTACATGTTGGCAGGGTCACTGATCCAATCTTATCTTTCTGGATAGTCGATTTTTACAACAAAAGAGATTTAATTTAAGGATAGGTTCAACTATCCTTAAAATAACTGCCCAATCTACCGGATAACTTCTTCAATGAACCAATTTGTTCCCCTTCGAAAACACCGCCGCATGTCAGGCGCGCAGAAGTCTGCCGTGCTGTTCCTGTGCCTGGGTGAAGGGCGTGGCGGTGCATTGATGCAGCAGTTGGACGTGGCTGAAATTCGACAAATCACAACGGCCATTTCAAACATGGGCGAAATCGACGCTGGTATCGTCGAAAGCATCCTTGAAGAATTTGATGAAAAGCTCAATCACGAAGGCGGTGTTGTGGGCTCGATTGATGCCGCCCGCAACCTGCTAAGTGAATTTCTGCCCGAGGATCGCGTTGCCGAGATTTTGCAGGAGATCAATACCAATACCACCGGCAATGTCTGGAAAGATCTCTCCGATCTGGATGAAAAACAATTGGTGGAATTCCTGCGCAAGGAACACAATCAAACAGTGGCAGTGATCTTGACGCGGTTGCGCCCGGATGCGGCGGCCAAAGTTCTGCCCCTGCTTGGCAACGACCGTGCACCTGATCTGATCGAACGGATCATGGCGATGGAGAACCTGCCATCCGATACCATCCAGAATATCGAAAACACCCTGCGCGAAGATGTCCTTGCCAAGGCAAACAACAGCCCCGAAGCCAGGATTGAGGGGCATCTTGTCTCGATATTGAACAAACTGGACGGTGATCTGTTCGAACAAATCTCGGCTGAACTGGAACAACGCCGCCCCGACCAGTTTGGCGGGATCAAACAAAAGATGTTTGTCTTTGATGATCTGGTGAAGTTCAACGAAATGGATTTGGGCAAGATCATGCGCGAGGTCTCAGCCACCACGCTGCCGCTTGCCCTGCGCGGTGCCAAAAAAGAGATCCGCGAGCATTTTCTGGCAGCTTTGCCTTCGCGCTCACGGGGCATGTTGCAGGATGAAATGTCATCCATGGGCCCGATCAAACTGCGCGATGTGAAAGAGGCGCAAGGACAGTTGGTTGAGGGTGCGCTGCGTCTGCTGGCGGATGGAACCATCACCTTGGCCGATACCACCGAGGAAATGATGGAAGACATGGCTGAGTAGCAGGTTAGTGCGGCTAAATGTCAGCGATAGAGCTGCGAGGCGCTGAAGTTCACCATATCGATATCGAGAGTCATCGCCACAAACTGCCCGCTGTTGCGCGAGTTTTGCAGAATGTTCAGCGCCGCACTGTTTGACACAAAGCGCTGCGGGTTGATGACGTCAGAAATCGCCATATAGCGCGAGATCAACCGGTCACGTTCCGCAGGGTCTGCAAGGTCCTCCAGATCGAATTTTTCCGCAAACATGGCCGCCTGCCGGTCGAGGTCCAGCGCTGACATCTGTTCCGGCAACCCCAGCGCCACCTGAAAGAAACTCGTCAGTTTCTCATCACCCAAAACCTCAAACCAGCTTGCGATCTCACCGCCCGTCTCGCGAAACTCCAGCACGGTCCCGACGGTCTCGTTCTGCTCATCATTCGAATTGATAAACTGGCGATTGTAAAAGCGGTCTGAAATACCATCGAGAAACGCCGAATTTGAAAAATCGGGCAACTGCGGCCCCGCCTCTGTGGTAAAGCCCAAGGCCAGATGCATCTCCCTAAACCGCGGGTCAGTCAGCCGGTTCAACAAAGAGTCGGGCGCAACAGGGTCACTTTCCAGAACCTTGCGGATCATCGCCTTGCCGAAAATCTGATCTTCCAGATCAAAGGCCTTCATCACAAAACTATAGACTTCAAAATCTGCCACCAGCTCTTGTGGTGTGGTGATTGACCCAATCCGCTCGCGAAATGCGGCTTCGCTGCGCTTGTTTGCGGCCTCATTCCGCATGGTTTCCAACTGCTGATCCCGTGTGGCATCGATCAAACGAAGCGCCGCCTGACTTCCAAGTCCAGAAATGCCAATCATCGGGTTCCTATTCCGCCGCTGTTGCGGCTGCTTTCTCATGGATCATCTCAAACAGTCGATCTTCATATTCCATCAGCGGACGCAAGGCACGCATCCCTTTGTAGAAATCGGCCTGTGACACATGGTTTGCCGCTTCAAAGATGTGTTCGCCGACCTCATCATGAAAAACCGGGACAAGCTGCGCCAGCTTCTTCTGGATAATCGGGACAAGTTTCTTGCGTTTGGAAGCATCCAAAAGCGCCGCCTGAATAAAGAAATACACTTCTTTGACCGGCGTGCGCGCCTGCTTTTCGTCCAGCAGATCCGCCTCGCGCACGATATCAGCGTGGTTCTCGATCACCAGCAATTGCCGCCGGTCAGAGTTGCGAACCACACAGCCGTTGATCAAGATGCGTTCATTCGGTTTCAACGTCAGTCGCAGTGCCATCTCGCCTACTCCGCCGCTGTTTCGAATTGCCGACCGCTCAGACCATCGATGATGGTCCGGTTGATGTCGATCAGAGGTTTCACAGGTTTGCCACCGGCCAATACGCCCTGCGTGTGGCTCTCTACCCAAAGTGCGAGGGATATGATGCTCGCCTTCAGCTCAGGTGTCAGACCGTTTTCTGTTTCAGTAAGGTCCATTTTGAAGGTCGACCAAACCATCTGGTTCTTCAACAACGTATGGCGAAGGCCATCAGCCAAAAGCTGCAACCGCTCCAACCGTCGTTCCGCATTGTCGAATTCAAGGAACTGTGTTTCCAGTTCTGATGTCACCTGCGCAAGGATGCGACGCTCAATCTGGCGTGGCGCTTCCGTGTGCGAGATGGTCCGCTTGTACGCGGTTACACTCATTCTCGTCACCTATCGTTATTTTTCTGCCTCAAACCAAATCTTAACCAATCGCGGTTAAGGGAAATTTAACGTTCTGTAATTTTTAAGAAAAAGCCGGATTTCCTTTGCTGTCCTACCTTATCGTGGCGGATTCATCACACCGCAGGAAAAACATTTGGAATCCGGCGCTTGCAAACAAAACGCCCACCTGGAGGGGAGTCCAGATGGGCGTTGAGCGGCAGTGCTGCTGCGCGTGTTATTGAACCAGGTTCATCAATTCTGGTTGGTTGCTCGACGGGGTGTTTTGCTGTGAAACCTCCGCGTTCCGTCGGGAGATCATCGCCGGGTTATCAGTCTGGTTAAGCTGCGAAAGGTCAACCAGAACCTGCCCCAATGCCTGCCCGAGGTCCTGACTGGACATTGTATGCACGCCCCCAATTTCTGACGGCTCGATCAGGACGATGGTGCGGTCACAAATCTCGATCCCGAATTCCTCGAACAAAACATCCGCCAGACTGGCACTGGGCAGAACCTCGTCACCGGCATAGCTGACAACAGGACGGGCACCTGTGCGCGTTTCCTTCGTTGTGAAACAGATCATCGGCGAGGCAAGAAGAGAGGCCAGGATGCTACCAAGCGGCGGGAGGTTCGTCGGGTCGCGTAATTCCAAAGTATTACTCCAGATATGCTCGACAATGTTCATTTGGCAGTCCCCTGAATTCTTGCTGTTCGTTAAGATTATTCCCGTTTAAGGGGAGATTGAATGCCAAATTTGTTAATAATTCACCCTGCTTCAACCCCGCGGTTTTTACCTTAACCCTAGGCGTCTAAATCATAAAATTTCAACCTAAAGGAGACTAGTTGCAAATTTCCATTAACTTACAGCCCTCTAAATGTAGTGGCCGATCTTGGAGCCCCGCCTAATTGTAGTGGTGACCTCTACCGACCATGCAAGGTCGCATTCGACAACATTTACAATTCTACAGTTGCGGAATCGTTCAACACGCCAACCGGGGGTAGGTCACCCAAAACAGGCCAAGGCGACCGCCACGCAAATTGATTGAAACAGATGAAATTTAGGCGGGATCGAAGATGTTAGCGCTATTGGTCACCAGCCGGTAACCCAGTGAACGGATCGTCGAAACCGATACCTTGTCACCAAAACTATCCGACAGCTTCTTGCGCAATTTCGCGACATGAACATCAAACTTACGATCACCATACCGCCATGGCCGCGCATCCACAGCCAGACTTAACGCATCCCGGCTGACGGTTTCACCGTCATGCGCATACAAGACATGCATCACCTGAGCTTCGGAGATTGTCAGTCCGGCACGGTCCGCAATATAGGCCTGTGCATCCCAACTTCCGTCATCCGCCTGCAACAGCTCGGTGTTGAGGGGGAAATCAAGGCGCACAAACAAACGGACGGCCAGTTCACGAAGGCTGCACGGCCAGGCAACAACATCATTTGCACCGGCAAAAAACGCTTGAACGCAAAATTCATCCCGATCGGAACCAAGAACAATAATGACCGGAGAAGATGCCGCGCCCCTCGCGAGGCGTATAAGCTCAAGGGCGTCATCTTCCATCCCCGGCAGATGCACGATAACCGCATCGATATCGACATTCTTCGACAGTATCTCTTCTGCAGCCGCCCCATCCTCTACCGCCTCAAAGTCATGCTTCAACACAACTGACGCAAGGTAACTCAGCGGGTTTTTCAATCCACTTTCGCTGCTCACCAAAAGAGAGGTCGGCTTTCTATGAGACACTGGGGCACCCGTTAACTGGCGATAAGAAGTACAGCAACAAGGCAACTCGAGAATCGGAACACTCCTACATACAGCTACAAAGTAACATCAAACTCAATTCTTTTTGATTAGTTTTTTCAATAACATCACTATCCTTCTCTATCGCGCTCACTTGATTATCGTTAGGGGTCGACAAGAATGCCCGTTAAAGGATAACAAGAGTGTTGCCGAATATTTAGACAGAACAGATTATCATTTTTGACCCACCAGCAAATTCAAACAAAGGATATCCCGACCAAGTGAACGCTACACGGCTTGTCCTTGGGAAATTTTCAAAAAGAAACCGTCCGTTAACTTTCGTGACTACATAATGAATGTCACGGTCGCAGAAGCACCTGATCGGACCTGGAATCTAGGTAGACTTATGACAAATGTTACAAACAGCCCGCGTGACATCGCACTTGCCGCTGCGCAACGCCTTAAGGCTTTTATCTCGCATGGCAAAGACGACATATACCTTCAGCAGGCAATGCGCAGCGCTCATTTGGTAGTGATGCAGTCCGGGATATTGACCGACGAAGATGAACGTCACATTGGCATGAACGAGAATTTTACCATCCACTAGACCGGTAGGCTGCCTGACAGGTGGCCGATTTGACCGCAGCACCGGATGTGTGACTTGGGGTGGGACCTACACTGCAGGAAAACGCCCCGCTTCTTTCAATCGGAAGAGGTGGCAAGGAAAAAGCCTGTTCATTGCCAAAAACATAGGCGGATTAAGGCGCTATATTTAGACTGTTCTTGACATATCCAAATTTTATGCAGAAAGATCCTTCGGAAGCGCGAAGGCCACTCATCTAAAACTCTTCAACTTGCCCCACGTCAAATGGGCGAATTGATCAGCAGAGAGCAAGCAAATGGAAGATAAAAACGCCATGTTGGTATCTGATGCAACATTTAGCATTCTTTCCAGTTTCGCGTCCCGGGAAAACGCAACCGTTGAAGACGTGTTAGCCCTTGCGAGCAAGCTGCCCGCTGTCCTTGGAGGACGCGAACAACCCGCCACTGCACTTGCGCAGATCGTCAGCAGTAAACCCCACGAAACCGTTCGGCCAGCGGTCGCGATTGATCAATCGGTTTCTGATGACACGGTGACCTGCCTATGCTGTGGCAAATCCTTTACCATGCTTAAACGCCACCTTAAGGCAGAGCATGGGCTGTCAGAACATGAATATCGCACGATGTTTGGACTGGACGAGGACCACCTTTTGGTTGCCCCCAACTACTCCATCCGCAAGGCGGAATATGCCAAGCGCATCGGCCTCGGGAAATATGCCCGCGAGGATTCACCATCACAGGGCGCGGCACCGACCCTTTGAGCGCGCCAACTGCCTTGGAATTGCCACAATTCAGCCCTGTTAAACCCTTGTTCACCCTTGATACCTAGCTTCAACACGGGGTAGCAGAAGCACCGCCGTAAAACGACCGATACAAACTCGGCGTTACGAGGCAGAGCACATGGCAGCGAACACGCAGCCCAAGATTTTTAAGAAATACGAAATCGTTGAAGGTGGCGGCCACCATGGTGGCGGCTGGAAGGTGGCCTATGCCGACTTCATGACCGCGATGATGGCATTTTTCCTGTTGATGTGGATTCTGGCCAGCTCAGACGAGCAAAAATTGCGCGGCATTGCGGAGTATTTCACCAACGCCACAATGCCCGGCGGTATCGGGTTATTGGATGGATCGACACTTGGCCCGCCCGGCACCCTGACTGCATCAAACGGCAGCGTTGTGGCACGTGGTTCCGAACTGGGAAAAATTGATGATCCCGCTCCTGCCAGATGGGAAGTGCGCGACACAACTGTAACTTCAGACCCGAGTGAAAAAGTACCGGGAACCCGCGAAGGGGCACATGAAGCTCCTGCCGCTTCCGACGTGAGTGACGCAAAATTGCGGGCGGGCGATGCCGACGGGAACCCTGCAGCGGCTGATGCAAATGACGCGAAAAAAACCGCCGGTGCCACTGACACTGCCAGCGACGCGGCACATGCATTGGACCAAGAGAAGTTCAAACAGCTTCAGAATGAAATCTTGCAGGCGATGCAGGATAATCCAGATCTTGATCCGTTGAAGCAGAACGTGATTTTTGAACAGACACCGGAAGGGCTTCATATCCAGATCATTGATCAAGAAGGCAAACCGATGTTCCAAAGCGGTCGCGCCGAGATGGCCGGCGCAACCGATGTATTGCTCAGCAACCTGGGCACATCGCTTGCCTCGCTTCCCAACCCTATTGTTCTGTCAGGTCACACAGATGCCATCCGCTTTGCCGACAGCTCCAAATACGACAATTGGGATCTCTCTTCTGATCGCGCCAATGCCACCCGCCGTGTTTTCGAAGCGTCTGGCGTATCGCGGGATCGGATCATCCGGGTCTCGGGTATGGCCGATACTCAACTTCTGGTGCCTGAACGCCCAACGGACCCCTCTAATCGTCGGATCTCAATCATGGTTCGCTATCAAGAACCCGCTCAGCCTTCTGCCCCCTCCACCAAGGAAGCCGAAGTCGCGCCGCAGCAAACACCAGCAAAAGAGATGAACACCAATGAAGTAAAACAGGCAGAGCTTGCACCGCCCCCGGTCGCCCCCATTGGCGAGCAGGTATTCCAGAACCTGCGCAATGCCCTGCGTTAAGAGGCGGCGGCGAACATCCCGTCTCTGGCTGTCCGCACACTTGCGAACTTCGGCCGCCGCGTACCCTCTGCTGACTTGCGCAGAAACTCAGGCAACAGCGGGCTCAGCTCGTTCTCCGCATGAGGCATCGGTACCTGAGTATTATGCACCTCACGCGGTGGCATCTGGGGTTTTTGCGTCTGAACCTGCTGTATCTGGGCCCGCTGCATCTGAGGCTGTGGCACGATATGCGGACGCACCATCACGACCGGTGCCGCAGGTTCTCTCGGTTTTACCTCAGCGGCAGGCCGGTCCAGCCCAAGGATAACATAAGGGTCCAAACCTTCTTCAAGCGCGTAGGTATAGTTGATCGCATAATCGATCGCCTCGTCCAGCAGATCAGGATCAGAAGCAACCAAAGCCATCAGGCGCCGTTCATCCGAATAGAGAAAGCTCCGGGTCTCGAAGCCGCGCACCTTGGGGACAAAGCAAACATCGTTGCTGTCGACACCCAGCATATCCAACAACCTCTTGGGCATCGCGGCACGTTCGTCCCGGCGAAACACCACCATGCTGCAATCCCCATCGCGCGTCAGACAGGCCGCCAGACAAATGTGATCCGGCCATGCGGAAAAAACATGCTTGATGTCATCAGCGTCTATGAGAACGACCAAAATACTTGACGTGTCGGTCATGCAACAGGGCCTCCAAGTTAAAATTAGACATGCCTAAACATGAATGCACACTCGGAAAGTGTCAACTATATTTGATATGGATAATTTATACTTAACAACCTATCAACTATCCTTGAGTTTTGCTGAAAAATAGGGCTAAGATTCATGGAAAATGGACGGACGGGCGTAATATGACAATTCTTCTGGGCTTTATCCTCATCCTGGGCATGGTCTTTGGCGGCTACATGCTTTCCGGCGGTGAAATGGGCATCATCATGCATGCCCTTCCCTTTGAGGGTATGATGATTGGCGGCGCTGCTTTGGGATCGTTCATCGCTGCGAACTCCTTCGCCAACCTCAAGGGCGCAGGCAAGGGCCTGCTCAAGGCAATGAAGGGCCCGAAATGGAAACCCGCAGATTACATTGATCTGCTGAACCTGATGTACACTCTGGCCCGTATGTATCAGCAAAACGGCATTCTATCCTTGGATGAACATATCGAAAGCCCAATGGAAAGCTCGATTTTCTCGCAATATCCGAAGATCCAGAAAGACCATTTTGCAATCGACCTGATCACCGACAGCTTTCGCATGCTGGCCCTGCAATTCGACGACCCCTATCAGGCGGAGGATGTGATCAACCGCAAGCTCAAGAAACATCATCATGAAGCACTTGTGGCCCCCCATGGGCTGACAACCGTTTCCGACGCCCTGCCCGCGATTGGCATTGTCGCTGCGGTTCTGGGGGTTATCAAAACCATGTCCTCAATTGATAAGCCGCCGGCTGTTCTTGGTGCGATGATCGGTGGCGCGCTTGTCGGCACGTTTCTTGGGGTTTTCCTTGCCTATTGTTTTGTCTCTCCCGTCGCCAACCGGCTTCAGGCAATTGAGGATCAGGATGGCATCTATTACGGCGTGATCCGCGACATCTTCATCGCGATCCTGCACAACCATTCCCCGGCGATCTGCACGGAAATCGGGCGCGGTAACATCCCGACCTCCCTGCAACCCACCTTTTACGAGATGGAAGAAGCCCGCCAGAACCTGCCAGCAGCTGCCTAAGACATGGGCCTGCGCGACCGTCTGGCAGCATTGCACTTGATCGACCGGGTCAAACAGCACGAGATGGAGACAATCGGGGCGTCATTGGCAGAGTTGCGGGCCACAGAGAAAGCGCTTGAGGATCAAAGTATCAAACTACATGACGACGCCCTGCGTGAAGCGGCTGACAGCACCGAAGACACACGCATCTTCCTGCCTGCTTACCTAAATTCAGTCGAGATACGTCAGCAGGGCCTTGCAGAGGAACGTGCAGCGGCTGCTGAACAGGCCGCTTTGGTCGAGGAGCGGCTGTTTGACGCGTTTCGCGAAACCAAGACAACGGAGCAGATCCTGCAGCGTGTGAAAAAGGAAGTCGCCTTAGAAAGCGCCCGCGCCACTGCCTCACAGATGGATGATGCCGACCGCGCCTTGTATATGCTGGCGCGGACAGGGCAGTTCACCGGATAGTCAGACCCTATTTTAACGACAACGAGACTGCGGGCTTACCTGCTATCGTGCCTGCGCATTCAAACACGACGGCGGTTTTTTCCCCCACCACTGCTTGAGAATTTGGACACAACGCCCTTTCCACTCGCCACACCCGCAACGCGTGCCACGATCAAAAGCACCGGCCAGTCCGCAGGCAACTTGCCCTTGGCCATTGGGAAAAGGGAAATTGTGGCCCCTTGGTTGTTGACAGAATAATGCGCAACCAGATCAGGCTGGCGAGAATCCGAAACCGCCGCAAGTTCAGAGATTTCCGAAACAGCCGTAATGTCACAACCTTGGGCCCATACCTTCAATGGGCTCTCCTTGATCATCGCCATCAAATCCGGCGTTGTACCGTCATCCGTCAAATCCTGGCACACACCCAGCCATTTCTGCACTACTTCCATCAATGCCATGCCGCGCGTGGTGCTGGTGCTGTTGGGATCTTGGGAATGTCGGCTTTCAATCATGCACAAATCACGGTCGGTGATCTGCCCGTCCGCCAACATATCGGCCATGATCCCGCGTTCCGCATCCCCAAACCAGTTTACCGCCAGCGGCATGCCTTCATCGCTGCGTCCTTCCACCAGTTGTTGTGGCGTATAGCGCCCCGCCGTCAGCTCTACTTCCAGCCCTACGGCGCGTGCCTGTGCCAAAAGACGGGCAGTAACCGTTTCGCCAACATCCTCCAGATCATCATCCGTACTCACCGCCGGATCATCAGAAAACCGCACAGGGTTTTCCACATTGCGTGCTGCCTTTGGGATAGACATCACCGTTTCGCCAACCACCACGGGAAGGTCTACAAAAAACTCCGTGCCGATGCCCTCTTTACTCACAAAGGAAATCTGACCCTTATGTTGTTCAACAATCATCTTCACAATAGAAAGCCCCAAACCGCTGCCGCCTTTTGAGCGTGTGTCAGAACTGTCTGCTTGCGTGAACTTGTCATACATCGTGGGCTGTGCGTGTTTGGGGATGCCCTCGCCAAAATCACGGATCGAGATGCGCCAGCGTCCTGCAACTTCTTTCAGGGAGACCACCACTTCCGACCCCGCGTCAGAAAACTTGGCCGCATTTGACATCAGGTTATCAATCACCTGCGTCAGACGTTTTGGGTCCCCATAGGTCAAGGCCGCGCCGTCATGGTCGTCCGGCAACAGGCGCACTGTCACCCCAAACCTGTCAGCACCGAATTTATTGGCGGCCAAAGCCGTGGACAGCATCTTGCCCAGATCAAAAATCTCCAGCTGGTAATTCATCTTGCCCGCCTCAAAATTTTCAAGGTCGAGGATATCATTGATCATGGTCACCAGATTGTCGCAGTTCTTGGCGGCCATATTCACCAGTGAATTCATCTTGGCGGGCATTTCCCCTGCAGCCCCCGAAAGCGCCAAGCCAAGAGACCCCTTGATCGACGTCAGCGGCGTGCGCAATTCGTGACTGACTGTCGAGATAAAGGCGGTCTTGGCTCTTTCGATCTCTTTGCGCTCTGAGATATCGCGGTAAATGGCGATCAAACGCGGTTCTTCCTGATCCGGTTGTGCGTATTCCAGACTGATCTCATAGGTAACGCCAGCCTTGGCGGAGACCTCCCAAGTTGCCCGGCGCTCCGGCCCCTCTGCCAAGGCGGCACACCTCAGCTTCAACACCTCAAGATCATCCTTGGTAATGAAATTCGCCGCGGTTTTACCGGTCCAGTCTCCCCCCATGCGATTGGCAATCAGACGTTTGCCAGCCGCTGCATTGACATAAAGGACATCCAATGTCCCGGGACGCAGAACAACAACCTGATCCTGTATCAATTCAAGCGTGTTGTTAAACCTCTTCTCCGAAACGCCTGCGCGTGTTTTGGTGACATCAGAGGCGACAATGGCAACTTCGCTAAGTTTGTTTGACGTACCGGTGACTGGAATAAATGTGCATTGCACCCAGGCAAGCTTGCCGTCCCGCTTGAGCAGTTGCAGCGCTCCCTGCCATGTCGCACCGGCTTTCATCGCGCGCATGATCTGGGATTGCATCAGCTCTTGATTAGTCTCATCCAGAATGCTTGCCAGAGGGCTGCGCACCAGACTGCTGCGCGTGCGGTCCAGGGCCGAAACAAAATGGTCATTCACATGAGAAATCTCACCATCCTTGGTCAACATGCAGAACACCGTATGGTCTTCGATGGCATTGCGGTAAAACTGCTTGGAACGGACTTCCGAATTCAGAACATTCTTGCGTGTTTCGGCCAGACGCGCAGTGCGGATAAGCTCTGTCACCAGAAACAAGAGTGACAAAATGATCAACGCGGCCACAGCCAAAGTCGGCCATTTGTAGTCGCGGTAAATCCTTGCCCCCGCCTGTTGAATATAATTCTCATAAGGGCGTGCATGCAGAGAGATCAGCAAATCATGAACCGGCCGGTAATTCTGCGGTGCCTGCCAAACAATACCACCTGCTGCCTGTGCTTCGGGACTCTGCGCATCGATGGACAGCAATGTACCGATCAAATGGCCCAATGCGTCATCCGGGACGTTGGGCAGCGATCCCATCACCCATTCCGGAAACAGGGGTGTGCTGATCCAAAACGGAAACCCCGGATGCCCACTGGGCGCAACGGGGAGAAAATCCTTTAGGTCAATTGCACCCTGTTCGGCCAGTCTTTCCAACACACCGGCGCGGATTACCCCAACATCGACCAAGCCGTTCTGCACCGCATAAACCACCTCGCGCTGGTTGCCGCCGGAAAACAGAAGATCACCACTGATGCTCTCGGGATCAACCCGGTATTTGCGCGCCTCCTGCAACGCCAGCTTCCATCCTGTCAGCTCGTTCGGATCCATTGCCATGACCCGAAGGCCCGCCAAACCCTCATAGCCAGAGATCGGACGATCACTGCGGGTGAAAACCAAAGCGCCGGTTTGGCTGTAGGTCCGGTTTTCCCACATATAGGCCATCGACAAAATCGCCCGCGCGCCCTCCTCCACCTCTGCAATCGCAAAAGCTGCGGGATCACTTACAAAGACATCGATTGCGCCCTTGTCGAGCCCCTCCAGCAGCGAGGGCTGGTTATGTGGCTCCAACCGGAAATGAAAAGGATGCTCTTGGGCGCGAGCGGTTGCGTTCAAAAGCGAAACCGTGGGGGCCCATGCCTCAAGCGCTCTGGTCGCCCCCTCAGAGGCCAGCACCCCAATGGTGATCTCCGTATCATCCTCATGAACGTCCTGTGCCGTTGCCGGCCCCAGACAAGCCAAAGTGACCGCAACCAAAAGCACCCGGAACAGAAAAAACTTCCGCAACTGCAACGCAGAATCCAAAACAGCGATGAAAGACTCCATACCCCTCATCCCTTGTTCAACGCAATATAGAGGCCCCCGAAAGGGGCCGCGGTGGGTTCTGTAGTCCGGTTACGATCAATCACCTGCATTGCCCGCACGCAGGGCATCAAGCTCACAATCCGTCTAATATACATGAAATGCCATCAGCCAGTCAGGCCGGTCCGCTTTCTTTCCTTTATGGGGTCGCACCACCAAGGAGGTCTTGCTTGCCTTCTGGCAAAAGGCCCTAAAGAAACCGCAAACTGGTCATTCTTGGGACAGGTTAATGTATGCCACATAAATATGGCAAAAGTTAGACCCAATCGAATCTCTCTTGGAAATCACTTCAAATCAACGGGATTCGAAATGGCGCGGCAAGCGATTTAGGGTGGCCAATTTTCCAGATCAGCACGACGACACCTGTCAGAATAACCAATGCCGGGCAGATAAACCCATCGCATTCAGCACCCCATACGCATCAGCAAGCGCACCACGCTCAATCACGAGCACAGAGAGAAGCTAGATAAATGTTCAGTGGTTGTCTTGGGTGAACAATTGTTGGGCTTTATCGCGTTCTTCCTGATGAGCGTGGATTTGCTTCATCATGTGCATTTTCAAGACGGCTCAATACTAAATTGGCATGGCACACAGTAAGCTATCACGGCCCTGAGACCCGCCTGCTACAGCCAGTCTTTCCTGATCAAATCGCTCGCCCGTTCTGCGATCATGACGGTGGGTGAGTTTGTGTTGCCCGATGTGATGCTCGGCATGACCGAGGCGTCAACAACCCTTAGGCCAGTGACCCCGTTGACCCGTAGCTCTGGATCAACAACCGCACGTGTATCCATCCCCATGCGTGCTGTACCGACAGGATGAAAGATTGTTGAGGCAATCTGAGCCGCCCCTGCAATCAACTCCTCGTCCGATTCCGCACGCTTTCCGGGTTTGAACTCCTCAGGCTGGTATTGCGACAGCGGTGCCTGCTCCATAATCTTTCGCGTCAGGCGAATGGCCCGCACCGCAGTTGCGCGATCATTCTGTGTCGACAGGTAGTTGGGTTGTATTTCTGGATGTGCTTTTGAATCAGGTGAGGTGATATGCACATGTCCTCTGCTCTCAGGGCGCAGATGACAAACGCTCGCGGTGATCGCAGGGAAGGGATGAGGGGCCTGCCCAAAGGCTTCCAGCGACACAGGTTGGACGTGATATTCAAGATCTGGCGTTTCGATATCCTGATGGGATCGCGCAAATGCTCCAAGCTGGCTTGGAGCCATCGACATCGGCCCGCTGCGTTTCAACGCATACTCAAGGCCGATCTTGGCCTTGCCCCACAGGGACGCGCTCATGGTGTTGAGCGTCTTTGCCCCCTTGACCTTATAGGCACAGCGTATCTGCAGATGGTCTTGCAAATTGCCGCCGACGTCAGGCGCGTCTTGGCGCACCTCAATTTCATATTTCTGCAAAAGCGCGCCTGGCCCAATACCAGACAATTGAAGCAATTGTGGCGTCCCGATGGCCCCAGAGGCCAGGATCACTTCGCGTTTCGCGGTAACGCAAGCTGGTTGACCCTGTCGTAGGAACTGAATCCCCTTTGCGCGTTTGTCCACAAAGAGAATGCGTTCGGCCTGCGCATGTGTCATCACCTTGAGGTTGGGCCGGTTCATCGCGGGTCGCAGGAAACCTTTCGATGTACTCCAACGCCACCCGGAACGCTGGTTCACTTTGAAATAGCCAACGCCAAAATTATCACCACGGTTAAAGTCAGATGTCTCCGGGATTCCGGCATCAACAGCTGCCGCTTTCCAAGCATCAAGAATGTCCCATTTCAACCGTTGTTCTTCAACACGCCATTCGCCACCCGCGCCATGCCCGTCGACTTCACCCGCGAAATAATCTTCAGACTTGGTAAAATACGGCAGAACGTCATCCCAGCCCCAGCCAGAACATCCCATTTGACGCCACCCGTCATAATCTGCGGCCTGTCCACGAATATACAGCATGCCGTTAATCGACGAACACCCGCCCAAGACACGCCCACGGGGATACAATAGTTTGCGCCCGCCCAGACCTTCACAGGCGGCTGTTGAAAACCCCCAGTCAGTACGCGGGTTGCCGATACAATACAGATAACCAACGGGAATATGGATCCAATGGTAGTTGTCTTTGCCCCCCGCTTCCAACAGAAGCACACGGGCATTGGGGTCCTCGCTCAGGCGGTTGGCAAGAACGCAGCCTGCAGACCCCGCACCCACGATCACGAAATCAAATTCACCGAAATCCTGCAAAAAGGCCTCCTTTTCAGACGCGTTCCCAGCATTCTCTGGGTGTGCGTGTTGTCACTCTCCCTAAAAGGGCTGCGTTAATCCATAGAAGGAAGCAGCATTTCTGCACTTCTGCTGTCGAAAAACGTTCATAGGGTTTCAAACCCGCGACCCCCTAAGTTGCCTGAGATCAAAACCGAACACGTTCTTTGAGTTTGGGAAATTTGGTCGCAATAGGGAGGAATATCAATGACGTTTGTTAAGACACTTCAAAGCACTTCTATGGCTGTAAGCCTTGCTTCTGCGTTTTCGATCACCGGGTTGGCCGCATCTGCAGAAGAGGTGCAAGAACTGAAATGGGCCGTGCCTATCAGCTTTTCTTCAAACCTCACGGCCTTGGGTGACACCCTGCCATGGGTTGCGGAGCAGTTGAAAAACGCCTCGGGTGGGAAGATCGAATTTGAAGTCTTTGAACCCAACAAAATGATCCCGGCGCTTTCGGTTTTTGAAAGCACGGCCACGGGACAGATCGAAGTTGGTTACAGCTGGATGGGATATGAGCGTGGGCAGGTACCTGCCTCGGCCCTCTTTGGTGCAACCCCGTTCGGACTGGAGCCTGCGCAATTCATCGCTTGGATGTATCAGGCTGATGGCAACGCGCTTTTGCAAGAGCTATTTGAGCCTTACAATGTGCATCCGATCCTGTGTGGGGTCATCTCGCCAGAAGCCGCCGGTTGGTTCAAATTCCCTATTGAAACTGTTGAACAATTGGCAGGCTTGAAGTTCCGCGCTGCGGGACTGGGCGGCGAGATCATGAAAGAGGTTGGGATGTCGGTGACCGTCCTTCCGGGCGGCGAACTTTATCAGGCGCTGGAAACCGGTGTTCTGGACGCGACCGAATTTTCCCTGCCAACGGTGGATGAGCAGCTTGGGTTCTATCAGGTTGCGAAATACTACCATCTGCCAGGCTGGCACCAACCCTCAACTTCACAGTATTTGTACATCAGCGGCGATGTTTGGGACGACCTGAACAAAACAACACAGTCGCTGATCGAAACCTCCTGCATGGCGGGCGTCACCTATGCGATGGCCCGGGCCGAGGCACTGCAAGGCGCGGTTCTGAACTCTTTTGAAGACAAAGGCGTAACGGCAGAACAGCTTCCTGAAGAGGTTCTTCAAAAATTCCGTGATGCAACCGAAGTCGTCATGACCCGCGAAGCTGAAGCCGACCCCATGTTTGCCAAGATCTATGGCTCCATGATGGCATTCAAAGCCGAAAACGCGTCATGGCATGCGCTCGGCTATCTGCCGCGGGACTGGGCGTGGGACAACGCTTCAAAGCCCGAATAATCAAGAGCAGTGAAGAGAGGAGGAGGGAGTAAAAATGCCGCATCTCGTAGAAGATAGGCCAACGGCTGGCCATAGCCATTTAGTTGGGTCACCCCCCCTCCTTTCACGACTTATCGACAGGGCCATCCGGTTTATTTCAGTCACGGCTCATCTCAGCTGGCTGGTCCTGATCGTCGTCATTATCTCAAACGTGGTGTTGCGCTATGTATTGGCAGACAGTTCTGTCGCGCTGGAGGAATGGCAATGGCACCTCTATGGATATGGCTTCATGGTGGGCATCGCCTATTGCCTTGTCGAAGACCAGCATGTGCGTGTTGACGTCCTGTCAGAGCACTGGTCGCCCCGCCGGCGAGCGTGGGTTGATTTACTTGCCATGTTTATCCTGATCATGCCCTTCGCATTTGTAATTGCCCGCGACTCGATCCCATTTGTTGAGTTCTCCCATCAGTTGAACGAAGTCTCCAGATCGCCGGGCGGCCTGTCTCATCGCTGGATCATCAAAGCTGTTATTCCTTTCTCGATGGCATTGGTGTTTTTGGCGGCGCTTTCTAGAGCACTGTTGATGATCAAGATCATACTGGAGTCACCATCTGTCCAAAAAGGAACTCCAAATGTTTGATCTTGCAGTCAATGAACTGCTCGTTAGCGGGATGCTTCTCAGCTTCATCGCCCTGCTGTTTCTGGGTGTGCCGGTTGTCTGGTCTCTGGCTGGTGTATCGTTCGGGACAGCCCTGATTGCTCTGGGGCTGCATCATTACGCAGGTGCCGACACCCATTTCCTTGACAGCTGGCGCGACTATTCAATTATCGTGCCCCGCATTTGGTCCATTGTCGAAAATGGCGTATTGGTTGCACTGCCCTTGTTTGTGTTTATGGGCCTTATGCTGGATCAATCCGGTTTGGCAGAAACCTTGATGCGGGAATTTGCTGCCACTCTGGGCCGCTTTAGTGGCGGACTGGCAGTAGCGGTGATCCTGATAGGCATTTTGCTTGCGGCCTCAACCGGGATCGTAGGTGCGTCAGTGGTATTGCTGACTACCGTTGCCATGCCAATCATGCTGGAACAGGGGTATGATCGCAGGCTGGCCGCGGGTGTTATTGCCTCGGCAGGCACGCTGGGCATTCTAATCCCACCTTCCATTATGTTGATCATTATGGCCGATCAGCTTGCCCTATCTGTGGGTGAACTCTTTATGGGTGCATTGGTCCCCGGAATACTTCTGGGGCTTTCTTACCTTGTCTATGTTGTTGCGGCTGTTTCATTGAACCCCGCTTTGGCACCCCGTCCCGCCAATGTGACCCCGCTGACCGCACGGGGGTTGCTGCGCACGTTCCTTGCCGTCATGCCGCCGCTTGGTTTGATGGTCGCTGTGCTTGGCTCCATCTTTGCCGGTATCGCAACCCCGACCGAAGCGGCGGGGATTGGCGCACTCGGCGCGACTTTGCTTGCATTCGCAAACGGCCGCCTTTCCCTAACGGTGCTTTATGAGGTTGCCCGCCGGACAACCCTAACAACATCCTTCATCTTTGGGATATTCATCGGCGCAACAGCATTTGCCTTGGTCATGCGTGCCCTTGGTGGCGACGACATCATTGCCGCCGGGCTACATTCAATACCCTTTGGCAGTACCGGTGTTGTTGTGACGATCCTGATCTTCGCCTTTATCGCAGGGTTCTTTCTGGACTGGCTGGAAATCACACTGATTTTCCTGCCCCTCGTCGGTCCTGTTGTGATTGGCGATCTGGGCTATGACCCCATCTGGTTTGTCATTCTGTTCTCAGTGGCCCTCCAGACATCATTCATCACACCACCTGTTGGATTCTCTTTGTTTTACCTCAAAGGTGCTGCACCAAGCGAGGTCACCACACCTGAGATATACAAAGGCATCATCCCCTTTGTGATAATCCAACTACTCATAGTTGTGCTGATTATTTCACGCCCGGAAGTCGTAACATGGCTGCCGCAACTCGTATACGATTGAGGCCGAGAGGGAGACCACACGTGCAATTCAATTGGGATGACATTCGAATATTCCTCGAAATCCAGCGTACTGGCCGATTGAGCCGCGCAGCAAAACGGCTTGGCGTGAGCCACACCACCATTGCGCGGCGCATACGGCAATTGGAAACGCGTTTTGGGTGCCATCTATTCGAACCCACTGGCGGGGGCCTCATATTGACCGAAGCAGGTCAGGAGATGCTTCAGAAAGCCATGGAAATGGAAAACTCCGCCATCGACATTTCATCGCGGATCTCCCGGCTGGAGGGTAAGAACCGAGGGCGTGTACGTGTTGGCGCACCGGATGGTTTTGGGAATGCGGTGCTTTCACATATTTTGCCAGAACTGGTTAAGACCCATCCAGGCACCGAGATCGAGTTTGTCCCGGTTCCTGCGGCGCATAAGTTGTGGCGCAGAGATGTTGATATAGCGGTGAGTCTTGATCGCCCGATGGCGGGCCGCGTGATCATGAGAAAACTGACGGACTATGATCTTCTGCTTTATGCTGGCCCGGATTTTTTTACCGATCAAACGTCGCCAACATGCCGCGAAGACCTCAAGGAATTTCCTTTTATCGGCTACATTGACGAGTTGCTTTACACACCTGAATTAGACTTCAACAGGGGCATTCTTTCTGACCTCAATGTCGTCTACCGTGCAGCAACCGTTAAGGCGCAATTCGACGCCGTGCGGAACAACGCAGGTCTGGGTGTGCTTCCTTGCTTTATGGCGCGAGATACTGATCTTGTCCCGATTTTGCCCGATGAGATCAATTTCACACGTACATATTGGCTACTTTATCCTGAGGAATACCGGCTATTGCCCCAAATTCAGGCGGTCAGCAGATTCATCCACAAACGGACAAACGATATGGGTGCAGTTTTCCGGTCCCAGTGAGCAATGATGCACACCCGCGCCATTTGAGAGCGCAGACGAGTTTTGTGAACCCTAAATAGTTGCCTGCCAACTCATCGTAATGTGCCGCGCACCCACGGAAGTGTTTGATCTTACTGAAGCGACCGCTCAACTGCCTTGCGGTCCTGGTAAAGAACCGCATCAGCTGCATCCAAAGGGCCAAAGGCATGCCAAAACCTGCAACTAGGGCCAAATTGCATATCGAGTTCTCATAGGTGAACCGAGACCGCTCGTCCCCCAAAAGCTCAGCCGCTCTGAACGGAGACATCAACCGAATTTTTCCAAAGCGCACATGCCCTTGGGAAAATGTGATTAGAAGTGGTGAGCCCGTCCGGGTTCGAACCGGAGACCTACTGATTAAAAGTCAGTTGCTCTACCAACTGAGCTACAGGCCCACTAGGCGCTGTACTTAGAAAGGAGCGGCGGGGGGGTCAAGCCCATAAAGCGCGAAATTTCGGGCACCTGCTGGATTAGTTTCGCAGGCAGCGTTATATGCGCGATATGTATAGTGATTTCACCAACGGTTTGCCCTTCATGAAGATGCACGGGCTGGGAAACGACTTTGTTGTCGTGGACTTGCGCGGGCACGACTCGCCAATGACGGCAGATTTGGCCAAACGAATCGGGCATCGGCAATTTGGCGTCGGATTCGATCAGCTTGCCCTGATCTCAGACGGGGCTGGTGACGCACATCTTACTTTTTATAATTCTGACGGCTCTCAGGCAGCGGCATGCGGCAATGCAACCCGATGTATCGCACGGTTCCTGATGGACGAATCCGGCAAGACGGCCTTGCGCCTGACAACAGAGCGGGGCGAGCTTGCCGCACGTGATATGGGCGCAGGCATAACATCGGTAAACATGGGGCATCCGCTGCTGGAATGGCAAGACATCCCTCTGGCGCGCGCCATGGATACGCTTGAGCTGCCAATTGACGGTGCTCCCACGGCCACTGGCATGGGCAATCCCCATTGCACGTTCTTTGTCGAAGACGCAGATGCTGTTGATCTGACCACCTTCGGTCCGGGTATTGAAAACCATCCGCTGTTCCCGCAGCGCACCAATGTTCAGGTTGCCCAGATCATCGGGCCCGACCACATTCGCATGCGGGTCTGGGAGCGGGGCGTGGGCGTCACATTGGCGTCCGGCTCCTCCTCCTGCGCCACAGCGGTTGCAGCCACTCGCAAGGGGCTTACTGGGCGCACTGTGCGCATTGATCTGGATGGCGGCACCCTGACCGTTGACTGGCGCGAGGATGGTGTCTGGATGACCGGTCCAACGGCCCATGTTTTCAGCGGCACGCTCACCCCTGCCTTTTTGAGAACACCCCTATGACCGCCCCCGTATTCTCTAACCACGGCTGCCGGCTGAACGCCTATGAGGTTGAGGCGATGAAGGACCTTGCCGATCAGGCGGGGCTGGAAAACGCCGTGATCGTCAACACCTGTGCTGTGACATCAGAGGCCGTGCGCAAAGCCCGGCAGGACATTCGAAAACTGCGCAAGACACACCCCGATGCCCGGCTGATCGTCACCGGCTGCGCCGCCCAGACGGAACCGGACACATTCGCGAATATGGATGAGGTCGACGCCGTTATCGGCAATACGGAAAAGATGCTGGGTGCCACATGGCAAGGATTGGCCGCTGATTTCATTGGGGAAACCGAAACAGTTCAGGTTGACGACATCATGTCAGTCACCGAAACCGCCGGACATCTGATTGATGGGTTCGGCACCCGCAGCCGCGCCTATGTGCAGGTCCAGAACGGCTGCGATCACCGCTGTACCTTTTGCATCATCCCTTATGGTCGCGGTAATTCACGATCCGTGCCCGCAGGCGTGGTTGTCGATCAGATCAAACGTCTGGTGGACAAAGGCTTTAACGAAGTGGTGCTGACCGGTGTTGATCTGACCTCTTGGGGCGCTGACCTGCCCGCGACCCCGCGTCTGGGTGACCTTGTGATGCGTATTTTGCGGCTGGTGCCAGACCTGCCGCGCCTCAGAATCAGCTCGATCGACAGTATCGAGGTTGATGACAATCTGATGGCTGCCATTGCCACGGAGCCGCGGTTGATGCCGCATCTACATCTGTCGTTGCAGCATGGTGATGACATGATTCTGAAACGCATGAAACGCCGCCATTTGCGCGACGATGCCATTGCCTTCTGTACCGAAGCCCGCAAGTTGCGGCCCCATATGACCTTTGGTGCCGATATCATCGCCGGCTTTCCGACAGAAACGGACGCGATGTTTGAAAATGCTCTCGCGCTGGTCGAGGACTGCGACCTGACCTGGTTGCATGTCTTTCCCTATTCCGCCCGTCCGGGCACCCCCGCGGCACGCATGCCCGCTGTAAACGGCAAGGTGATCAAAGCGCGCGCTGCACGGTTGCGGGCGGCAGGCGAGGCGCAGGTGCGCCGCCACCTGAAGGCCCAGGTTGGGCGCAGTCATCATGTTCTGATGGAAAATGCGACCATGGGCCGGACAGAGCAGTTCACAGAGGTGCATTTTGAGACGGCCCAAAGCGAGGGCCAGATCGTGACAGCAACCATTCGCGACACGGCTGAAAACCACCTGATCGCCTGATCACGGGCAAGCGGAAACTTTCAAAGTTTACGTCCGTTTTCTTTTAAAGAAAACGCCCACCCTCGCGACCGTCATCACAAAGAAAAACCCCCGCAGCATGGCCACGGGGGTTTTCCTGAACTTGAAAGGTGCGCTTACACCTCGTCTTTGTATTTCCGCTTAACCGGCGCCCAGAGGCGCTTGTTGGTCAGGTACAACAGGACCGACAGCAAGGTCAAAAAGATCACACCGGCAAAACCGGCTTGCTTGCGAGCCATCATCTTGGGTTCGGCGGTCCACATCAAAAAGGCGGAAACATCCGCTGACAGATGGTGCAGATCGGCGTCATGGCCGTCTACAAACTCTACCGAATCGTCACCCAATGGTGGGGCCATCGCGATCCAGCCGCCTGGAAAAGCGGTGTTTTCGTAAAAGGTTACACCGGCTTGCTCTTTCTCCTCACCGGTATAGCCTGTCAGAAGCGATGCGATATATTCCGGTCCACCAATCCCTTTGAAGAACTGGTTGATGCCCAGACCGTAAGGCCCGTGGAAACCTGCACGTTTCTTCGCCATCAGCGACAGATCCGGCGCATTTTCCAAAGCAGAATCCGGGAAGTGATCCGTTGGCAATGCTTCACGGAAATCTTCCAGATCATCGTCATAGACTTCGAACTGCTTGGCATATTCGATGACCTGCTCTTCGGGCAGTGTCGGGCCATTCTCATCACCCAGGGTGCGGATCGGCACGAACTTCAGTCCGTGACAGGCGGCGCAGACCTCTGTGTAGACCTGCAAACCGCGCTGAAGCTGGTTCACATCATAAGATCCAAACGGCCCTTCAAAAGAAAAGTCGAAGTCTTCGATATGCTGGTCACCACCACCCGCAGCCATCGCACCAAAGGTGCTCAGGCCCAGGGCAGCAATCGCAGAGACGGTTAGTTTCTTGATCATGCTCATCTCAATCACTCCGCCGGCTTTACAGTGGTGTTGGCACCACCGTTCTGTTTCGCATAACTCGCCTTCACGGCGTCTTCAATGGTCGCAGGTTGCGCCAGAGGTTTCTCGATCACACCCAGCAGCGGCAGGATCACCAGGAAGTAGGCGAACCAATAGGCCGACGCGATCAATGAGAAACTCGCATAGGGTTCTTCCGCAGGCATCGCACCCAGCCACATCAGGGCAAAGAAGTCGATCACCAGCAGGGCAAACCACCATTTGAACATCGGGCGATAGCGGCCAGACCGTACATTCGATGTATCCAACCATGGCACCAGCGCCATCACGGCAATCGCACCAAACATCGCCAGCACCCCAAAGAACTTGGCGTCGATGATACCACCGGTCACAAAGGACGCGATTTGTACAACCCAGACTTCAGAAGTGAAGGCACGCAAAATTGCGTAGAACGGCAAGAAGTACCATTCGGGAACGATGTGGGCCGGCGTCGCCAGCGCGTTTGCTTCGATGTAGTTGTCAGGGTGACCAAGGTAGTTCGGCATAAAGCCGACAACTGCAAAAAACACGACAAGGATCACGGCCAGTGCAAACAGGTCCTTGATCACAAAGTAGGGCCAGAACGGCAGCGTGTCTTTCTCGGCTTCCTCTTTTGAGCCACGGCGCACTTCAACACCCGATGGGTTGTTGTTGCCGGTAGAGTGGAACGCCCAGATATGCACGATCACCAGACCTGCAATCACAAACGGCAGCAGGTAATGCAGGCTGAAGAAACGGTTCAGCGTGGCATTGTCTACCGCAGGTCCGCCCAGCAGGAAGGTCTGCAAACCCTCACCGATGAACGGGATCGCACCGAACAGGCCGGTAATAACTGTTGCACCCCAGAATGACATTTGACCCCAAGGCAGAACATAACCAAGGAAGCCAGTCGCCATCATCAGCAGGTAGATCAGCATGCCGACAATCCACGTCACTTCGCGTGGTGCCTTGTAGGAACCATAGTAAAGGCCGCGGAAGATGTGGGCGTAAACCGCAATAAAGAACAGCGATGCGCCGTTGGCGTGCATGTAGCGCAGCATATGCCCGCCATTCACGTTGCGCATGATGTGCTCAACAGAGGAGAACGCCAGATCAACATGCGGTGTGTAATGCATCGCCAGCACAATGCCGGTGACGATCTGCAGCACCAGACAGAAGGCCAGTACAATGCCCCAGATCCACATCCAGTTCAGGTTCTTGGGTGTGGGGATCATCAATGTGTCGTACACGAGGCCAATAACCGGCAAACGGCTGTTCAGCCACTTTTCGCCTTTGGTCTTTGGCTCGTAATGGTCGTGAGGAATTCCGGACATCTTTTGCTCCCTTAACCCAGTTTAATCGTGGTGTCGTTCACGAAAGCAGCCACAGGCACCGGCAGGTTTGTCGGTGCGGGCCCTTTGCGGATACGGCCCGCGGTGTCGTAATGCGAACCGTGGCAGGGGCAGAACCAACCACCAAAATCACCGGCATCGCCCAAAGGCACACAGCCAAGATGCGTACAAACGCCCATCATCACCAGCCATTCGCCCGCTTCATCCAGCGTGCGGTTGACGTCATCCGCAGTTGCGCCGGCCGGCAGGTTGCCGTTTTCCGCGCCCTGATCCGGCAGTTCGGACAATTCAACCGCACGGGCGGCTTCGATTTCTTCTGCCGTACGGCGGCGAATGAACACCGGCTTGCCCAACCATTTGACCGTCAGCTGCGAACCGGGCTCCAGATCACCCACATCGACGCGAATCGATGACAGGGCCAGAACATCGGCCGAGGGGTTCATCTGATTGGCCAGTGGCCAAACTGCGGCACCTACGGCGACAGCGCCTGTACCGGCTGTTGCATAATACAGGAAATCCCTGCGTGTGCCTTCGTGGTCTTCTGCGTTGGACACGTCTTTTCTCCAATCTTACGGGCCCCAAAAGGACCACCAGCAATGAAGGCGACGCACGGGACGTCACCTGATTTGGTTCGGTATCTAGCCCGCAGACCCCCGTGCGTCTAGATGCCAATCACGCGCAAAGGGTCGCAGGAGGGGGTTAAGATCATGAAAACTGAGCCCATTTGCACTGCTCAGGCCGCTGGCGGGCGTGTTGCCTGCATGGAAGGGCGCGAATCAAACTGCGCATACCATGCCGCCAAAGCGTCATTTCCAGTGCGCCAGCCGCGCGCATCATGGCGAAAATCCACATAACCCAAGGCGCAGGCCACCGCGATTTGCCCCATATCCAGTGGCCCGGCCAAATGGCTCATCCAGCGGGTGTTCAGGGCGGCACAGGCCCGTGCGACCTTGCCCCACTGACCATCAACCCATGCGTCCATCCGCTTGTCCTCGGGGCGCATCCGCCACTCATAGGCCATCAGCAGGGCTGCATCCAGAATACCATCTGCGGTCGCCTCAAGCGTCAGGATATCCCAATGCCGCGCACCGCTGCCATATAGCGACCCTTTGGCGCGGTCGTTCAGATACGCGCAAATCACCCTGCTGTCATAAAGCGCCGGCCCTTCCGCACGTTCCAGCGCAGGCACCTTGCCCAGCGGGTTGCTGGACAGCAAATTCTGATCAGGTTCCAGCGGCGTGGTGGTGCGCGTCTCAAGCGCCACATCCGCCAGCTGGCCGGTTTCGTGCAACAAAACCATAATCTTGCGCACATAAGGAGACGTTGGGGAATAAGCGAGTTTCATGGGCTGGCTCCTGCTTGGGTCAGACAAAGTATCACTGGAACGTGGCAAAGGTGCAATCGCTGGATTTCATTTGTCGCCCTGCACCTCGCCGTTCCCGGCACCGCGCATCAGCGCCGACAGGATATCCGTCTCGGCCCCGAAACCGCTGGACCGAACCTGATCCGCCGCCGCAAGGCGCACCGCATCCGGCTTGTTCTGACTTAGCTTCCATGTGCCATCCATGCCTGTGACTGTCATCTGGCACGGCACAATCATCCGCATCATCTTTTCCATCACACCATCCGACATCTTTGCAGTTTTCCAAGGTGGTTTGGGCAACAGTCTTTCTTCATAGGCCGCCGACTGTCGGTCCAGCAAATCCTGCAATTCCTCTTGTGGACGCAGCGCCAGCGTGCCGGTCAGATGCACCGCCACATAATTCCATGTCGGCACCTGGTCGGGCACACCGTACCAATCGGGCGAAATATAGCTGTCGCCCCCCACAATCGCGATGCGTGCGGCCAGCGGTTCCTTCAACGCCCGCGCAATCGGGTTGGATCGGACAAGGTGCAATTCGGCAACCGTGCCCTCTGCATTGATCAAAAACGGCACATGGCTGATCAACGGGCCATCCGCGCCATTCACCGCCAGAACGCCAAAACCACGTTCGCGGGCAAATCCAAGGTTTCGCGCAAAATCGGCGTCGTGATAAATTGGGTTGGGATGCATGGATCAACCTTTCTGACGGTACGTTCTGCCTTGCACAGAGCATTTTCTGACGGCAATGTGCAAGAATTCTCAGGGCGGGGTGCAATTCCCCACCGGCGGTAGGTGGGTACACCCACAAGCCCGCGAGCGGCCTTTCACGAGGTGTCAGCAGATCTGGTCAAATTCCAGAGCCGACGGTCATAGTCCGGATGAAAGAGAATGCGTGTTTATGCCCGGCTTGCCGTGTGTCGATACGTGATCGCCTTGGGTGGACGTGTCTGAACCTAAAGGAGAACGCATCATGACACATGGCCTTCACGCCCCCGCCCGTTTCGCATTCATCAAAGCACAGTGGCACGCCGATATCGTCGACCGCAGTCTGGATGGGTTTACCGAAACGATTCCCCTTAGCCAGATTGAAACCTTCGATGTGCCCGGTGCCTTCGAAATGCCCCTGATGGCGCAAAAGCTGGCGCTGACCGGGAAATATGACGCGGTCATCTGCGCTGCCTTTGTCGTCGATGGCGGTATTTACCGGCATGATTTTGTTGCCAGCGCCGTGGTTGACGGGTTGATGCGCGTGGGTCTTGATACCGGCGTGCCGGTGCTGTCGGTCTCCCTCACCCCGCACCAGTATCAGGAAACAGACCATCACAATGCGATCTATCGTGCGCATTTTGTCACCAAAGGCCGCGAAGCTGCATCAGCCGCACTTGCGATTCTCGAGGCGCATGACACCGTCGCAGCCTGAAGCGCTTTCTCTTAAAGAAAGCCTGCCGACGTTTTCAAAACCCGTGCGCGCCTAACCAAGGTACGCGCGTAACTCCGGCGGCGGATTCTCCATCAGTTCCACCGCCGGTTTCGGGGCCTCTGCCTGCCCCGCACTGACAAATACCACCTCATCCGCAATCCGACGCACATCTTCGGGCGCATGGGTCACCATGATCAACCCCGCCCCGGTTTCCGCCACCAGATCCTGCACCAGATCCAACATTTCGTTGCGCAAGGCCGGTCCCAATGCCGCAAAGGGTTCGTCCAGCAGTACCCAAGGCCGCGCTTGCACCAGCACCCGCGCCAGCGCTGCACGGCTTTGTTGCCCGCCAGAGAGCGCGCCGGGTTTCTTATCCGCTTGATCTGCCAGCCCAACACGCGTCAGGGCCTGCGCCACCCGCGTCTGCCCCTGTGCGTTCAACCGCAAATCCGGCCTGATCCCCAAACCAACATTCTGCGTCACAGTCAGATGCGGAAACAGGTTGTTGTCCTGAAACAACATCGTCATTGGCCGCGCTCCGGGGTCCGCATCCGTAATCTCGCGTTCCTGCCAGAACAGACGCCCTTGCGCCAAAGGTACAAATCCACAAAGCGCCCCCAGCAATGTGGATTTTCCCGCCCCTGAGGGACCGATCACTGCATATTTGCGCCCCTGCTCCAGCGTCATATCCGCCGTCATGCGAAACGCGCCCAGCACAATTTCAAATCCTTCAAGCCGCAGCATAACGTCTCCCCATGGCATCACAGACCCAGAAGATGCCCAACGCCATTACCAATAAAACCAATGCCGCACCCGCTGCCGCTTCCATCCGGTAGGCCCCCATCAAACGATACATCTGCAAGGGCAAGGTTGCGCGTTCAGTATCTGCAAACAAGGCGATCACACCAAGGTCCCCCATCGACAACGCCCCCGTCAAACCTGCCGCAAACCCCAGTTGCGGGGCCAGTCGCGGCAGGATCACCCAGCGCCACAAGGGCCAGCCACGCAGACCCAAACCCGCGCTAAGACGGCCAAAATCCATCACCGTATCCCGCAGACGCGGCACGATAATGCGCAGACAAAACGGCAAGGCCATCAAGGCATTGACCAGCGCCGTCACCGGCAGGGCCAGATCCGCAGGGTTCATCACCGGATTGATCACGATAAACCATCCCGTCCCAATCATCAGCGGCGAGGCAGACAGCCCCAGCAGGCCAATCGCCTCAACCCCGCCCGCCCGTTTCGACGCGATCCACCCGGCCATCGGCAACGCCAGAAGCGTCAGGACCAGCACACTGATCAAGGCCACAGACAACGACGATCCCGCCGCAGTCCAGACCGTCATCGGCATCTGCATCACACCCATCGCTCCGCGCAGCACAACAGCAATCAGCGGCAGCACCAGAAACCCGGCACCCAGTGCGATCACCGCCAGATCCAGCACCGCCTGCACCCCACCCCGCGCATCCCAGCGTTGCTGTGGCCGATCCTGCCCGCCACCAATCGACATCACCGGAATGATCCATAGCGCCAGCAGCGCAGCCCCCCCTGCCACGACCAACTGCACAACAGACAGCAAGGCCGCACGGCTCAGATCAAAGTCAAACCGGAACGCCTGATAGATTGCCAGTTCCAGCGTTGTCGCCTTCGGCCCGCCACCCAGTGTCAGCGCCACCGCGAAGCTGGTCAGGCAAATTACAAATATCAACGCCGCCACTCCCGGCACGATCTGGCGCAGCAGCGGCACTTCGATCACCCGAAACATCGCCCACGGCGTCAGGCGCAGTTGCGCGGCCAGCCGAAACCGTTCCGCTGGCACAGTCTGCCACCCTTGCAGCAACAGCCGTGTCGCCAACGGGAGGTTAAAAAACACATGCGCCAGCACAACGCCGTGTAATCCGTAGATCGACACCGGCGGCAGACTGAGCTGCGTCAGCACAGCGTTCAGCCAGCCGCTTCTGCCGAAAATGGTTAGCAAACCAAGGACCGCCACAATGACAGGCAAAATAAACGGCGCACCCAAAAGCGTGACCAGAATAGCGCGCCCAACAAACCGTCGTCGCGCTAGGGCACGCGCCAACGGCACCGCCAGAACCACCGAGAGTATCGCAGATAAAAACGCCTGCCAAACCGTGAAGCGCAACGCGCTCCAATCAGAGACGGCGAGCCCCGCACCCGCCTCTGCCCGCGACATCACGGCTACGAGCGCGCCAAGGATCAACACAACAACCAAAGCCGCTGCGCTGATCCCCGATTTTGTACTTACTGCGAGAGCGCGGAAAGCCATTCGGCCAATGCCTCATCGCGCAATGCAGGCACTTTATCCGCTTCGATCAGACGGGCGTTTTCGGGTGTGACCAATTCCTCGAACCCTGTGGCCAAACCACCCGATGGCATCACCGCCGGATACATCCAGTTGGTTGTCGGCAGGATCGTCTGCGCCGCATCCGACACCATAAATTGCATGAACTCTGCCGCCAGCTCCGGCTGGTCCGATCCGGCCAGACGCCCGACAACCTCGATCTGCATATAATGACCCTCATCAAAGATCGCCGCCGCTTTGGTTTCATCCTCTTCCGCGATGATGTGATAGGCAGGTGAAGTCGTATAGGACAGCACCATATCCGCCTCACCCTCAAGGAACAGACCGTAAGCCTCTGACCAGCCTTTGGTCACGGTCACAACGTTATCCGCCAGTGCTTCCCAAATCGCCGGGGCCTCATCGCCGTATACATCCTTGACCCACATCAGCAGGCCCAGACCCGGCGTTGATGACCGCGGGTCCTGAATTACGATTTTCAAATCGCTCTCGCCCAGCGCCTTGAAGTTTGCCGGAGCCTCCAGATCCTTGTTGTGGACAAAGGCAAAATAGCCCCAGTCATAAGGCGCAAATGTCGTGTCGGCCCAATCCACCGGCAGGGCATAATCGGCCGTGACTTCCGTTGTGGCAAACAGCTCCGTTTCCTTGGCCGCCGCGATCAGGCTGGTGTCCAGCCCCAGCACCAGATCCGCATCCGTGCGTGCGCCCTCCAGCTTGAGCCGCGCCAGCAAGGCTGCGCCATCGCCATTGCCGACAAATTTCAAATCACAGCCACAGGTTTCCTCAAACGCCTTTTCGATCTGTGGGCCGGGGCCCCAGTCAGCGACAAAGCTGTCGTAGGTGTAAACAACAAGTTCAGGTGTATCCGCAGCGGCTGCTGTCGCGGCGATCAGTGTTGTAGCAGCAAGTGTAAGAGCCTTCATGGCATCCTCCAAAATGCGGCGATGAGAAGTATTGGAAATTGCCAAAACCTTCCCTCCGCCGGTGTTAACCGGTTCAGGTTCGACGGGTCAGCTTGCGCTATCTCAGCTAGGCGTTTTCGGAACTCAAAAATCATCTTGTATTTGGAAGCACACCGTCTTGGTGGGCATCCAGATGCATCTAAGTCCAAAGGCGCGTTAGCTCCCCGAGGTAGGGGAAAGAGATAGGTGGATGAGGATTGGTTGGCAAGTGGGGAAGGCAAAGTGAGGGGGGTTAGCGACATGGCCGGCGCGAATATCTGCATCGAGCCCCTAGGTAGCTATTCAACACGCGATGGAACCAATGATTGACGTGCCAAAAACAGAAGCTACATTTGAAAATTAGATGATTTGAGATGAGGCCAGATTTGCGAACTTATCCTATCCCCTTCAACGAGGAAGCCCGGCTTCGGGCAGTGTTTTCAGTTCCCGGCCTACGTGAGGAAAATACTAAAGTCTTTGATGCGATTTGTGAGGCAACAAGGCATCTTCTCGACTGTCCGATCGCTCATATCAGTGTCGTCGAGGATGATACACAATGGTACAAATCCGTGGTGGGCATCGAACTCAGCCGGATGCCAAAAAACAACAGCTTTTGCGCCCATACGATTATGTCTGGCGAACCGATGATTGTGCCGGACCTAAGCAAAGACCCTCGATTTGAAGCCCACCCCATGGTTGCCGAGGGAGGACCAGGCGCACGTTATTATGCCGGAGTGCCACTGGTCCTTTCTTCAGGTCAACGTTTTGGAAGCCTGTGTGGCCTCGATCTGGTGCCCCATGAAGCGCCGTCCGATCAGGCCATAACTATTCTTACTGACTTGGGAAAAGCTGTCGTCGCAGCATTGGAAGGTGCGCCGCCAAGTTTTGCCGATACGGGGGAAGATGTAACTGGAAAGACGACCTTTATTACCTTGGTAGGACATGAACTGCGAACACCGCTTACGATCCTTTTTGGTAGTATCAAGTTGCTTGAAGCAACGGCAGAAGGTGGCGTCAACAAGTTGGTACTAAGCTCAGCACGCAAGTCGGCCAAGCATCTGATCGACCTCGTTGAAACGATTATCACCTATAGTGATGTCTCAACAGGTGAATTGAGGCTAAACGAGCAAGCCTGCAAATTGAACGAGTTGCTAGACGATACTGCTGGGTTGATACTACCGAACGCGGATGGCGTTTTGAAGTCAGCTTCTGTTGATAGCAATTCGGTTGACATTCCCCTCTACGTTGATGCCGATCAAATCAAACTCGCTCTGAACGCCCTGCTTCTCAATGCAATAAACCACGGCGGCGAAAATATTACTCTCAAAGGCAACATAGACGCGTCCGACAACATTGAGATTTCAATCACTGATGATGGCAAACTGGACGAGAAAGTGGAACTAGCAGCGCTTTATGAACCTTTTGTTGTCGGTGGAAACATTGAAAATAGGAGTACGCGAGGTGGGTTAGGTCTGGGGCTGCCATTAACCCGAAAACTGGTAGAGCTTCATGGAGGCGAATTCGAGGTGATAGCCGCCGACAATCACACGTCTGCTGTGATCCGCTTACCAGCTTGGCGCATGAAGGCTGATCAATTGAAATAATTGAAATAGTTGAAGGTTTTCGTCAATGGTTCAGGTGATAGTCCTTCAAACGACTTAATCGCAGCAATCTCCGCACACCCTACCTCCAAAACACCACGCGCCACTCTCTGCCCTTGAGCCACCTCTCATCGCCCGCTAAAGCTCTCCCCAACAGGAGCACCGCATATGTCGATCAACAGCTTTGGCCATCTTTTCCGCGTGACCACTTGGGGCGAAAGCCATGGACCGGCTTTGGGCGCAACTGTCGATGGTTGCCCTCCGGGTGTGCCGATCACAGCCGAGATGATCCAGCACTGGCTCGACAAGCGTAAACCCGGTCAGAACAAATTCACCACCCAGCGGCGCGAGGCGGATGAGGTGCGCATTCTGTCAGGGGTGTTTGAAGGTGTGACCACGGGCACACCCATCCAGCTGATGATCGAAAACACCGATCAGCGCTCCAAAGACTACGGCGATATCATGGACAAGTTCCGCCCCGGTCACGCCGATATCACCTATTACCAAAAATACGGCATCCGCGACTATCGCGGTGGCGGGCGGTCTTCGGCACGTGAAACCGCGAGCCGTGTGGCAGCGGGCGGTCTGGCGCGGGAGGCGATCAAGGCGATTGCGCCGGATGTGCAGATCACCGGCTATATGGTGCAGATGGGCCCACACCAAATTGACCGCAACAGCTTTGATTGGGACCAGATCGAACAAAACCCCTTCTGGGTACCAGATGCCAAAGCGGCAACCGAATGGGCCGACTACCTTGATGGGCTGCGCAAATCCGGTAGCAGCGTTGGCGCGATCATCGAAGTAACCGCGCGCAATGTGCCCGCCGGTCTGGGCGCGCCGGTCTACGGCAAGCTGGATACCGATCTGGCTGCGGCAATGATGTCGATCAACGCTGTCAAAGGGGTGGAAATCGGTGAAGGCATGTCAGCGGCGATGCTGACAGGCGAGCTGAACGCGGATGAGATCTTTATGGGGAACGACGGGCAGCCGCGCTATTCGTCAAACCACGCCGGCGGCATTCTGGGCGGCATCAGCACCGGGCAGGACATTGTTCTGCGCTTTGCCGTGAAGCCAACTTCAAGCATCCTGACCACCCGCAAGACCATCACCAAATCCGGTGAAGAAACCGAGATCATCACCAAGGGCCGCCACGACCCCTGCGTCGGCATCCGTGCTGTGCCAGTGGGCGAGGCGATGATGGCCTGTGTGCTGCTGGATCATATGTTGCTGCACCGCGGGCAGGTTGGTGAAAACCGCGGGCACATCGGCTAGGCGTCTTGTCTGCCGCCATCGCCGGACGGATGGATCGATCCTTCTGAACGCGGCTCTCCCAACCCAACGCTGTTCTTTATCAAATGGCTTTTTCGCCAATTGGATACACCAACGGCGGGCAACGATGCATTGCGCGCTGCCTGCATCTGCCTCTCCGATTTTAGAATACCCAAGCTGGGCGAACCACGAATCGCAACAGCGCTGGCAAACCCGCCTTGCACTTCCCCAGTCAGAGGCGCATTAAATGCCGCATGGCAGCTTCACTTACCTATAACAATCCCGCTCGCGCCATCGCACTGAAAACCGGCGCGGTCTTTTTGTTCATGGTGATGGCAGCCCTGATCAAAGCCGCTTCCGATGCTGTTCCCCCCGGTCAGGCGGTGTTCTTCCGCTCATTCTTTGCCTTGCCGATCATTGTGATCTGGCTCTGGCAACAGGGGCATCTGCACGATGGGTTCAAGGCAAATAACATCCTTGGGCATGTCTGGCGCGGGCTGTTCGGCACCACCGCAATGGCGCTGACCTTTGCCGGTCTGGCCTTGCTGCCCCTGCCCGAAGTTACCGCCATCGGCTATGCCACACCGATGTTCACCGTGATCCTTGCCGCTGTGCTGCTGGGCGAAAAGATACGCCTGTTCCGCCTGTCTGCTGTTGTGCTTGGCCTTGTCGGTGTGATGATTGTCCTCGCCCCGCGCCTGTCGCTTGATCAAAGCTATTCCGATGCGGCGACCTTTGGGGCGCTGCTGGTGCTTGCCGCCTCGATCCTGCGGGCATTGGTGCAGATCCATGTGCGCCGCTTGGTGCAAACCGACAGCACCTCGGCCATCGTGTTCTATTTCTCGCTGACAGCCACCGTTGTGTCGCTGCTAAGCCTGCCCTTGGGCTGGGTATTTCCAATACCGTCACTGGCCTGGACAAATCCGGGGTTTGAGGTGCTGGGGCTGGTCATTTGCGCCGGTCTGATCGGAGGCGTGGCGCAGATCATGGTCACCTCTTCTTACCGGTTTGGCACCGCCTCCATGCTGGCACCCTTTGACTATTCCTCAATGATCTTTGCCACCGCAATCGGCTGGCTGGTCTTTGGCGAAATCCCGACCCCGACCATTTTGATCGGTGCCGCCCTTGTCATTGCCGGTGGCGTATTGATCATATGGCGCGAACGCCAGCTGGGGCTGGACCGCAGCAAATCAAAACCCAGTATCGCCCCCGCGGGCTCACCCAACTGAGGACTTCACATGTCAGACGATGATCACAAGCAGAAGATGCAGGAACGCCAGGCCAGCCAACGCGCCAAAGTGGCCGAGTTGCAGGACCCCGACAAAGGCCTTGTGCTGGTGCATACCGGCGCTGGCAAAGGCAAATCCTCTTCGGCCTTTGGCGTGGTTGTGCGTGCCCTGGGCTGGAAACAAAAGGTCGGTGTGATCCAGTTCATCAAGGGCAAATGGAAAACCGGCGAACGGCAGTTTTTCGACCGTCTGGGAGAGGTCACCTGGCATACCATGGGCGAGGGTTTCACCTGGGACACACAGGACAAGGACCGCGACATCGCCGCCGCCCAAGCTGCCTTTGCCAAGGGCCGCGAGATGATGGAAAGCGGCGATTACGACCTGATCGTCATGGATGAAATCAACATCGCCATGCGCTATGATTATCTGTCAGTGGCAGATGTCATCGCCGGCTTGAACGCGCGCGACAAGCGCACCGGCGTGATCCTGACCGGACGCGACGCCAAGCCTGAACTCTGCGAATATGCCGATCTGGTGACCGAAATGACCGAAGTGAAACACCCGTTCAAAGCTGGCATCAAAGCCCAGCGTGGCGTTGATTTTTAAGCGCTCCTTGATGAAGCGCCTGCCAAAATGACGCTACGTCACCATCTAGGGTAGAAGAATCATGTTAGCCTGACCTTTTCTAGGGAGGGATATCATGAACAAGACTTACGTATTAAGCGCCCTATTGGCCTTTGGTCTGGGCGCGACAGGGGCGTTGGCGCAGGATTGCGAGCATTCACAATGGGGTGAAGGTGACACCATCGGCTCTGCCAATCTGGTCACCCCCGAACGCACCTTGGCCGCGGCCAAACTGATCAAACAAGGCAAGTCCCTGCCGCTGGGCATTACCATCGGCACCGACACACCTGCCTTTCCGCCCCGTTCGCTGAACCTGCAAGTGGTTCAGCCCAACCAGCAAGGCGGCATCAAGCTGTCCGGTTTCGGGTATGAAGGCAATTACAATGACGACATCCTGCAAACATGGATCGGTATCGGTTCGCAACTCGATGGCTTGGGCCATCTGGGCGAGGACGGCATGTATTACAATTGTCATGACGAGAAAGAAATCAGCGTTATCACGGGCCTGACCAAACTGGGCACCCATGCTGTGCCGCCGCTTGTCGGGCGCGGCGTGGTCCTTGACATGGCCGCCCATGCTGGCGTTGAAGTGATGGCCGCCGGTCAAAGCTTTGGCTCCACCGAGATCAAGGAAGCCGCCGCAGCGCAGGGTGTGACACTGGGGGAAGGCGACATCATCCTGTTTCACACCGGCTGGACCGAAGGCATGTTCGAAAGCGATCCCGCCGCATGGGGTGCGGCCGAGCCGGGCCTGACCAACGAAGGCGCGGTCTATCTCGCCTCATTGAACCCAATCGCCGTTGGCGCAGATACATGGGGACTGGATGCCATCCCGCCGGCAGAGGGGGACAAGGTGTTCTACGGCCATGTAACCCTGTTGAAAGACAACGGCATCTACATCCTGGAGACGATGAATGTCGGCCCCCTGCTGCGCGAAGGGGTAAATGAGTTCATGTTTGTCCTGGGCCAGGCCCGTATCCAAGGCACCGTGCAGGCGATGATCAATCCGGTTGCGCTGTATTAAGCTGCCTTAAAAACGAAAAACGGGGCAATTTTTATTGCCCCGTTTGTAGATCAGATGTGGTGAAAGACTAAACCCGCACCAACTTCTCATAGCTCTCCGCGATATCCCGCGTCATCGCGCCAACCTCGAACGTGTAGTCGCCGATCTGCCCCACCGGCGTGACCTCTGCGGCGGTGCCTGTCAGCCAGCATTGCTCGAACCCTTCCAGCTCTTCCGGCATGATGTGGCGCTCGTGTACCTTGATGCCCTTTTCCTTCAGCATCCCCACAACCGTCTGGCGCGTGATCCCGTTCAGGAAACAATCCGGGTCTGGCGTATGTACCTCGCCATTCTTGACGAAGAAAATATTCGCTCCCGTCGCCTCGGCCACATAGCCGCGATAATCAAACATCATCGCGTCCGAACAGCCCTTTGCCTCAGCAGCATGTTTGGACATGGTGCAGATCATATAAAGGCCCGCCGCTTTTGCGTGGCATGGAATCGTTTCCGGTGAGGGACGCTTCCATTTGGAGATGTCCAGTTTTGCGCCTTTGGTTTTTGCATCACCGTAATAGGCACCCCATTCCCAAACTGCGATGGCCAGACGTACAGGGTTGCGGGCAGAGGCAACCCCCATGTCCTCACCCGCCCCGCGCCATGCGATGGCCCGCACATAGGCATCCTGCAAACCGGAGGCCGCAAGGGTCTCAACCTTGGCGGCTTCAATCTCGTCCACGGTCCATGGAATTGTAAAATCCACCATCTCAGCAGAACGTTTCAGGCGTTCCGAATGTGCACGGCTTTTGAAGATCTTGCCACCATAGGCGCGCTCCCCCTCAAACACCGATGACGCGTAATGCATGGCATGGGTCAAAATGTGGATATTCGCATCGCGCCACTCCACCAACTTGCCATCCAGCCAGATCTGGCCGTCCCGATCATCATATGCACCCGCCATGGTATTTCTCCTGAACCTTTGTCATTTTATGAATATTGCGCAGACATCCAAAAAATAGACACATCCTGTCGCAAAAGCTGAATTTGACTAGCCTTTCACTCTTGGAGTGTCAACAAGGCTGACGTAAACTTGGGACAACCGACAGAGCGAAAACCGATTGATGAGGCACCCCATGGCCGATACCCGCCATTCCACCCCTGCCCGGGGCGAAAACCTGCTGTTTCTGACAGATGAACAGTTGCGCCAAGGCAGCGAGGCCATGTTCTTTGCCTATCGCGGGTTTACCGCCGACCCGGACCGTATCTTGTCTGAAATGGCCTATGGGCGCGCCCATCACCGTGCCCTGCATTTCATCGGACGCGCACCGGGGACAACGGTGAACAACCTGTTGAGTATTCTGGGGGTGACAAAACAATCGCTTAATCGTGTGTTGCGCACTTTGGTTGCCGATGGTCTGGTTAAAAGTAAGGTTGGGCGGAATGACAAACGCGAACGACATCTTCATCTGACGGAACAGGGCCGCACATTGGAACAACAATTGTCAGACGCACAGCGGGCACGGCTTAGGGCCGCCTTTCGTGATGCCGGACCCGAAGCAGTGGCCGGGTTTCGTACCGTACTGGAGGCGATGATGGATCCCGAAATGCGCCTGAGCTACACCAGATTGCGGGAGACCGGCCCTTGAACGAGATGGACGCCCACCTGCTGATTGTGGATGATGACGAACGCATCCGCACGCTTTTGCAGAAATTCCTCATGCGCCATGGTTTTCTGGTGACTGCGGCACGGGATGCCGCCCATGCCCGGCGCATCCTTGCCGGTCTGGATTTTGACCTGATCGTGCTGGATGTGATGATGCCCGGAGAGGACGGTCTGGCCCTGACTGCCTCCTTGCGCGAAACCATGCAAACGCCAATCTTGCTGCTGACGGCCAAAGGCGAGACCGAAAACCGCATTGAAGGGTTGGAAGCCGGGGCGGATGATTATCTGGCCAAACCGTTTGAACCCAAGGAGTTGCTTCTCAGGATCAATGCGATCCTGCGGCGCATGCCCGATACCAGCGCCGAGGATGTTGCGCCAAAGGTGATGTCGCTGGGCGCGATCCGTTATGATCTGGAACGCGGCGAAATGTGGGAAGGGGATGTTCTGGTGCGGCTGACGGCGACTGAAGTGCAGCTGATGAAGATCTTTGCCGCCAAACCCGGCGAACCGCTAAGCCGTGCCAAACTGGTCGAGGAACTGGGCCGGGACCGTGGGCAGGCACAAGAACGTGCGGTCGATGTCCAGATCACGCGATTGCGCCGCAAGATCGAGGATAACCCGAAACAACCGCGTTATCTGCAAACCGTGCGCGGCGCGGGATATATGCTGGCACCTGATTAGCATATGTTGGCGCGGGTTGTGGGTGCGGACAGTATATAGGGCCAAAAAGAGATGCAAAGCGTGTCTGGCGAAGGGCGCTGTTCCTGTTTATTGTGGCGCTGAATGAAGAAATATGAGGCGCGTTGATGTCTGACACAGCGATTGAGGAAATGAGTTTCGAGGCCGCAATGGCGGAGCTGGAAAAGGTTCTGGGGCAGCTGGAGCGCGGCGATGTGGCATTGGAAGAGAGCATTGCCCTCTATGAGCGCGGCGCGGCCTTGAAAGCACGCTGCGAGACCAAGTTGAAAGAGGCCGAGGAAAAAGTCGCGGCGATCACGCTGGACGGGGATGGCAACCCGACCGGGCTGAAACCTGTCGAGGGGCTGTAAGGCTTCGTGTTTGCCGATGCCTTGAACAAAGCCGCGGATCGCGTTGCGGCACATTTCGATCACATATTGGCCCGGATGGATGATGTGCCCGTTGTGCAGGCCATGGCCCATGCCACACGCGGAGGCAAACGCCTGCGCGGGTTTCTGGTGTTGGAGACGGCACGGCTGCATGGCATCGGACCTGAGGCGGCGATCTGGCCCGCCACAGCGATTGAGGCCTTGCATGCCTATTCTTTGGTGCATGACGATCTGCCCTGCATGGATGACGATGATCTGCGACGCGGCGCACCCACCGTGCATCGCAAATGGGACGAGGCAACAGCGGTGCTGGCAGGGGATGCCCTGCAATCGCTGGCCTTTGAACTGGTCACCGCCCCGGAGGTCGGCAGCGGCGATCTGTGCGCAAAACTGGCGCGGACGCTAGCCGTGGCATCCGGTGCGCAGGGGATGGTTTTGGGTCAGGCGCTGGATATCGCTGCCGAAACCGCTACCGCGCCGCTGTCTCTGGAAGACATCACCGCCCTGCAACAGGGCAAGACCGGTGCCTTGATCGCCTGGGCCGCCTTGGCGGGGCCTCGCATGGCCGGGACAGACACAGCACCATTGGCCGCCTATGCCAAGGCGCTTGGCCTTGCCTTTCAGATTGCGGATGACATTCTGGATGTGACCGGCGATACCGCCACTGTTGGCAAGGCGACCGGCAAGGACGCCTCTGCCGGCAAGGCCACATTTGTTTCCCATCTGGGGCTGGATGGGGCCAAACGCCGCGCTGATGAGCTAATGCAATCCGCCTGTGATGCATTAAGTGTTTATGGCGAGGATGCCGATACACTGCGCGACGCGGCCCGTTTTGTCGTCGCCCGCAAGAACTGAGGGAATTCATGACCGACCGCCCCAAGACCCCGATACTGGACCGTGTCACACGCCCTGCGGATATGAAACAGCTCAGCGATGCGGAGCTGCACCAGCTGGCGCATGAACTGCGTGCAGAAACCGTTTCCGCCGTCTCGGTCACCGGCGGGCATCTGGGCGCGGGCCTTGGCGTGGTGGAGTTAACCGTTGCGCTGCATGCTGTGTTTGACACGCCCCGCGACAAGGTGATCTGGGATGTGGGACATCAATGTTACCCGCATAAAATCCTGACCGAACGGCGCGACCGTATCCGCACCCTGCGGCAAAAGGACGGGCTTAGCGGCTTCACCAAACGCAGTGAGTCCCCCTATGATCCCTTTGGCGCGGCGCATTCGTCGACTTCGATCTCTGCTGCCCTCGGCTTTGCCGTGGCACGTGATCTGGGCGGTGCCCCGCCCGAGGGTGTGGGGGATGCCATCGCGGTCATCGGTGACGGCTCGATGTCGGCCGGTATGGCCTATGAGGCGTTGAACAACGCCGGCCATCTAAAAAAACGCCTGATCGTGATCCTGAATGACAACGAAATGTCGATTGCCCCACCGGTTGGGGCAATGTCCTCTTATCTTAGTCGACTTTATGCCGAGGAACCGTTTCAGGAATTCAAGGCCGCCGCCAAAGGCGCGGTCAGCCTGCTGCCCGAACCTTTCCGCGAAGGGGCAAAACGCGCCAAGGATATGCTGAAAGGCATCGCCGTCGGCGGCACCCTGTTTGAACAACTGGGGTTTTCCTATCTGGGACCGATTGACGGGCATGACATGGATCAGCTGCTGCCGGTCCTGCGCACCGTCAAGGCACGTGCTACAGGGCCGATCCTGATCCATGTGCTGACCAAAAAGGGCAAAGGGTATGGCCCTGCCGAGACGGCCCGCGACAAGGGCCATGGTGTGTCCAAGTTCAACGTGGTCACTGGCGAGCAGAAAAAGGCACCCTCCAACGCGCCCAGCTATACATCGGTTTTTGCCGACAGCCTGCTGCAGGAAGCCGCCAAGGACGACAAGATTTGCGCGATCACCGCTGCAATGCCGGATGGCACCGGGCTGAACCTTTTTGCCGAACGCTACCCCTCGCGCTGTTTTGACGTGGGCATTGCCGAACAACATGGCGTAACCTTTTGCGCTGCTTTGGCGGCTGGCGGGATGAAACCCTTTTGCGCGATGTATTCCACCTTCCTGCAACGCGGCTATGATCAGGTTGTGCATGATGTGGCCATCCAGCGCCTGCCGGTGCGCTTTGCCATTGATCGCGCGGGACTGGTCGGGGCGGATGGGGCTACCCATGCAGGGGCGTTTGACGTGGCCTATCTTGCCAATCTGCCCGGTTTTGTCGTGATGGCCGCCGCGGATGAGGCCGAGTTAAAGCATATGGTCGCCACCGCAGTTGCCCATAATGACGGGCCCATCGCATTCCGCTTTCCACGCGGCGAAGGCAACGGCGTAGACCTGCCCGAGCGCGGCATCCCGCTGGAAATCGGCAAGGGGCGCATGATCACCAGGGGCAGTCGCGTCGCGCTGCTTTCCTTCGGCACCCGGCTGGCGGAGGTTGAAAAAGCCGCAGAGGCGCTCTCGGCCAAAGGGATCACCCCCACCATTGCCGATGCGCGTTTTGCGAAGCCACTGGACCGTGACATGATCCTTGCGCTGGCCGCTGATCATGAGGCGTTGATCACCATTGAGGAAGGTGCCGTGGGCGGATTCGGCTCCCATGTGGCGCAGCTTCTGGCGGATGAGGCTGTGTTTGATCGCGGGCTTAAATACCGTTCCATGGTTCTGCCCGATACGTTTATCGATCAGGCCTCCCCCGCTGATATGTACGCGGTCGCGGGCATGAACGCCGAGCAGATAGAGGCCAAGGTTCTGGACACATTAGGTATCGCACAGATTGGCCAACAAACCGCCTGATAGATACAGTTGAGAAGCTTAGCACGCAGAACTAACGGGACCTCAACTAGTCCTTCTGCCGTGCGATCAGGGCATCAAGCCGCTGTTCAATCGCCGCCAGTCGCGCCGCCACATCATCGCGATAGGCCCCTGTCTCGGCATTGCTTTCCTCGGCATGGGCGTCCTGCATCGAATTAACGATCAGGCCGACCAACAGGTTCACCACTGCAAAGGTTGTGACCATAATGAAGGGGATGAAGAACAGCCAGGCCAGCGGATAGGTCTCCATCACCGGCCGCACGATCCCCATCGACCAGCTTTCCAAGGTCATGATCTGAAACAGCGAATACCCTGACCGCCCCAAGGTGCCGAACCATTCCTCAAAGGCGCTGCCGAACAGCTTGGTCGCAATCACCGCTCCGATGTAAAAGATCAGCGCCATCAGGGTAAAGACCGATGCCATGCCGGGCAGCGCGGTGATGAACCCCTCAACCACCCGACGCAGCCGGGGCGCGGTCGACACCAGCCGCAGCACACGCAGGATTCGCAACGCCCGCAACGCCGACAGGCCGTCGGTTGCAGGCAGCAGCGAAATGCCCACAATGACAAAATCAAAAATGTTCCAGCCATCCCGGAAAAAGCGCAGCCGGTACACATACATTTTCAGCACCAGCTCAACGACAAAAATCGTCAGACAAAGACTGTCCAGAAACAGCATCAGCGGCCCGAAGGCACGTACCGCGCGGTCCGAAGTTTCCAGCCCCAGCAAAATGGCGTTAAAGATGATAACACCCATGATAAAGCTGCCAAAAGCGCCGCTTTCCAGAAGCGTTTGAATTTTATGACGCACGTGGTGTGATCCGAAGCTAGGGTAGGTCGCGCCCTATATGAGGGCAGCAACAGGGCAGGACAAGCACTGACGCTAGATCAACGCAATAACTGTGGCTGTGACACTAAGACCGACAATCAGATACCCGGCCAATACATAAATCCCATCACGGGTGAACAGCCCAAAAGACAACAATGCAATCACCAACCCGCCAAAGGATGAAAAGAACGGCAGCATTTCCAGCGGTGGCCAGCTCAGTGGAAAGATCACACAGATCAACAAGGTGACCCAGCGCATCAGCCCTTGGGTCAAAAACCGCAGACGTGCCCGTGAGTGCCGGTCCAGAAAGGCACAGGGTTTGCGCATCCAGAATACCGCCTTGCGCACCCGCGCTGCCGACATGCTTCTGCGCTTCACCCATTCCGGTAGCCAAAGCGTCCCGCGCCCCAGCAATGCCTGCGCCGCAAGTACCACAATGATCACCGCACAGATTGTTGGCACGCCGGGAACCCCCGACAGGGGCGACACCAGCAGCAGCGAGACCAACAGGATAAACGGGGTCACCGCGCGATCACCGAATTCAGCCAGTACATCAGCGACGCTCACAACCTCGCCCCGTGCCGCATGCGCGACACCGTCCAGCAAGAGCATCAGGGTATGATCAGTCTCACGGATCATCGCGCAACATTGCCGCCAGCCCGCTGCGGTAATCCGGATATTTTGGCCGCCAGCCCAGCGCATCTTTGATCCGGTTGTTACGCACCTTTTTGCTTTCGGCATAAAAGCTGCGCGCCATCGGGGTCATATCGGCCGTTTCAAATGCCACCGCCTCGGGCAAGGGTACCCCTAACAACTCCGCCGCATGGCCAATCACATCCTGCGGCGGTGCCGGATCATCATCACACAGGTTGTACACCGCCCCTGCGTCAGGTTGTGCCATCGACAGCTCCAGCGCCTGTGCAATGTCTTCGACGTGGATGCGCGAAAACACCTGCCCGGCTTTGATGATCCGCCGCGCCGTGCCCTTGCGCACCTTGGCAAAGGGTCCGCGCCCCGGACCGTAGATCCCCGCAAGCCGAAAAATATGCAGCGGCAGATCGGGAATCGCCTGCCATGCCGCCTCTGCCTCAACCCGCAACTGGCCCCGCTTGGTCGCGGGGGTAAGCGGAGTATCCTCATCCACCCAAGCGCCCTGATGGTCACCGTAAACCCCGGTGGTCGACAGGTAACCCGCCCAGCGCAGCTTGGGTGCCATGACGGTGATCTCTTTCTTCAACACATTCAGGACCGGATCACCCTCCGCTCCCGGCCCTGCTGAAACCAACAGATATTGCGCCGCCTCCAACAGGTCCGTGATATCCGTACCCGGCCATAACACCGGCTCAACGCCGGTGGCGGCAATCTCTGCCATCTTATCCGCTGACCGCGTGGTCCCGATGATCCGCCAGCCCTGCGGCACCAACCGTGCCGCAAGTGCCCGCGCACTATAGCCATGACCAAATGATATAAGGGTTTTTTCCATGGCGCGAAAATGGCCCGCACTGCCGCACATCACAAGGGGCAATTACCCCATTTGGATGCGTTTATCCGCCGATACCAATGCGTTGATCTGTGCGATATGTTCAGGCAGGCATTTCGTCAGGAAATCATATTCCCGAACCACATGTGCCCGCGCAGCCACCCCCAGATGTGCATATTTCTCGGGCTGGCCCAGCACATCCACCACCTGCGCGGCAAGCGCCTGTGGATCGTGGAAATTAACCAACATACCGGTTTCACCATGGGTAATCGCCTCCCGCACCGGGGCCACATCGGCAGCCACCACCGTGGCACCCATCGACATTGATTCCAGCAAGGACCAAGACAGGACAAAAGGCATCGTCAAATAGACATGACAGCGGCTGATCTGCACCAGATTTTGATAGTCGGGATAGGGAATGCGCCCCAGAAAATGCAGGCGGTCCCAATCCAGATTATCCCCGACCTCGCGCTCCATCTCACCGCGCAGCCCTTTTGGATCATGGCTTTTGCCACCATAGGACACCTCGTTCCCGCCCACGATCAGCACCCGCGCATTGGGCCGTTCCCGCATGATCCGTGGCAAGGCGCGCATGAACACGTGAAACCCGCGTGCCCGCTCCAGATTGCGCGCAACATAGGTCAGCACCTCGTCGCCTTTCCTGATCGGATGCTGCAACCGTCCCAGATGCAATTCAACATTGGGGTCTGGCAGCAACCGATCCGTTCTGATGCCATCGTGACAGACATACATCCGGTTATGAAAACTTTCGGGGAAACGATCCCGTTGCCAAAGCGTGGGCACATGGCCCTGATCCACCACTTCGATATTCGCCAATGGCACCGAATTGCGCGCCGCCATCAGAAATGGTGCATGCTCCGATACACGCTCTTCCGGGTCAAAGCCGACCAAACAGCCGGTCATGTTGTAGTAATATTCAAAGAACCCGATGATCGGCACATCCGGCCAGACCTGTTTGAAGAACGTCAGCTCTCCCCAACCGACATGGCCGATGACAATGTCGGGGATAAAACCATCCTCGGTCTCAATCTGACGGGCGGCCATCGCCGCGCCAAACCCTGCGCCCGCCGCCTCCTCCCAAACCTTGGACAGCCCATAGGCATCTTTCAGCGGCTTGCGATGCGCCTTGTAAATCCGGGTCTCGACCCCCGGCAGATTTGGCGCGTCTTTCTTCTGCGTGAGAAAGAAAATCCGGTGACCGCCCTGCGCCGCAAGCCATTGCACCAGCTCGCGATATTGCCCCGGCATATTCTGGTGCACAAAAAGTATGTTCATCTTGGCGGACCTAACGCATTAACCTTACCGCACAGTAAATCGAAACCGCACAGCAGGCGCAACGCGTCACCGCCTGTTGCGTGCAGCCAGCCGCGCTTTCATCCGCACCTTTCCCTCATCAGTACCATCATGAAATGATCCGAACAACTTGTCCCAAGGCACATCCAGATTGCCATAGTTCACTTCAAAGTACCGATGGTGGATCTGGTGATGGAACATCCCCAAATTCACACGCTTGGCATTGCGAAACCACAACCCCTCAAAACCGGTATGGGTGGTGACGGCGAGGATTGCATAAAACATCAAATGAAAGATCAGATGCACAGGGTGCGTCGGCAGGATCAGGTGAATGATCACCGTGCCAAAGTAAAACCCATGTTCCACCGGATGCATCGATAAACCCGACCATGGCCCGATGTCCGTATTGCGATGATGCAAGGCGTGAAACCGATAGAACAGATTGGTGTGCAACAGCCGGTGTATCCAGTAGAAATAGAAACTTTCCCAGATCGGGATCACGAAAAAGAAGGCGACAAACCAGATCGGCGTCTGCGCAAAACTGGTTGTGGGCGCATAGCCATTGGCCAGCAACCACCAGAACACCACTTCAAATGCTGACCAGATGGTGACACCACTGGCCAGCGTCCAGAACATGTTGTCCAACACCTGTGCATTGAAACTGAACATCCGCCCTTTACGCGGAAACGGGCGGGGATCGTATTTCATCCTGTTGTCTTGCAAGCGGTAGGTATGAAACCACAGGTGCAGGCCCCCCGCGATCAGCGAGATCAGAACAAAGTTGCGCAGAAACACCTGCACAACCCAGCCAACTCCCCATGTTAGTGCCTGTTCCAGTGTCGGACTGAACCAAAGGTAACTCACCCACGCCAGCGCCAGAATTCCCATGTTAATGGTCAGAAAGAACCAGCCATCCACATACCATTTCAACACCTGAAACGGTTTGGGCGGCCATTGCCAAAGGGGTGACACCGCAATCGGCAATTCGGGTGTGTGGTTCCATTCCGCCATAAGGAATTTCCCTACGAACAGTCTCTAATAAGCATAATCCGACCCTTCACTGTCCAATATCGCTTTCAACTCTGCCAGATGCCGCGCATCCTGTTCCGGATATTCCTCCAGCTCACGTGCAGTCTTTTCCGCCACCTCGTCCGAGATACGGCGCAACGGCAATCCGGTTTGCAACGCCTTGATATAAGTCTCGGCGGCGCGTTCGAAATAATAGAGCCGGTTAAAGGTATCTGCGACCGTGTCGCCTATCACCATCACCCCATGTGATCCCATCACCATCACCTTTTGCTTCGGATCGGTCAGCAGCTTGGCACAGCGTTCTCCCTCATCCTCAAACGCCAACCCGCCATAATCCTCATCGATCACCATCCTGTTGAAAAACGTACAGGCGTTTTGATCAATCGGGGGCAGACGGCTGTCTTGTAAACAGGCCAGTACAGTGGCGTAGATCGAATGCACATGCATCACGCAACGCGCATGCGGACAGGCCCTATGCACCCCACCGTGCAACCCCCAGGCGGTCGGGTCAGGCGCATTTGGCCCTTCGTAGGTCTCTGGATCATCCGCATCAATCAACAACATGTCGCTGGCTTTGATACGCGAAAAGTGCATCTGGTTCGGGTTCATCAGAAACTGTGATCCGATGTCATTCACCGCCAGTGAAAAATGGTTCGCCACGCTTTCATGCATGTCCAGCCGTGCGGTCCACCGAAAGGCCGCCGCCAGATCCACCCGTTCCTGCCAGTGGTCCATATTCGGTTTCATTTGTGTCACGCTCATTATTACTCTCCCTTTGATTTCTCTTTGATCCTGCTTGGCACCCAGGCATAGCCGTTTTCACATAGAATATAGGCCTCGCGCAGCCCGTGCGGCTTGTCCGTCGGGGCCTGTAGTATTGTCCCGCCTGCCACCTCTGCCTTGGCACAGGCAGTTTCCGGGTCGGTATCATAAAGCCTGATCTCAATCCCCGCCCCGCGTGGGGGATTCTCTGGCAACAACCCCAGTAGCGGATTGGCATGATAGGTGCCGTCCGCATGGATCTGAAACACCTGCTCCCCATAGGTCATGATCGCAAAATCCGCTGTAGGCTGGAACGATTTCATCCCGAAAACAGTCTCTAAAAAGGCAATTTCTGCCGCGACATCCCGCACCAACAGGTTTAGCCCGATGCCCCGCAAGGACGCGCCGAAATCTTCTGCCCCAATGGTTTCATAGTCCATCCCGCCCACTCCTGCTTGAACCTGCCAAAACACTGTGCCACCTTGGGACATGACGCAAGAACCTTTCCCTTCATGGCCCGATGTCGCCCCGCAACTTGTCAACACAGCGGCGGGCCGTAGCCCTGCCGATATGATCATCACTGGTGGTATCTGGGTGAACGTCCATACACGTGAAGCCTTGCCCGATCATGACATTGCCATCACCGCCGGCCGCATCGCCTTTGTCGGACCTGATGCCAGCCATTGTCGCGGCCCTGAGACACAGATCATCAAGGCCAATGGCCGCTATATGATCCCCGGTCTCTGCGACGGGCATATGCATATCGAAAGCGGTCTGTTGACCCCTGCCGAATTCGCCCGCGCGGTCATTCCCCATGGCACCACCTCCATGTTCACCGATCCGCATGAGATCGCCAATGTGTTGGGCCTGAAGGGCGTGCGCATGATGCATGACGAGGCGCTGATGCAGCCGGTGAATATCTTCACCCAGATGCCCTCCTGCGCGCCCTCTGCGCCGGGGATGGAAACCACAGGTTTTGAAATCACCGCCGACGATGTGGCAGAGGCGATGCAGTGGCCCGGCATCATCGGTCTGGGCGAGATGATGAACTTCCCCGGTGTCTCTGCCGCTGATCCCAAGATGCTGGCCGAAATCGCCGCCACCCAACGTGCCGGTAAGATTGTTGGCGGGCATTATGCCTCTCCCGATCTGGGACCCGCCTTTGCCGCCTATGTCGCCGGTGGCCCGGCGGATGATCACGAGGGCACCTGCGAAGCCGACGCGATTCAGCGGATGCGTCAGGGAATGCGGTCGATGATCCGTCTCGGCTCTGCCTGGTATGATATCGAAACCCAGATTACGGCAATCACCGAAAAGGGTCTCGACCCGCGCAATATGATCCTCTGCACGGACGATTCCCATTGCGGCACTTTGGTCAATGATGGCCATATGAACCGTGTTGTGCGCCATGCCATTGATTGTGGCTGTGACCCGCTGATTGCCCTGCAAATGGCAACGATCAACACCGCAACACATTTCGGGTTGGAGCGTGAAATCGGCTCTCTCACACCGGGACGGCGTGCCGATGTGATCCTGACGTCAGACCTCAAAACCCTGCCGATAGAGACTGTTATTGCCCGTGGTCAGATCGTGGCACAGGACGGCGCTTGCCTTGTCGAATGTCCGCATTTCGACTGGCCCGATACGGCCCGCAAGACCGTCAATATGCGCAACAGACTTGCCGGTGATGATTTCACCATTCACGCCCCGCATGGGGCCAATGGTGTGACTGCAAACGTCATCGGTGTGGTCGAAAATCAGGCCCCCACCAAGGCGCTGCAATTCGAACTGCCGGTCACCGATGGCCGTGTGCAGGCCACCGGCGAAGTTGCACAGATCGCGCTGGTCGAACGTCACCGCGCCACCGGCACCGTGGTCAACGCTTTTGTCTCCGGGTTTGGCTATACTGGTACCATGGCCATGGCCTCGACCGTGGCCCATGACAGTCACCACATGATTGTTGTCGGCACCGATCGCGACCAGATGGCACTGGCCGCAAACCGCCTACGCGAGGTCGGCGGCGGCATCACCATCTTCAAGGACGGCATCGAACTGGCACTGGTCGAACTGCCCATCGCCGGGCTGATGTCGGATCAACCCGCCGCAGATGTCGCTGCCGCTACTGAGAATATGATGCAGGCCATGCGCGACTGCGGCTGCACCCTGAACAACGCTTATATGCAGCATTCACTGCTGGCCCTTGTTGTGATCCCCGAACTGCGGATCAGTGACCTTGGCCTTGTCGACGTGCGCACCTTCGAATTTACCGATATTATCGTGTCGTAACATCGGCACGAGACACCACCAAAAGGGCAGGACCGCCCCAAAAAGAAAAGAAAGACCGAAAAATGAAAATTCTAACACCCGATACACCGCATCCACAGGAATTTACCGATGCGACCGCAGCCGTTGATTGTCTGACAGCGCTTTACACACAGGCCACTGGCTTCTTGCGAGACAGTTTTGCTGAGGTACTGGAAACCCCGGTCACCAATACCCGCATCCGCGCCTTTTACCCCGAGGTCCGTTTTGCCACTTCAAGCTATGCGCAGGTCGACAGCCGCCTCAGCTTTGGTCATGTCTCTTCGCCCGGTCGTTTCGCGGCCACGATCACCCGCCCCGACCTGTTTCGTAGTTACCTGATCCAGCAGATTGGCCTGTTGATCGAAAACCACGAACAGCCCGTCACCATTGGCCTGTCCAACACACCTATTCCGGTGCATTTTGCCGTCACCGGCGACAATGCCGTGAACATTCCACAGGACGGGGCCGCCGATTTCACCCTACGCGACATCTTTGATGTGCCGGATCTGTCCACCACCAATGACGATATCGTCAACGGCACCTATCAACCCGTTGACGAATTGCGCCCGCTGGCACCTTTCACCGCGCAGCGCGTTGATTATTCACTGGCCCGTCTGGCCCATTACACCGCCACTGATCCCGAACATTTTCAATGTCACGTGATGTTCACCAACTACCAATTCTATGTCACCGAGTTCGAGGAATACGCCCGCAATCAACTGAATGACCCCACCAGCGGCTACACCTCTTTTGTCTCGACCGGCAATGTCGAGATTACCGATGGCGAAACACCAATCCCCGAGACGGTGAAAACACCGCAGATGCCGACATATCACCTCAAACGTGCGGATGGGTCTGGCATCACGCTGGTCAATATCGGCGTTGGCCCCTCCAATGCAAAAACCGCAACCGATCATATCGCGGTGCTGCGCCCCCATGCATGGATTATGGTTGGCCATTGCGCGGGCCTGCGCAACACGCAGGCCCTGGGCGACTTTGTCCTTGCCCACGCCTATCTGCGCGAAGATCACGTGCTGGATGATGACTTGCCCGTCTGGATCCCCATTCCTGCATTGGCCGAAATCCAGATCGCATTGGAACAAGCTGTGGCGCAGGTCACCCAGCTGGAGGGGTATGAGCTGAAACGCATCATGCGCACCGGCACCGTGGCTACCATCGACAACCGCAACTGGGAGCTGCGCGACCAATCCGGCCCGGTGCAACGCCTGTCCCAATCCCGTGCCATCGCCCTTGATATGGAAAGCGCCACAATCGCCGCCAACGGCTACCGCTTCCGCGTGCCCTATGGCACGCTGCTTTGTGTCTCGGACAAACCCCTTCACGGTGAACTCAAACTGCCCGGCATGGCCTCGGACTTCTATAAAACGCAGGTTTCGCGCCATTTGATGATCGGAATCCGCGCCATGGAGCTTTTGCGTTCCACACCGTTGGAACGTATTCACAGCCGGAAATTGCGTTCTTTCGACGAAACAGCCTTCCTTTAACCCCTCAATACACCGGAAAATCCACGAAAACTGCTATTTTCACTGATTCTAGCAGGATTATTCGTTGTGCTTCCCTACAACATACCGTTACTTTCCGCACATGAGGCCCAACATTGGGCGGTCTAAGGAGAAAAAGAACATGGCAACCAAACCAATGACAAAGACTCAGCTCGTCGCGGCACTGGCCGAGGAAATGGGCTCTGACAAAAAATCCGCAGGCGCAGCACTGGACGCCGTCTGCAATCTGATCACACGCGAAGTATCCGGCGGCGGTGCCGTGACCCTTCCCGGCGTTGGCAAAATCTACTGCCGCGAACGCCCAGAGCGCATGGTGCGTAACCCTGCGACCGGCGAACAGTTCAAGAAAGACGCGGACAAGGTTGTGAAAATGACCATCGCAAAAGCGCTGAAAGACAGCGTTAACGGCTAAGTCTTCAGCACGCTGAAGTCACCATTTAGGGTCGCCATCTGGCGGCCCTTATTCGTTTTCAGTGTTGCGATGTAATGCCGGGACATCAGAGATTGGTCCCCCCGTCAATCGCCACCGATATCACCGCCGATATCGCCCCCGCCTAAATCACTGCCTAAATGATCTATTTCAAAATCGCCGCCTGAATCACCGGTCCCCCGATACCAACCCAAAGGTTCGCCCTGCGACTTCGCGTATAACGACCTGTTGAGAGTTCCGTTCAGAAAATGGGATTTGGGCAAGCAATTATAGGCATATTCCTTCGCAACAAAGATACATAAAACAGCCACACAAATCAGCACCGCCAAAAGGGTTTCCATAGTCCAGATCATCCTACTTTTCCAATTCCACGGCATCGTGAGTAATTGGAAAATGCGGCCTCTTCATGTCGGATTACGCTATCGCCTTGCCCCCACCATGAAACTAAGAAACTGTGCGGCCAAACGAGTTTCCGAAGGCCAAGACATGGACATACGCGCGATTCTGATGGGGCTGATCTTTGCGATGATGTGGTCCTCGGCCTTTACCTCGGCGCGGATCATCGTCGCAGATATGTCGCCTCTGTTTGCCCTGTCCTGTCGCTATCTTATCTCGGGCCTCCTGGGCGTCACAATTGCACTGGCGCTTGGCCAATCCATGCGGCTGACCCCAGCCCAATGGCGCGCGACCATCATCTTTGGAATCCTGCAAAACGCCGTCTACCTTGGCTTGAACTTCATCGCCATGCAAACCGTAGAAGCCTCCCTTGCCGCCATCATCGCCTCAACCATGCCCCTGCTGGTCGGGTTTGCCGTCTGGATCATCTTTGGCGAACGGTTACGCCCCTTGGGCATCGCCGGTCTGTTTGCCGGGTTGATCGGGGTCAGCATCATCATGGGCGCACGGATCAGCGGCGGCGTCGATCTGGCAGGTGTTGGCCTTTGTGTGGTTGGCGTCATCGCGCTGACCGCTGCAACGCTGCTGGTGCGTGGTGCCACCTCTGGCGGAAACTTTCTGATGATCGTCGGTCTGCAAATGCTGGTGGGCTGTGTCGCGCTGACACTGGCCACCCTCGCTTTCGAAACGCCACGCCTGAACCCGACATTGCCGCTGGCACTGGCCTTTGCCTATACCTGTCTATTCCCCGGCCTTGCCGCGACAATCATCTGGTTCTGGCTGGTCAACCGCATCGGGGCCACGCGGGCCGCCACCTTCCACTTCCTCAACCCGTTCTTTGGCGTCGCCATCGCCGCCCTGCTCCTCTCCGAACAGCTGGGAGCCCGCGACATCCTCGGCGTGGCAATCATCACCGCCGGCATCCTTGCGGTCCAGGTCTCGCGTCAATCCAAGGCGTAAACGCGACACGTGATGCCGCTGTTTAACGGCCCCTTAACGGGGAATCGCGCTTAAGACTTTGCAGATGAACACTGATGCAGCGCCCAAATCCTACGCCTTCCTGCTGATCCCCGGATTTTCCACCTTGGGGTTCTCCTGCGCCTTGGATTGTCTGTCGCTTGCCAATCACCACCCGTCGGGACGCAAGTTCTATACTTGGCGGTTGCTGTCGGAAGGCGGCCTTCCCGTCGCTGCATATAACGGTGTGCGCATTGAAACCGATAGCGCGCTGACCGATCTGGACCGGCATGAAACCCTGATCGTTTGCGCTGGCGAAAACGCCGGGCGGGGCAGCACCAAACCGGTCCTCAACTGGCTGCGCCGCGAAACCCGCAAGGGCATGGATTATGGTGCCCTGTCCTCCGGCACCTACACATTGGCCCTCGCCGGTCTGATCGGCGGTAAACGGGTCACAACCCATTGGGAATATAAAACCGCACTGGCCGAAATGCTGCCCGATGTCATTATGGAAGACACACTGTTTTCGGTTGATGGGCGCGTCTTTACCTCTGCTGGCGGGGCCGCTTCCATGGATCTGATGTTGCACCGCGTGCGCATGGATTACGGAGTGGAAATTGCAACCTGGGTTGCGGATCAAATGGTCTATACTGCGCCGCGGGCCCAGTCACAGGGTCAGCGCATGTCCCTGCAATCACGCCCCGAGGTCCGCAACCCCAAGCTGCTCCTCACCATCCAGATCATGGAAAACAACCTTGAGGACCCCCTGCGCCCCGAAGAAATCGCCGAGCTGATCAAACTCTCCACCCGACAGCTTGAACGCCTGTTCGCGCGATATCTTTCAACCTCACCCAAACGCTACTATCTGCACCTGCGCCTGGAAAAGGCCCGCAACCTGCTGCGCCAGACAGACCTTAGCGTGACCGATGTCTGTGTCGCCTGCGGTTTCAAATCCCTATCGCATTTTTCAAAAAGCTACCGCGCCGCTTATGGCAATCCCCCCGGCACTGAAGCATCGGACGGCAAGGTGCTTTGGTCAGGCAGCGGCAAACCCTGATCTCCCGTTTCCAAGACACGGCAACAGGGACTTTTCACACCTGTGAACCAAGCCCACTTGCCCATCCCAGAAGGGAACAACCTCAATTCAGACCGAAAAAATCAGGCTCTAACAAAGGAAAGTCACTGCAACAGCGACTCTATCGCACCAAGGATCTCAGGTGACCGCGGCTTGGCGGTGGCACCCCATGTGCCCACAACCTTCCCATCCGGGCCGATCAGTACTTTGTTGAAATTCCAACGCGGCACAAATCCTGTTTCAGCCTCAACCGCCTTGTAAAACGCATGCGCCTTGCCGCCTTTCACATGTGTAATATCCGCCATCGGCAAATCCAGCCCAAAGGCAATCTCGCAAAATTCCTTGACCTCACTGCCGCTGGCAAGCTCTTGGTTAAAATCATCCGATGGCACCGCCAGCACCACCAAACCGCGCTCTTTGAAATTGTCATACAGCGCCTGTAGCCCCTCATATTGCCCGGTGAAGCCGCATTGCGAGGCGGTATTCACCACCAGTACCGGCTGCCCCGCCCATTGGTTCAGGGACAGGGTGCCGCCATCAATATTGGCAAATGTAACATCCCGCGGCACCGCCCAGACCACTGTTGCGATCATCATCAGAACCAGCCCAATAACCCAACGCATCCTATTCTCCCCTATCCGGCAAATCCCGCAGAACACACGCGCTTTGATCACGGGAAGTTGCACAGGGCGCAGAAACCCTTTGAATTCCGTAAACGCACCCCATCTTATATACCAAATACAAGCGCCAAGGAGGACGTCATGTCAAAATACGAAAAACGCGCCGAAGTCGTCGCCAACCTGTCACCCGAAGAATACCACGTGACGCAGGAAAGCGGGACAGAACGCCCGGGCACCGGCAAGCTGCTTGGGAATAAGGAACCGGGCATCTATGTCGATATCGTCTCTGGCGAACCGCTGTTCGCTTCTGCGGATAAATACGAAAGCGGTTGCGGCTGGCCCAGCTTTACCAAAGCCATCGAAAATGTAACCGAACATACCGATGCTTCCTTGGGCATGGTCCGCACCGAGGTGCGCAGCAAACATGGCGACAGCCATCTGGGTCACGTTTTCCCGGACGGCCCCCCGGATCGGGGCGGTCTGCGCTATTGCATCAACTCGGCCTCCTTGCGCTTTGTCCATCGCGATGACATGGCCGACGAAGGTTATGGCGATTACATCAATCAAGTGGAGGACGTGGCATGAGCACACAGCGCGCAGTTTTGGCAGGGGGATGTTTCTGGGGCATGCAGGATCTGATCCGCAAACGTCCCGGCGTGATTTCAACCCGCGTCGGATATACCGGCGGCGATGTCCCCAACGCCACCTATCGCAACCACGGCACCCATGCTGAGGGGATCGAGGTGATCTTTGACCCTGCTGTCACGTCTTTCCGTGAACAGCTTGAGTTCTTCTTTCAGATCCACGACCCCACAACGGAAAACCGGCAAGGCAATGACCGTGGCATGAGCTATCGCTCCGCAATCTACTATGTGGATGAAGACCAGAAAGCTGTTGCACTGGACACGATTGCCGATGTCGAAGCCTCTGGTCTCTGGCCCGGTAAGGTTGTGACCGAAGTCGAACCCGTTGGCGATTTCTGGGAGGCAGAGCCGGAGCATCAGGATTATCTTGAGCGCACCCCCAACGGCTACACCTGTCACTTCCCCCGTGCCGATTGGGTGCTGCCCAAACGCGCCGCCGCTGAATAATCTGCGACTTCACAATCTGTAGGGCGGGGTTCTCCCCGCCTTACCCTTTCAATTCCCTCTAAACCGCCACCCGTGGTCGCCCTGCCGCTTCCACCATGATCGTCGCCTCAATAAACACCTCGCGCGCCTCCACACCCGCCGTGCGAATGTCACGTGTCACAGTCACCTGTATATCCTCCGCCCCCGCCCCCTTTGCCTGTGCCAGAGCATCTTCCTTCAAAACAGTCTCTAACCGTTCCAGCGCACTGTCCTGATCCGCAAAATCCTGCGGCCCTTCCAACAAATGCACCCGATACTTCCCTTCACTGGGCGAGGTGACCGTGCCGCTCTGGCGCATTGTGACACGTCCCACCACCGCACCGATGGCATTTGCAACTCCGCCATACTCCGGCAGGATCATCTCACAGCCCAGTTTTTCACCAACCGCCGGATAATAACTGCGCGCAGAGGCCCCCAGCCCCACCACCGCAACATTCAAACCCGTCTCTAACTTGACCAATCCACGGTGCCCGCCCATGCCGCGTTGCATCAACTCATGTCGGGCCAATGCCGCCGGATCTGCCTCAAACGGTGTGCCTTCTTCGGCAAAAGCAGTATCTAACAAGGCCAAAATCGTCTGATAGGTCAACCGATCCACGATCATCTGCGCAACGTCTTCTTCACTGGTTGACAGGACCGTCCCCGATCCGGTCCGCCTGCGCCCGAACAGTTGCAGCGCCTTGCGGGCCGCACCTGCGTCCCATTCCATCACCCGCCCCAGAACATGGCTGGCATCCGAGGGGGTCACACCGGCAAGCTGTACCAAACCGCGCTCCACCAGCCGTTTCAACGCGCCCTGTTCCACCCGCGCGCGCAATACATTCTCCAGCGGATGCAGCGCCCCTCCGATCCGCTCCAGCAGCGCCGCTTCACGTGGCCCGATGCCCTCACGGCTCACCCCCTCAACCGCACGTACAAACCGCCCGTCATGCTCTCCCGGCGTCGTAGAGCGCAACTGCGCTTCCAGCGCGCTATGCACCACCTCGGGTGCCTCCACCGCCACCAAGGCCACCGGCAAAACCCGTTTCGGCCCCAGTGTCACACCGCCCTGCAACCCTTCGGCAATAAAATGCACCTCACTGTCCCCGCCCAGCCCGCTGGTACGCATTGCCACCGCCTCCACCATGGTGCGATAGGGGCCGACGCGCGCACCCGCCGGATCAATTGCCGGCCGCCCGTCGCGCAGCAGCGCCACATCGGTTGTGGTCCCGCCAATATCGCTGACCAGCGCATGATCCGCCCCCGTCATCCACCGCGCCCCGACAATCGACGCCGCTGGCCCACTCAGGATGGTCTCAATCGGCCGTTCCCGCGCCTGCCCGCTGGAAATCAACGCCCCGTCCCCCCGCACCACCATCAACGGTGCTTCAACCCCCAAGGCAATCAGCGTGTCTTCCGCACGCCCGATCAACCGGTCAATCATACCGATCAACCGTGCGTTCAACACTGCCGTTAACGCCCGCTTGGGCCCGTTCAACTTGGCCGACAATTGATGCGAGGCCGACACTGGTCGCCCGGTAATCCGCGCCACCAGTTCCGCCGCGCGCAGCTCATGTGCCGGATTACGTGTGGCAAACTGGCTGGCTACGGCAAAGCCGCTGACCTCATCCCTATGTGTCTCTAAAAAGGCGATTAGCCCTTTTTCGTCCAGTGCCATGGCCTCCCCACCGGCGTGATTATGCCCGCCTTCCAGCACGATACAGGGGTCTCCCTTCAAGGCCTCGGACAACCCATGCCCCTCCAGATCCTTCTCGCGAAACCCGATATAGATCAACGCCACGCGCCCGCCTTGCCCTTCCACCAGCGCATTGGTTGCCAAGGTGGTCGACAGGGAGGCCAGCGCGATCTCCGAAGGGGCAACCGCCGCCTGCGCCAACACCGCCTGTACCGCCGCCCCAACTCCCAGCGCCAGATCATACCGTGTGGTCAGCGATTTGGCCGAAGCGATCACCGTTTCCTCATCCCGGATCAACACCGCATCCGTATAGGTGCCGCCCGTATCCACCCCCAATAGCAACGCCATGGCTGTCCCCTTCATTTCTTTCAATCAGATGTATCGACTGGCGCGGGATCGTCCAGCCCGTTTGCGTCAGACGTCCGCCAACCGCCCCACGGCCCAGCGCGCCGCATCCGCAACCGCCGGATCAGGATCATCGGTCAAACCCTGCGCTGTGCCCAACAACCCCGCCACACCCGAATTCCCAATGGCATAAAGCACATTGCGCACAAAGCGATCCCGCCCGACCCTCTTCACCGGTGAGCCTGAAAATCGCAACCGGAATGCCGCATCATCCAGCCCCGCCAATTCCGCCAGATCCGCCGCTTCGCGCAGCGCCCCGTGATAGCGCATGTCGCTCGCCTGCACTGCAAACTTGTTCCAGGGACAGGCCGCCAGACAATCATCACAGCCATAAATCCGGTTGCCCAGCTTGCTGCGCAGCTCAGGGTCAACCGGCCCCTTATGCTCAATCGTCAAATAGGAAATGCAACGCCGCCCATCCAACTGATAGGGTGCAGGAAAGGCATCCGTCGGACAGACGTCCTGACAGGCGGTACAAGACCCGCAATGGTCCACTTCCGCCTGATCCGCCTCCAAATCCAATGTGGTAAAAACAGACCCTAAAAAGGCCCAATTGCCCCATTCCCGGCTCACCACATTGGTGTGCTTGCCTTGCCAGCCAAGCCCGCTTGCCTGCGCCAATGCCTTCTCCGGCACGGGGGCGGTATCAACAAAAACCTTCACCTCACAGGCTTCCTGCTCGATCAACCACCGCGCCAGCCGTTTCAGCCGCTTCTTCACGATATCATGATAATCACGCCCCTGCGCATAAACAGAAACCGCCGCCTTCTCGGGATGTTCCAACACCGCCAGCGGATCATGTTCGGGCGCGTAACTCTCGGCCAGCATGATCACCGATTTCGCCTCCGGCCACAGGGCCGCCGGGTTGCCCCGCCATGCCATCCGATCTGCCATCCAGCCCATCTGCCCATGAAACCCGGCCTGCACAAAAGCCTCCAACCGCGCCGGCACCTCTGGCACATCCCACGGTCGACAGATCCGGCAGGCAACAAACCCCTCCGCCAAAGCCTGTTCAACCAACCGTGCCTTCAGGTCCATTCTCTTTTTGCCTTATATACTGTCCGCACTCTCCCCACACGCCATCCACTGCGGGGGCCACCGTTTAAAAGTCCAGATCGTTATAATGCTTGGGCGGCGGGAACCCAGACACCTGATCCGCCAGCAAGGCGCGGAATGCAGGGCGCGATTTGATCTTGGCGTACCAGTCTTTCACCACCTCCGACCGGTTCCAATCCACATCCGAAATATAATCCAGCGACGACAGATGCGCAGCAGCAGCGAAATCCGCCAAGGTCATCTTATCCCCCGCCAACCAGCGGCGATGATCCAGCAGCCATGTCATGTAATCCAGATGATATTTGATCGCCTTGGCCCCCGCCTTGACGTTCTTGCTGTCGGGATAGCCCTGTTTCATCATCTTCTTATTCACCCGCTCATAAAGCAGGTTCGACGTCACCTCGGTATGGAACTTGTCATCAAACCAGCTGACCAACCGGCGCACCTCCAAACGTTCCACCGGATCAGAAGGCAGCAGCGACGGGTCGGGCCTTGTCTCTTCCAGATACTCACAGATCGCCGCGCTTTCGGACATGATGATCCCGTCCAGCCGCAGCACCGGCACCTTCCCGGCTGGGTTGCGGCGCATAAAATCGGGATCCTGCTCCCAATACCGCTCTTCAACCAGCTCCACCTCGATCTTCTTCTCGGCAAGGCTCAACCGCACTTTGCGGCAAAACGGGGAAAGGGGAACGTGGAACAGGCGCGCCATTAGGAAATCTCATGCTGAACTGATGTCAGACCTCAATGCCTGCTAACGCTGCGCAATTCAACTCTCGAAACAAGCTGCACGCCCGTCCCTGCTGATTGTCGCCGCCCCGTCCCGGATCTGACGTGTCCGCTTTCGCACATAGCCGCTGGGGTTGGAGGCTGATCTGGTCTTGGGCGACGGCAGAATCGCCGCCAGTCGCGCCGCCTGCGTTGCGCTCAGGTCAGCGGCTGCCACACCAAAGTAATGCCATGCCGCCGCCTCGACCCCGAAAACACCTTCGTCAAATTCCGCGATGTTCAGATAAACTTCGATGATGCGCCGCTTGGACCAGACCGCTTCAACCAACGGTGTGATCAACGCCTCCGCCGCTTTGCGCACCCACAAGCGCCCGTGCCACAGATAGACATTCTTGACCGTTTGCTGGCTGATCGTTGATGCCCCGCGGGACGATCCCTGTTCAATCGCCAGCTTGATCGCAGCCAGATCGAATCCCCAATGATGACAGAAATTCGCATCCTCCGCCGCCACGGCAGAGCGCGCCATCACCGGCGCCACCCGGTCAATCGACACCCAGGTCTGTTTCACCCCGCCCAACCGTCGGCCTTCGGAAAACATATAGGCGGTTGTCGGCGGGTTGATCAACGCGCCCAGCACCACCAGCGCCACAACCACCAGAAACACAACAGACACCGCCCGCAACACCCAACGCCGCAGCCGCTTGCGCCATGGCAAACCAACGGATTTCTTTACCGGTTTCTTCTTTGATGTCGCTTTGCGGGCCATGCCACAGCTATAGGGTGCAGGATCAGTTTTGTGAACGCAATTGAATTGTCTGCGCCAGATAGTTGCCAATCAGGGCCGATCCCTTGACCGAGGGGTGATTGTTGTCAGGTGCAAACTGCGCCGGGTCACGTGGATCAATCACATCCTCGGCATCCAGAAAATACACATCCTTGCGTGCCTCGGCATAAATCGTCAACCGGCGCTCCATCTCGACCAGATCATCACGGCAGCCTTCAAACGATCCTCTGCCGTTGCCTTTGTAATAGCCCATCCAAATCACCTGTGCGCCGGTCTCGCGCTGTATCCGGGTGATAAACGTGGGCACCGCGCCACCGCCCTCCTGCGAAATCAACCCTTCCACCGTCGCCCCACAGGCACCACAGCCACAATCGGCGCTCAGATCATTTGCACCACCATTCAGCACAATCCAGTTCCAGCGCCCGCCGGGAAACTGTCGCTGGATGTCAAACCCAACCGCCCCGGCAAGGGCAGAACTATTGTCAAACTGTGCGCCGGGCACCGCCTTGCTGATCACAGTGCGGCCCAGTGACTGCGCCAGCACATCGGGGATCGACGCCCCTTTACTCGCATTCCACGCCAGAACGGAATCGCCCAGAACCAACACATCGCCGCCACCGCGGGGGGCACGATCCGTGCACCCCGCAAGCAGAACAACAAGCGCTGCGATCCTGACGATCCACATCATGTTATTCCGCCGGCACAGCCGAAGGTTCCTGGCTCAGCGGGGCAGGCAGATGCGCCAGCATTTCTTTGGGACAGATCTGCAAGAAGTTCTGCTTTTCCAGATCCCAATGCTGCAAGATATCCGCGGCCTTGCGGCTGCCGGTCTCTTCCAGATGACGCTCCAGCAACTCTTCCAGCTGCCCCATCCAATGATCCACCGTCACAGGGCAGGTCACCACCGTTTCATGGTTCATCAGCTTGGTCGCCTCGCCATCAGGGTCATAGAGATACGCCATCCCGCCCGTCATACCGGCACCAAAGTTTGCACCAATCGCGCCAAGGATCACCGCAACACCGCCGGTCATATACTCACAACCGTTGCTGCCGCAGCCCTCGATCACCACTTTTGCACCAGAGTTGCGCACCGCAAACCGTTCTCCCGCCCGTCCAGCGGCAAACAGATAGCCTTCGGTTGCACCATATAGAACGGTGTTGCCGATGATGGTGTTCTCGGATGCGGTGATGCGGCTCGACATCGGCGGACGCACCACAATCGTGCCCCCTGACAGACCCTTGCCAACATAGTCATTCGCATCACCTGACACTTCCAGCTTCAGCCCCGGTGCGGCAAAGGCCCCCAAGGACTGCCCCGCAGATCCGGTCAGCTTCACCGTCAAGTGGTCCGGCTGCAACGTGTTACGCATGCCGAACTGTTTCACGATATGGCTCGACACCCGTGTGCCCACGGTCCGATGAGTGTTCTGCACCGCATAAGACAGCTGCATCTTCTCACCATCCCCAAGGAAACGCGCCGCGTCCCGCACGATCTGCGCATCCAGTGTATCCGGCACCACATTGCGCGGCTTGTCACGGTCATAAACGTTATCATGTGCCCCATCGACCGTGATCAACAGCGGGTTCAGATCCAGATCATCCAGATGCGCCGATCCACGTGAAACCTGCGTCAGCAAATCGGCACGACCGATCACCTCATCCAGCGATTTGGCACCAATGCTTGCCAGAATTTCACGTACTTCCGTGGCATAGAAGGTGATCAGGTTCACAACCTTATCCGCATTCCCGGTGAACTTGTCGCGCAGCGCCTCGTCCTGCGTACAGACACCAACAGGGCATGTGTTGCTCTGACACTGGCGCACCATGATACATCCCATGGCGATCAATGCCGCCGTGCCGATGCCATATTCCTCGGCCCCCAGCATCGCCGCCATGACAATGTCCCGACCCGTGCGCAAACCACCATCGGTGCGCAAGGTCACGCGATCCCGCAGGTTGTTCATGCTGAGCACCTGATGCGCCTCAGTCAGACCCATTTCCCATGGCAGACCCGCATATTTGATCGAGGTGGCAGGGCTGGCACCTGTGCCGCCATTATGCCCAGAGATCAAAATGATATCCGCCTTGGCCTTGGCCACACCGGCGGCAATTGTGCCAACACCACTGGATGCCACCAATTTCACCGTCACCTTACAGCGCGGGTTGATCTGCTTTAGGTCATAGATCAGCTGCGCAAGGTCTTCGATGGAATAGATGTCATGGTGCGGCGGTGGTGAAATCAACGTCACCCCCTTTGTCGAATGCCGCAACCGCGCGATCAGATCGGTCACCTTCATGCCGGGCAGTTGCCCACCCTCACCGGGTTTGGCACCCTGCGCGACCTTGATCTCCAGCTCTTCACACTGGTTCAGATATTCCGCTGTGACACCAAAGCGTCCCGATGCCACCTGCTTGATCTTCGCAGATGGGTTATCGCCATTCGCTTCGGGAACAAAATGCGCCGGATCTTCACCGCCTTCGCCGGAATCAGACTTCGCGCCAATCCGGTTCATCGCCACGTTCAAGGTTTTGTGTGCCTCTGGGCTGAGCGCGCCCAAGGACATGCCCGGCGTCACAAACCGCTTGCGGATCGAGGTGATGCTTTCCACCTCTTCCAGACCAATCGCTTCACCCAAAGGCTTAATGTCCAGCAGGTCGCGCAGATGAATCGGTGGGTTGCTCTTCATCTTCTTCGAATACTGCTGCCACATCTGATAAGAGGCTCTGTTACAGGCCATTTGCAGCAAATGCATGCTCGACGCTTCCCAGGCGTGGGTCTCTCCAGACTGCCGCGCCTTGTAGAAACCACCGATGGGCAGCACCACGCCGTCGCCCTGCCAGCCCTGCGCATGGACCGCTTCCGCCTTGCGCTGGATGCCGGTGACACCGATGCCGGAAATCCGGCTGGTCATCCCCGGAAAGAACTCCGCACACATGGCGCGGGACAGGCCCACGGCCTCAAAGTTCAGACCGCCGCGATAGGAGGAAATAACGCTGATGCCCATCTTGGCCATGATCTTGAGAAGCCCCTGATCAATCGCATCGCGATAGCGCTGCACCGCCTCTGTCAGCGTTTGATCCAGCAAACCACGCTCGATCCGATCGGCCAGCGAATCCTCCGCCAGATAGGCGTTCACCACGGTCGCACCACAACCGATCAGCACCGCAAAATAATGCGGATCAACACATTCCGCAGAACGCACATTCAACGATGTAAAGGTCCGCAGCCCCTTGCGCGTCAGATGGCTATGCACCGCGCTGGTCGCAAGGATCATCGGCATCGCAACCTTATCCTCACCGCTCATGTGATCCGTCAGCACCAGATGACCAGCACCGGAACGCACCGCGTCTTCGGCTTCCGCCCGGATACGGGCCAGACCCGCGTTCAAATTGGTGCCCCCTGCTTCAAAGCTACAGTCGATGGTCACCACATCCGCGTTGAAATGGCTGAACAGCTCATCAAACTGCGCATTGCCCACAAAAGGCGAATCCAACACCAGAATCTCGGTCTGGCTGCTGTCCTCGTCCAACACGTTCTTAAGGTTCCCGAACCGCGTCTTCAGGCTCATCACCCGGAATTCACGCAAGCTGTCGATCGGCGGGTTGGTCACCTGAGAGAAGTTCTGCCGGAAGAAATGGCTCAGCGGGCGGTACTGTTTCGACAAGACAGCCGACGGTGTGTCATCCCCCATGGATGCCAGTGTTTCCTTACCGTCTTCGGCCATCGGGGCCAGAATCTGCTCCAGATCCTCAATCGAATACCCTGCCGCCACCTGACGGCGGCGCAGATCATTGCCGGTGAACACAGGTTGTTCTGTGACCTTGGCCAAAGGTGCATCCAGCTCGACAATCTTGCCAACCCAATCGCCAAAGGGCAAAGCCTCTGACAGCTTGTTCTTGATCTTTGCGTCGTGAAACAGCGCGCCCTTTTTCATATCAACCGCAATCATCTGACCCGGACCAAGCGCGCCTTTTTCAATGACATTGGTTTCATCCATCGGCACCATGCCCGCCTCTGAACCGGCAATCAGCATACCATCGCCCGTCACCACATAGCGCATCGGCCGCAATCCGTTACGGTCCAGCCCGGCACAAACCCAGCGCCCATCGGTCATCGCCAGCGCAGCAGGGCCATCCCATGGCTCCATCACAGAGTTGCAATAGGAATACATGTCGCGCCACGCCTGTGGCAGCTCGACCGCCTGCTTGGACCAGCTTTCAGGCACCAACATGGTCTTGGCCATCGGGGCCGACCGACCCGCGCGCACCAGAACCTCAAACACCGCATCCAAGGCTGCCGAATCTGACGACCCGGAGGCGACGATTGGCTTGATATCCTCTGCCATATCACCAAAGGCACCCGACGCCATGCGGATCTCGTGGCTTTTCATCCAGTTCAGGTTGCCCTTCAGCGTGTTGATCTCGCCGTTATGCGCCAACATGCGGAACGGCTGTGCCAACCACCACTGCGGGAAGGTGTTTGTCGAATACCGCTGGTGATAAATCGCAAAGGCGCTCTCGAACCGTTCGTCCATCAGGTCGGGGTAAAACTCCGCCACCTGCTCGGCCAACATCATGCCCTTATAGATGATCGACCGGCAGGACATCGACGCAATATAAAACGATGCAATACCCGCCGCGATGGCCGCCTTTTCGATCCGGCGGCGAATGACATAAAGCTCGCGCTCGAATACATCCTCATCCACCCCTTTGGAGTTGGAAATCAGGATCTGTTCAATCTCGGGGCGGGTCGCATTGGCCTTTTCCCCCAGACAAGAAGTCTTCACCGGCACATGCCGCCAGCCGTAGATGTAATACCCCATCCGCAGAACTTCGGATTCAACAATCGTACGGCAGGTTTCCTGCGCGCTGAAATTGGACCGTGGCAGAAACACCTGACCCACCGCAATCAGCTCGTCCTCACGTGGCTTATGGCCGGTACGCTGCACCTGGTCATAAAAGAATGGCACCGGGATTTGCACGTGAATGCCTGCGCCGTCGCCTGTCTTGCCATCCGCATCCACCGCACCACGGTGCCAGATCGCTTTAAGCGCCTTGATGCCGTTCTCAACAACGCCACGACTGCGCTTTCCGTCAATGTTCACAACAAGGCCGACACCACAGGAAGAATGTTCTTCTTCAGGAGCGTACAAACCCTTTTCCGCCATCATCGCCCGCTTGGCTTCTTCACGTGCGACCCACTCTGCATCGTATTTGGTCATGGGTTATCTCCTTCGACAAATAATTCTTTGCTCTCGTATTCCGCCCGCGTCCTGCGCGGATGATCCCCGGCAAGCGGGGCATAATGCGGGGCGCGATCGATATAGATTTCCGACACCAGCGGAAAATCCTGTGCGTCATCAAACAGCCCCGGAAACAACTCTATTTCCTGCGCGTCCGGGCCGGTGTTGCGCAGAAAGACGTGACTGCCGCAGGTGGCGCAAAACGCCCGCTCGGAAAACGTGGAAGAGGCATGGCGCACCACGTCACCCGTGATCGTCACCGCATCTGCCGCGGCCACAAACCCGCCAAACATCGTACCGTTCCAGCGCTGGCACATCTTGCAATGACACACCCCGACCGCCGCGACATAATCCCCGGCAATCTCAATCGCCACGCCACCACACAGGCACCGGCCGGACAGGCTGCCGTTACGCCGATAGGGCGCGATAAGATCTTCACCACTTACTTCGTTGCTCATGGCGCTTGCTCTTCTGACGGCGCAAACATTGCGATTGTTTCCTCGGTCGTCATCCGTCTGTGATCCCCGGCAAGCGCATAGCCCTGCGGGCATTTATCAGAGAAAAACTCAACCTTCAGCCTGCCGCCCCCGGCATTGGGGAACAGCCCCGCCGACAGGTTGCGCGACCCGTCTTCGTCAAACCCATACCAAAGCGTTGATCCACAGGTTCCGCAGAAACCACGACCACCCCAGTCAGATGATTTGAACTGCCGCGATGGGCCCGTCACCACAACACTGTCCGGCAGGGTCTCCAGCGAGAAAAACGGCCCCGACGTATGTTGCCGGCACATGTCACAATGGCAGGCCCGCAGGCGCGGGTTGTCTACCTTCGCAGTAATCTGAACTGCGCCACACAAACACTGACCGCTTATTTCTTCAGACATTGTTCATTCTTCCGCTTCTTCACGCCAGCACCGCTGACCTATTTACCACTGGGCAATCAATTCGCTGCGCTGCGGCGGTGCATTGGGGGTGTATGCCCGGTGCACAGGGGGTGCCCCCTATTCCGCCGCAATAGCCTCCGCGCCATTCAACCGGTCAAGGATCGCTTCGGCACAGTCGCGCCCGTCCTTGATCGCCCAAACCACCAGCGAAGCACCGCGCACGATATCCCCTACCGCATAAACACCGTCCATCTCGGTGGCACCGGTGACATATTCGGTCTTGATCGTGCCCCAACGTGTGACCGGCAGTTCCGGCTCACCCCAAAGTGTGGGCAGGTCTTCCGGCTCGAACCCCAGCGCCATAATCACCAGATCAGCCTCTTCGACATAATCCGCGCCTTCGATCACCTCTGGTGCCTGACGGCCCGTCGCATCCGGTGCGCCCAGGCGCATCTTTTGTACCATCACACCTGTGACCGGATCACCAACAAAGCCCTTCGGTGCGGTCAGCCATTCAAACTGCACGCCCTCTTCCTCGGCATTGGCAACCTCACGCTGGCTGCCCGGCATGTTGGCACGGTCACGGCGGTACAGACATTTCACGCTTTCCGCGCCCTGACGGATCGAGGTGCGCACACAGTCCATCGCGGTGTCACCACCACCAATCACAACCACCCGTTTGCCCTTGGCATCCAGACGACCGGAATCAAATTCCTCCACCGCATCACCAAAACTTTTGCGGTTGCTCGCGGTCAGGAAATCAATCGCCCGCTCAAGACCCGGCACACCAACACCGGGGGCCTGAATTTCCCTTGTTTTGTAAACACCTGTGGCGATGATCACCGCATCATGCGCTGCGCGGAGCTCGGCAAAGCTGATGTCTTTACCCACGGTGCAATTCAATTTGAACGTCACACCGCCCGCTTCCAGCTGTTCGTTGCGGCGCATCACCACATCTTTCTCCAGCTTGAAACCGGGGATGCCATAGGTCAGCAAACCACCAGCGCGGTCATAGGTGTCATAAACCGTGACCTGCACACCCTGCCGGCGCAGCACATCCGCCGCCGCCAGACCGCCGGGACCCGCCCCGATAATACCAACGCTTTCGGTCCGCTCGTTTTTCGGCTTGATCGGCTTTACCCAACCATTTTCCCAAGCGGTATCGGTGATGTATTTCTCAACTGACCCGATGGTCACTGTCCCGTGGCCGGAGGATTCGATCACACAATTGCCTTCGCACAGGCGATCCTGCGGACAGATGCGGCCACAAATCTCCGGGAAGGTATTGGTCGCCTGTGACACCTCATAGGCTTCTTCCAACCGCCCCTCGGCGGTCAGGCGCAGCCAGTCAGGGATATTATTGTGCAGCGGGCAATGGCTTTGGCAATAAGGCACACCGCATTGGCTACAGCGGCTGGCCTGCTCTTTCGCCTTGGCATCCGCGTACTCTGCATAAATCTCGTTGAAATCAGCGCGACGTAAATCAGGCGGACGCTTTTCAGGCATATCCCGCTCAAGGCTTACAAATTTCAACATCGGCTGCTTTGCCATGGTCTATTCCTCACGTGTCACGGGCCAGAAACACCGGATACTACAGCTCGAAGAGGAATAAAAGTCAGCAATACTGACCTATATATCATATTTTTCATCTGCGATGGGTAAATCCATCTGATTGGCGTGAATATTAAGTCCGAACCGGACCTTTAATCAATACCCGGCCATCAAAGCAGCCAGCGCCACACCACCCACGATGATCCGCCACCACCCAAACAGGGCATAACCATGCTTGCTGACATAGCCCAAAAGCCATTTCACAACGAGGACCGCCGCGAAAAAAGCAAACACAAAACCCACCGCAATCTCGCTCAACGCATTGGCGTCCAGCACATCGCGATTCTTATACAGATCATAGGCAAAGGCACCGGCCATCGTCGGCATCGATAGGAAAAACGAAAACTCCGCCGCCGCCCTTTTGCTTGCACCCAACATCAAGGCACCCACAATGGTCGAACCGGATCTTGACGTGCCGGGGATCATCGCAAGGCATTGAATAAAGCCGATTTTAAGCGCCATCGACAATGGGAAATCCATCGCATCATCATGTTTCGCTTCCGGCGCAACCCGTTCAACCAGCAGCAGGATCACCCCACCGACAATCAACATGACCGCAATCAGAACCGGCGTTTCGAACAGCACCGTCTTGATGAAATCATGTGCCAGCACCCCGATCACCACTGCGGGCAAAAACGCCACCAGCACCGACAGGATAAACCGCCGCGACGCCGGATCATGTGGAGCGCTTGAAAACACCGCCCACAGCCGCGTTGCATATATGGTGAGAATCGCCAGCACCGCACCAAGCTGGATCACCACCTCAAAGGTGCGGCCCGCACTTTCAAAGCCCAGAAAATGACCGGCGAGCAACAAATGCCCGGTCGAAGACACCGGAATAAATTCGGTCAGCCCTTCCAGCAACCCCAGAAAGGCGGCAACCAGCGTGGTCGAACCATCCATCAGCTGTTGCGCAGGTTCTGCGCCGAATCCTTGATCGCGTCATACTGACCCGACGGGCGAAACCGCCACAGATAATCGGGCAATACTGCTTCCATCGCGACCGGCGTGATGCCAAGATCATCCAGCCCTTTGGCGTCTTCCGCAACGACATTGTCTTTGGTCAGGTTCTTCAACTGATCGCGGGTCAAAACCCCGTTTGACACCAACCCAAAGGTGACGGCCTGCACCATATCAAAGCCCCAGGCCATAATGCCCGCGATCCATGTTGGCAGGTTCAACACCAGACGGCGGCGGTGGATCACATCCAACATCCGCTGCATCAACGCACGCAGACTTTCCTTCTGTGGCCCACCCAGTTCGTAGATACCGCCAGCGGCTTTGCCGGTCACGCCCATCTCTGCCGCCTCGGCGACATCACCAACATATACTGGCTGGAACTCCACGTTTCCGCCTGCAATCGGCAAGACAGGGCTGAAGCGGGTCATCCCGGCAAAGCGGTTGAAAAACTCATCCTCGGGACCAAACACAATCGAGGGCCGCAGGATAACGGCATCAGGCATATGCTCCAGCACAGCCGCCTCACCCGTGCCCTTGCTGGCCGCATATTCGCTTTCCGACTCGGCATCGGCCCCAATGGCAGAGATATGAACCATACGGCCCACGCCCTGCTGCGCAGCCAACCGCGCCACACGCGCTGCACCTTCGGCCTGCACCGCGTCAAATTTGTTTTTGCCATTTTCGACCAAGATGCCAACGCAGTTCACAACAGCATCCGCACCCGTCAGCGCCGCCTGCACAGAGGCGTCATCGCGGATATTGCACAGGATCGGCTCAACCTGCCCGACCACACCGTAGGGTTTGACAAACAGCGCTTCGTTCGGGTTGCGCACAGCGACCCGAACACGCCATCCGGCGCGCGCCATACGCTGTGTAATATAACGTCCGACGAAACCGGACCCGCCGTAAATTGTAACCAGCTTGGACATGGTGATGCTCCTGCCTGCGCATTGACTAAAGGTGATGTACCGCCCCGCTCCGCTTGCGACAAGCGACAATTGGATCGCTGACAGGCAATGCGGTTCAAGAACCTCGGTTTTTTGATTAAATTGCGATTGACACCTGTCTTGGCTGGCCTTAGTCAGCCCTCACGTGACCTGCCCAGGTGGCGGAATGGTAGACGCGCTAGCTTCAGGTGCTAGTACTGGCAACGGTGTGGAGGTTCGAGTCCTCTCCTGGGCACCACAGTTCCTCTTCGGTAAAGAGGAACTGACGCCTTCCCCGCAAAATTTGATCACGCGTTTCACAGCACCGTCAGCTTTACCGGACTTGGCAGTCTTCAATTCTCTGCCCCTCAGGCCGCCAAAGTCTGGTGTTCCTCTTTGTCTTTCCAAGTCTCATCTGAATTGTCTTCCAGCTGCGGCGCGGCATTTCTGGGAAGGGTCATGGTAAAGGTACTGCCCTGCCCCAACACGCTTTGCGCAGTCAATTCGCCATTATGCGCAATCGCGATATCGCGCGAAATCGCGAGACCCAGGCCGGTGCCATTGTGTTTGCGGCTTGAGGTCGAATCAACCTGATGAAAGGCCTCAAAAACGCTCTCAAGTTGATCTTCGGGAATGCCGATCCCACTGTCTTTGACTTCGAACGTCACACCGCCGGGCGAAGACTTGGCGATAACGGAAATCGTACCTTGTTCAGTGAACTTGGTCGCATTGCCAATGAGATTGATCAGCACCTGCTGGATTCGCTTCGCATCCACGTTGATATCACAATTCACCGCGCTCACTTCCAGCTTCAGGCCCTTGTGCTCCACCATCGGGCGCATCTGTTCGACGACGGTCTCAACGAGACTGGGCACAGTGGTCTGATCAAACTCCATCGCCAACGTCCCGGATTCAATCTTAGCAAAATCAAGAATTTCTGAGATCAGCGTGTACAGTTGGTTTCCTGAATTTTCGATCGAACGCGTCATCGTTGCAAACTTCGTCACGACCTCATCCAGAATCGGCATGATTTCGGCACTGATTTCAGGGTGCTTTTCAATCTCGGCGATCAGCTTGCTGTAGACCGGCATCTTGACGATGTTCTGTGCAAGGCGCGCATGCCCCAGAATGATCGTCAATGGCGTACGCAATTCATGGCTCAACACGCCCATGAACTCGGTTTTGGCACGGTTGGCTGCCTCTGCTTCGCGTTGGGCGATTTTCAGATCCGATACGTCAATCCGCAGACCGACAACCGCACCACAGTCCATCGCGCGGTCATAGGCGCGGATGAATGTACCATCTGCCAGAATCTGTTCATTGTCCGTCACCTCGATTTCCAGCCTTTGGGACCACTTCTCATACCATTCCTCTTCCCGCCCAACGGCGTCAGGAATCAGTCCAAGACGCAGGTTCGCCTTGACGATATCCTCATATCGGGCACCGATGCGCACCATGCCTGAACCGCCTGCAATCTCTTTGTAGCGTTTGTTAAACGCAACAAGGCGGCGGTCGGCGTCAAACATGACAAATCCGTGCTCCAGCGCTTCAATCCCGACAGACAGCAAACGGTCGGATTCGCGGCGCTTGTCATACAGGCGCAGCACAAGGCCAAAGGCGATGACACATGCCAAAATGACCAAGCTATAGCTGATCGTGCGAATGATGTAATTTGGGAGGTGAGGCGGCCAGCCGCCATCCGTTGTCGCGGCAAGCTCCCATGTCCCGAAGGGCAGGTTTAAATCCAGAAAGATCGGGTCCGCCTCGAGAACCGCGCCATCGCCAAGCAGAACATCACCATCTTGACCGTGACCCGCGTAATCCTCGTGAATCAGGATATCAAAACCCTGTTCATATTCGGCGATTCCCAGCTTGTTAAAGAATTTGTCGTAGTCCAGAACCACCGACAAGACTCCCCAGGGGTTACGTTTACCCGCAGGAGCAGGGGTGAAGACCGGCGTTCTAAGGATCAGCGTTCGATCCTCTGAGCTAAGCTCAATTGGGCCGCTCATTACGGTTTCACCGGTACGCAGCGCCGCCAGAACCTTGGGCAGGTGTTCCGGCCTGTCACGATAACTCGTTCCCAAGACATCTTCGTTACCGCTCTTGGGAAACACCATCGATGCAACCATATCGGGCGCTGCTTCGATGAATTTGACATCAGGATTCCCCAGAACGAAATCCAGAGCCTTTATGTTGAATTCCGTCGCGTTCAGGGTGGGATTCTGGCCAATAATGGTTGCCAGTTCATTCAATGCAAACACCCGGGAAATCAGGTTGTTCTTGATCCGCTCACGTACTTCAACCATTTCGATTGTGGTGTTCAGCTTAAGATCTTGAACATGGCTTTCATAGGTCAGGGTCTCATTGCGATAGGCCAGGGCCGAAAGCAGACCCGCCATCGCCATAAGCGCAAGAGCACGTGTCAAAATGTTGCGTTTGCGCTTCAAAAGCCGCGCATAGAGTTTCAATCGCGTGGCGGCGTCTCTCTTTTTTATATCCATCACAAACATCTCGCACTGCAACTACTGAACAATCACAGATATGAACGCTCATTGTGGACATATTGAGGCAAAAGGTTAAAATAGTTCTCGCATAGAGGGAATACTGGACATATTCCCTTATTTTTAGCGCTGAAATGGGACCCCTGTGATCAGAAACCGGAGCCAGGAATCGCAAATCCCGCCACCAAAACCCCGAAGTTAAGCCCATAAAATCACCTCTGATTGCGGGTTTTTCTGTTGCAGCTGACGATTCAGGACTCCCTTGCAGATTAGACATCTCTGTTGCGCAAACCGCGCCTTGCTGCGGTCTTCCAAAAGATCCGCTGTTCTTTTGCGCTGATGACTGCGAGCAAAAGGAAATGTTCATTGGCGATCCACGTTAAGACAATACAATATTAAGACGAGACGCTGGTCATCTGGCGCAATTCAGCAATCAGGGCTCCATGACACAATTGATTTCACTTACCACACGCATTCTGGATACTCCCCGCCAGGGGCAAAGACGCCTGATTGCCTTGGCCGGAGCCCCGGCAAGCGGCAAATCCACCTTGGCCGACCAATTGGCGAAAGCCATTTCAGACGCGGGATGCACCAGCCAGGTTGTCCCAATGGATGGGTTTCACCTGCACAATCCGATATTGACTGCACGGAATCTGTTACCGCGCAAAGGTGCGCCCGAGACCTTTGACGCAATCGGTTTTCGCCATCTGATTGCGCGGCTGCGAAGTGAGGATGAAGTGTTTTACCCCACCTTCGACCGCGCGCGTGATATCGCCATCGCCGCTGGGGGTGTGGTCAACGGATCTTGTGACACAGTTATCATCGAAGGCAATTACCTGCTTTACGATGCTCCGGTGTGGCGGGATCTTGCGAACTTTTGGGATTTGTCGATCCGGCTGGAGACACCCATCGCAACGCTGAAGACAAGGCTGGTTGACCGCTGGCGTGCGCATGGGCTGACGCAAGAACAGGCAATCAACCGCGCGGAAAGCAACGACCTGCCAAACGCGCGGCTTGTCCTCGCCGCTGCACTGCCAGCGGACGTCAATATCTGAGGTCAGGACACCGGCCCAACTTGTCCAGCTCACTCTTCCAACAATACCCAATGCCCCATTCGTTCAGAAAACGCCGTTTCTGCGGATAAAAATGGGAAAAATTCGGGCGCCTTCCAGTGACAAAAGAGAAGTGTTTTCTAAATTTTCGTTTGATTTCAAAATTTTACAAACAACCTTCAAGTCGCCCCATAATTTATCGAACTTGGCAAACCTTTGTTTACTTTTCATTCCTAGATTTTTGCCACTAGCGAAGGATACCCGATGTTTAACACCTTTTCTCTTTCACAGATTGAGCACGTGCTTGATCTGTTCAGTGTTCCGATGTTTGTGATTGCAAGAGAGAGCCCGACAAGTGATTTTCGATTGGTCGGGATGAATGCGGCACTTGAAAAGCTTGTGGGCCAACCCCGATCTGCAATCCATGGCCGATCCATCTCTGAAATTGACCTGATTGGCATGCCAGACAGTGCACAAGAGAACTTTCATAGATGTGTTACGAAAAAGGAAGTTGTGCATTTCACATATCTGTTCATTCAGGATGAACGTGAGGTGCGGTGGGATACGACCCTTCAATACTCCTGCTGCCCTGATCAGTTTGATCGTATCATCGCAACCACCATAAGGGTCCCGCAAGAGCGCCCGCTCTTGCAAGACAAACTGGCCTTTGAGGATGTGCGCTACTTCTCATCTATCGCCGATCTGCAACTTGAGAACCTAAGCAGGGCATTCAGTTCGGCCACCACCGAGGCGCGGGTATCCCCAATAGATGAAGAACGCATTATGCGACTGCATGCGGTCTGCCGAACTGTTCAACGCAGTATCACCGACATTCAGGATATCGTCAGACGCGCCCAGACAAGGCATGCGGCGCTGCAACTTCAACCGCTTCAGAAACCACCCCCGAAACATCCGCCCCTGGAACGAACTGACGGAATGGATACGGTTCGTGCATTCGATACCACGTGGGAAACCAGACAGGGCGAAGCAAGCCCCTAAAGCGTTACCAAATCTTGACAGCAGATATATTTTAGTAACATTTTTCTTGCCAGAAGTCGTGCCATCCCCTAGGCTCACTCTATTAAAGGGGAGAGAACGAACGATGTCAGCATTCATCTGCGATGCCCAGCGCACACCAATTGGTCGGTTTGGCGGGGCACTTGCGTCGGTAAGGGCAGATGACCTTGCTGCGATTCCAATCGCTGCGCTGATGGCCCGCAACCCTGATGTGGATTGGTCGCGCGTGGACGACGTTATCTATGGCTGCGCAAATCAGGCCGGTGAAGACAACCGGAATGTGGCCCGTATGGCCTCCCTTTTGGCGGGGCTTCCGGTGGATGTTCCCGGTGCGACGATCAACCGGCTTTGTGCCTCTGGTATGGATGCGGTTGGCGCTGCGGCCCGTGCAATCCGTGCCGGTGACATCGATCTGGCCATTGCCGGTGGCGTCGAAAGCATGACCCGCGCGCCTTTTGTGATGCCCAAGGCCGAAACCGCCTTTTCCCGCAACAACGCCGTTTATGACACCACCATCGGCTGGCGTTTCGTGAACCCGAAAATGAAGGCGCAATATGGCGTCGATTCCATGCCGCAGACGGCGGATAATGTCGCAGAGGACCACAGCGTTAACCGCGCTGATCAGGATGCTTTTGCCCTGCGCAGCCAACAACGCTGGGCCGCCGCGGATGCCGCTGGCGTGTTTGCTGATGAAATCACACCGGTCACAATTCCACAGCGCAAGGGTGATCCTGTCGTCGTCGACCGCGATGAACATCCACGCCCTGATACGGCACTGGAAAAGCTGGGCAAGCTGCGCGGCATCAATGGGCCGGAGTTGACAGTTACAGCCGGCAACGCCTCTGGTGTGAATGATGGGGCTGCTGCGATGCTGCTTGCCTCCGAACAGGGTGTGAAAGACCACAAACTGACACCAATTGCACGTGTGGTTGCCATGTCCGCCGCTGGTGTGGAACCGCGCGTGATGGGCATTGGCCCGATCCCTGCCTGTCAAAAGGTACTTGCCCGCGCTGGCCTGAGCATCGAGCAAATGGATGTGATCGAATTGAACGAAGCCTTTGCCTCGCAAGGTATCGCAACCCTGCGGGCGCTGGGCGTCGCCGACGATGCGCCACACGTCAACGCAAACGGCGGGGCCATCGCCATCGGTCACCCGCTTGGCATGTCCGGTGCGCGGCTGGTGATGACAGCCGCGTTACAACTGAAACGGACTGGCGGCCGCTATGCGCTTTGCACCATGTGTGTCGGCGTGGGTCAGGGTGTCGCGCTGATTCTGGAACGCGCTTAAACCAACGTTTTTCTTGAAAGGACCTGAACGATGTATGCACAGATGATCAAGTCTACCGGTGAGGGCGTCAAATCCCTTGACGAGATGGAACCGGATGAACGCGCCTTTCAGGAGCGGATCAATGCAGGCGGCAAGATCGAGCCGAAGGATTGGATGCCCGAGGGCTATCGCAAGAACCTGATCCGCCAGATTGGCCAACACGCGCATAGCGAAATTGTTGGCCAACTGCCCGAAGGCAACTGGATCACCCGCGCGCCAACATTGGAACGCAAGGCAATCCTGCTGGCCAAGGTGCAGGATGAGGCAGGTCATGGTCTTTACCTTTATTGCGCCGCTGAAACGCTGGGTGTGACCCGCGATGACCTCACCCGCGACCTGCTCTCGGGCAAGATGAAGTATTCGTCGATCTTCAATTACCCGACGTTGACATGGGCCGATATGGGCGCGGTCGGCTGGCTGGTCGATGGCGCGGCGATCATGAACCAGGTGCCCCTGCAACGCACTTCTTACGGTCCATATGCCCGCGCCATGGTGCGTATCTGCAAAGAGGAATCGTTCCACCAGCGTCAGGGTTTCGACATCATGATGAAGATGGCGAATGGCACCGAGGCACAGCGCAAAATGGCACAGGATGCGTTGAACCGGTTCTGGGGCCCATCCCTGATGATGTTCGGTCCTTCGGACGCTGAATCAGTGCACTCGGCGCAAAGCATGGCATGGAAGATCAAGATGAACTCCAACGACGAGCTGCGTCAGAAGTTCGTGGACCAGACCGCACCGCAAGCGGAATACCTTGGCCTGACGATCCCCGACGAGACCTGCAAGTTTAACGAGGAAACCGGCCATTACGACTTCGCCCAACCGGATTGGGACGAATTTTTCGACGTGCTGCGCGGCAACGGGCCCTGCAACACCGAACGGCTTGAGGCGCGTAACAAAGCCTGGGACGACGGGCGTTGGGTGCGTGAAGGCCTTTTAGCCCATGCTGCGAAAAAGCGCAGCGCGAAAATGGCAGCGGAGTAAAAACATGAGCAGCCCTGAAACCAGCCCCTATAAAGACAGCGAAGCCAGCCCGCATGGCGAAACCCGCGCAACCGAATGGCCCCTATGGGAGATTTTCATTCGCGGGCAACACGGGTTAAGCCACCGCCACGTGGGCAGCCTCCATGCGCCAGATGCTGAGATGGCGATCAAAAATGCGCGTGATGTCTACACCCGCCGCAACGAGGGTGTCAGCATCTGGGCTGTTGAAGCCTCTGACATTGCCGCCTCCTCGCCCGAGGAAAAAGGCGCGCTTTATGAGCCTGCGAACGACAAGGTGTACCGCCACCCGACATTCTTCGACATCCCTGACGAAGTGGGGGCGATGTGAATACGCCATTGTTCGAATTTCTCTGCCGCATGGGTGATAACACGCTGGTGCTGGGGCACCGTGTGTCCGAATGGTGCGGCGTGGCCCCGGTGCTGGAAGAAGACATCGCGCTGGCCAATACCGCGCTTGATCTGATCGGACAAACCCAGCTGTGGCTGGGCATGGCCGGCGAAGTTGAGGGCAAGGACCGCGACGCGGACAAGCTGGCCTTTCACCGCGATGTCTGGGATTTCCGCAATGCCCTGCTGTGTGAACAGCCCAACGGCGATTTCGGCCAGACGATGATGCGCCAGTTCCTGTTCGACACATGGCATCTGATCATGCTCAAGGCGTTGGCCGGTTCGTCAAATGAACAGATCGCCGCCATCGCGGAAAAGTCGGTGAAAGAGGTGACCTATCATCAGGAACGCTCTGCCGATACGGTGATCGGCCTGGGTGACGGCACCGAAGAAAGCCACATGCGCATGCAGAAAGCGCTTGATAAGTTGTGGCCGTATGTCGGCGAGCTGTTCATCGGGGATGAAGTGGATGCCGCAATGGTTGAACAGGGCATCGCGCCTGATCCCGCCTCGCTTCGCGCCACTTTTGACAGTCAGCTGGATGCGGTTCTGGCAGAGGCGACCCTAACCAAGCCTGCCGATGATTTCGCCCATAAGGGTGGCAAGACAGGCGCGCGTCATACCGAACATTTGGGTCATATGTTGACGCAAATGCAATGGTTGCAACGCGCCTATCCGGATGCGTCATGGTAGTCGAAAAGCCCGGCTTAGAGACTGTCTGGCAATGGCTTTCCGCTGTGCCAGACCCGGAAATTCCGGTGATCTCCCTGACGGATCTGGGGATCATTCGGGATGTAAGTTGGCAGGGCGACACTTTGGAAGTGACCGTAACGCCAACCTATTCCGGCTGTCCGGCGACCAGCATCATCAATCTGGACATCGAAACCGCCTTGCGCGGCCATGGCATCGAAAACCTGACCCTGAAACGGCAGTTATCGCCAGCATGGACCACCGACTGGCTGACCGAAAGCGGTAAGGCCAAGCTGGAAGAATACGGCATCGCTCCGCCGCAACCGGCTGGCGGGCCAAAACATTGCCCGCGCTGCAAATCCACCGCAGTAGAGCGGATCAGCCAGTTCGGCTCGACCCCCTGCAAAGCGCAATGGCGGTGCCAAGACTGCCTTGAACCCTTCGACTATTTCAAATGTATTTGAGGCCCTGACATGAGCCAGTTTCACCATGTAACAGTGACTGATATCCATCACACCATCCGCGATGCGGTTGTCCTGACGCTTGAGCCCGAAAACGCAGAAGCCTTCGCGTTTACCCAAGGCCAGTACCTGACCTTCAAACAGGATTTCGACGGCACCGAACTGCGGCGGAACTACTCGATCTGCGCCGGTCTGGATGATGGCAAACTGCAAGTTGGCATCAAACGTGTGGACGGCGGGGCGTTTTCGACTTTCGCCAATACCGAATTGAAAGTTGGTGACACCCTGCATGTGATGCCGCCACAGGGCAATTTTTTCACCGCATTAGAGCCTGATCGCGCCAAAAACTACCTTGGCTTTGCCGGCGGCTCTGGCGTGACGCCAGTCTTGTCGATCCTGAAAACAGTGTTGAAACGCGAACCGCTTAGCACCTTTACGCTGGTCTATGCCAACCGCGCCGTGAACACGATTATGTTTCGCGAAGAGCTGGAAGACCTCAAGAACCAATACATGGGCCGCCTGACAATCATCCACATGCTGGAATCGGGACAGGACATCGACCTGTTCACCGGTCGCGTGGATCAGGACAAATGCAAGGCGTTGTTCAAACAGTGGATCGATGTGAAATCAATCGACACCGCTTTCATTTGCGGGCCGGAGCCGATGATGCTGGCGATCGCCGAAAGCCTGAAAACCCACGGGTTAGAGGCTGATCAGATCAAGTTCGAGCTGTTCAGCGAAAGCCAACAAGGCCAGCTTGCCAAACAGGAAATGGCCAAGCGCAGTGAGGGGCAAAAAGGCACCGAACTGACCGTGATCATCGAAGGGGCGCAGCGCACCTTTGAAATGCCGAAAGGGCAATCGGTTCTGGATGCCGCCCTTGCCAACGGACAGGATGCACCGTTCGCCTGTAAGGCGGGCGTTTGTTCAACCTGTATGTGCAAGGTGGTCGAAGGCGAGGTTGAAATGATCAGCAACCACGCGCTTGAGGATTACGAGGTGGAACGCGGCTATGTGCTGTCCTGCCAGTCCTATCCGTTAACGGATAAGCTGATCATCGATTACGACACACATTAAGGAGCCAACATGCTGGATGTCCAAAGTTTCGCTGCCGGTCAATGGCTCCCTTCCGGCGCGGGTGCCCGCAATATCGCCAGCGCGATCACAGGTGACGTTATTGCGCAGGCGGGCAACGACGCCTTGGATGTGCAGGCGATGCTGGGCCATGCGCGTGAGGTCGGCGGTCCCGCGCTGCGCAAGCTGACCTTTCATGACCGCGCCAAGATGCTCAAGGCTGTGGCGCTTTACCTGATGGAACGCAAACAGGCGCTGTACGAGTTGAGCTATGACACCGGCGCGACGCTGAGCGATCATAAAATCGACATCGATGGCGGCATCGGCACGATGATGGTTTTCGCCTCCAAGGGACGGCGCGAAATGCCGGACGCACATGTCTATTTGGACGGCCCGCCCGAACAGCTGGGCCGCGCGGGTGACTTCATGGGGCGTCACATCTGCACCCCGTTGCAGGGCGTCGCGGTTCACATCAACGCCTTCAACTTTCCCGTCTGGGGGATGCTGGAAAAGCTGGCCCCGACCCTCTTGGCCGGTGTGCCCGCCATCGTGAAACCCGCCACCGCGACCTCCTATGTGACAGAGGCCTGCGTGCGCATGATGCTGGAAAGCGGGCTGTTGCCAAAAGGCGCGCTGCAACTGGTCAGCGGCGGATTGGGCGACATGCTGGATCATCTGGAATGTCAGGACGCCGTGGCCTTTACCGGTTCCGCAGACACCGCATTGATGCTGCGCAGCAATCCCAAACTGATGCAACATTCGGTGCGCTTTGCCTCTGAACAGGACAGTTTGAACGCCTCTGTGTTGGGACCGGATGCGGTGGCCGGTACGCCGGAATTCGATCTGTTCGTCAAGGAGGTCCAGCGCGAGATGACTGCGAAAGCGGGCCAGAAATGTACCGCGATCCGCCGGATCATGGTGCCCGAAGCCCAAGTTGATGCAGTGATTGCCGCCCTTGGTGAACGTCTGGCCAAGACAACCATCGGCGATCCACGCGCCGAGGCAACCCGCATGGGGGCTTTGGTCTCTGCCGGGCAAAAACGCGATGTTCTGGAGAAAGCGGCCCTGATCGGGGCAGAGGCGGAACGTGTGTTTGGCAACCCTGATGATTTCACCGTGGCGGGTGCCGATAAGGACAAAGGCGCGTTTGTACCGCCAATGTTGTTTCACTGCGCCGATCCCGACGCGGCGCAACGCGTGCATGACACCGAAGCCTTTGGGCCGGTGTCCACCATCATGCCATACCGCGACTTGCCGCATGCGATTGACCTGTTGAACAAGGGTAAAGGATCGCTGGTTGCCTCGATCATCACCAATGACGGTGATGTGGCACGCGAAGTTACCATGGGCTCCGCCGCATTTCATGGGCGCCTATATTTCAACAACCGCACCTCCATGTCAGAGGCCACGGGCCATGGTGCCCCCCTGCCCCATATGGTGCATGGTGGGCCGGGCCGTGCGGGTGGTGGCGAGGAATTGGGCGGCATTCGCGGCGTCATGCACTATATGCAACGCACTGCGATTCAGGGCAGCCCCGACATCCTAACGTCGATTGGCAAACAATGGGTGCCCGGCGGGACCGAAATCACCGATCAGGCACATCCTTTCACGCGCACCTTTAACCAGATCAAGCTGGGCGAAACCTTTAACTCCCCCTCCCGCGAGATCACGCTGGAGGACATCGAGACCTTTGCCCATTTCACCGGCGATACCTTCTATGCCCATATGGATGAAGACGCGGCTAAGGCGAATCCGTTCTTCCCCGGTCGCGTGGCGCATGGCTATCTGTTGCTCAGTTTTGCAGCAGGGTTGTTTGTGCAGCCTGATCCGGGGCCGGTGCTGGCCAATACCGGGTTGGACAATCTGCGGTTTATGGCCCCTGTTGCCGCCGGCGACAGCATTCGCGTAAGACTGAGCGTCAAACACAAGACACCACGCAACGAAGAATACGGCGAAGTGCGCTGGCATGTGACCCTGTACAACCAGAATGATGAAGTGGCGGCGGAATATGAGCTGCTGACGATGAATGCCTACTAAAGGGTTTGATACCCTGATTGCCGGGCTACACGGGCTTGGCGGGCAACGGGTCTGGTCCCTGATGATCAGCCTGTTTGGCGATTTGGCCCAGGCCCCAAATCAACAAATCGACGGCCCGGTTCTTTCTGCGATCATGCATGGCCTGCGGGTAAAGCCCGAGGCTGCACGGGTGGCGCTGCACCGGTTGCGCAATGACGACTGGATCACATCGCAAAAATCAGGGCGAATCAGCCAGCATTCCTTGACCAAGCGGGGGCGCGCCGAATCTGCGGCGGCCAACCCGCGTATCTATGCCGATCCACGGGTGACATCCACGCGCTGGACGCTGGCGCTGACAGAAGACACCGCAGCCGAACAGGCTGCAGAAATGGAACAACGTGGGTTCACCCAACTGACCCCCCGTGTGTTTGTTGGTTCCCTTGATGCTGCGGCCCCGCAGGACGTGCTGACGATACCCGCGGATCACGCGCCCGGCTGGCTGCGCAAACAAGTGGCCCCTCAGATGCAGCAAACCGGTTATGAAAACCTGCTCACCGCCTTACGCGGCCTGCAACCAGATTTACCAGCGCCCGAGGAGATGAGCGCAATCGACATCGCCGTACTGCGATGTCTGGTTGTTCACAACTGGCGGCGTTTGATTTTGAAACACCCCGAACTGCCCGCCTCTTTGATCGATACCGATGGGCCAGCCCACCAATGTCACCTGCTGGTTGCCGACCTGCTGGCACGCTACCCCCGACCTGAGCTTTCAGCGATCAAACGCTGTCGCAGCGCCGCTTAACAGCCGCTTTCCCAACCGCAACAGTCAGGCTATAGCATATCCCATGACAAACTATTTGTATCAGGGCGATCTGCCCGATGACCTTGATCTGGGCGACACGGTTGCCATTGATTGCGAAACCATGGGGCTGCACCCGCACCGCGACCGGCTGTGTGTTGTGCAACTGTCCAGTGGGGACGGGAACGCCCATCTGGTACAGGTTGCCAAGGATCAGACAGCGGCCCCGAACCTTTGCCGGTTGCTGGAAGACGCACGGGTACTCAAGCTGTTTCACTTCGGTCGGTTTGATATTGCCGCGATGCTGAACGCCTTTGGTGCCACCACTGCACCGGTCTATTGCACAAAGATCGCCAGCCGTCTGGTGCGCACCTATACGGACCGGCACGGGTTGGCCAAACTGTTGCAGGAGTTGCTGAGCGTGGACATTTCGAAACAGCAGCAATCCAGCGACTGGGGCGCGGAGAAGCTGAGCAAAGCGCAGATTGACTATGCCGCGTCAGATGTTCTGCACCTGCACAAACTGCGCGACAAGTTGAACGAGATGCTGATCCGCGAAGGCCGGATGGAGGTGGCGCAGGCCTGTTATGATTTCCTGCCGATGCGGGCCAAACTTGATCTGCTCGGCTGGCCCGACACTGACATCTTTGCCCACGCATGAAGACGCCGTTTATAGATACCGCCGCCCGCGTCATTCGCGCCGAAGCCGCCGCGCTGAACCAGTTGGCAGATGCACTGGATGATCGTTTCCGCGCCGCGATCGACTTGATGCGCGAAACCAAGGGCCGTGTGATCATCACCGGCATTGGCAAATCCGGCCATATCGCCAACAAGATCGCGGCCACCCTGGCCAGCACCGGCACGCCTGCGCAATTCGTACATCCCGCCGAGGCCAGCCACGGTGATCTGGGCATGATCACCCGCGATGATGTGGTACTGGCGATTTCCAATTCAGGCGAGGCACCGGAACTGGGCAATCTGATCGCCTATTCACGCCGCTATGAAATTCCCCTGATCGGGTTGACCAGCCGCGAAGACAGCACATTGGCGCGCCAATCAGACGTTATCCTGCTGCTGCCTAAAGTTACCGAAGCCTGTAACACCGGCGTTGTGCCGACCACTTCAACAACCATGACGCTTGCCATGGGTGATGCTTTGGCCGTGGCACTGATGGAACACCGCGATTTCACGGCAGAGCATTTCCGTGCCTTCCACCCCGGTGGCAAACTGGGTGCACAGCTGAGCCTCGTGCGCGATCTGATGCATAGGGATGACGCGATTCCGCTGGTGACGGAAGATGCGGAAATGTCGACGGTTATGGCCGAAATTGGCAACAAGGGTTTTGGCGTGACCGGAGTGACAGATACAAGCGGCAAGCTGATCGGTATCATCACCACCGGCGATCTCGGCCGCCATATGAAAGGGCTGTTTGATCTGAAAGCCCACGATGTGATGACCCGCAATCCCGTGACCATCACCCCCGAAGCGCTGGCTGAAAAGGCGGTTGGCCTGATGAATACGCGCAAGATTACCTGCCTTATCGTGGTTGATCCTGCCGCCCCTGACATGCCTGCGGGCCTTTTGCATATTCATGATTGCCTGCGCGTCGGTCTGGGGTAAGCGCCATGAAGGCGGACAGATATTCCAAAGTTGTTGGCTTGCTGAAGGTGCTCTTGCCACTGATGGCATTGGCCCTGTTGTCGACGCTGTTTCTGTTATCACGTGTGATCGACCCGCATACGGTTATTCCCTTTGCTGACAAGGAAATTCAGGACCGTCTGCGGGATCAGCAGGTCACCGGCCCGATCTATTACGCGGTCACAGCCGATGGGGATGAGATTTCATTTGCTGCGGAGAAAGTCACCACACCAGATGGCGAAACCGGCGGCAACGAAGCGGAAGACGTCAAGGTTACCATGAAGCTCGGCTCAGGTAGCGACATCGTGCTGAACGCAAAGCGCGGGCATTTCAACATCGCGGCAGACAGCACCAGCTTGCAAGGGGAGGTGGTGATAAACACCTCAACCGGATACCGCATTGAAAGTGATTTACTGGTCACGCAAATGTCGGTTCTTGATGTGGAATCCCCCGGTCCGGTGGCCGCGACGGGGCCGGTTGGCACAGTTGACGCCGGTGCAATGACCCTGAAGGCGGGCAAGCCCTCCCATTTGGTTTTCACAAACGGTGTGAAGCTGATATACAGCCCTGAACAAGACAAAGAGTGACACCGTGAAATACCTGCGAATTTTGGCACTGCCCCTGCTGTTTGGCCTTTGCGTGGCCCCGGTTTTGGCACAGGGTACCAATGTGGCCTTTGGCACGCTGGCGCAGGATACCAAGCTGCCGGTCGAAGTGACAGCCGACAATCTATCCGTTGATCAGGAAACCGGTGAGGCGATTTTCACTGGAAATGTGCTGATTGGTCAGGGTGAAATGCGCCTCTCTGCGCCGCGCGTTCTGGTGGTCTATCTGGCTGAGCAGAAAGGGATCGAACGGATGGAGGCGACAGGTGGTGTCACACTGGTCTCCGGCCCCGATGCCGCCGAATCAGAGCGGGCAGATTACAGCATTTCCGAGGGTACGATTGTGATGACCGGCAATGTCCTGCTGGATCAAGGGCCAAATGCCCTGAGCGCGGACAAGATGACGGTACAGTTATCTGATGGCACGGCGCAGATGTCAGGCCGTGTGAAAACCATCATCCAACCGGGTGGCGATAACTGATGACGCCCCCCGACTTGAAGGTTGCGACAGGCAGCGCCGGTTTGCGCATCGATCACTTGCGCAAATCCTACCGCAAAAAAGTCGTCATTCGCGATTTCTCAATGCATCTGAACCGGGGCGAGGTTGTTGCGCTGCTGGGCCCGAACGGGTCCGGGAAAACCACGACCTTTTATGCAGTTGCCGGCCTTGTCACCCCCGAGGGAGGCACCGTTCTGGTGGACGGCAAGGATGTCACCACCCTGCCGATGTACCGTCGCGCGCAGCTTGGCATCGGGTATCTGCCACAGGAAATGAGCATCTTTCGCGGGCTGTCGGTGCAGGACAATATTTCGGCAATCCTCGACATCTCCGTGCCCATTCGCCATCAGCGGCGTGAACGGCTGGAAGAGCTGCTGTCAGAATTTTCCATTGAACATCTGCGCCGCGCCCCTGCACTGGCCCTGTCAGGTGGGGAACGCCGCCGCGTCGAGATTGCCCGCTGTCTGGCGGCCAACCCGAATTACCTGTTGCTGGATGAACCCTTTGCTGGTGTCGATCCGATTTCAGTCGGGGACATCAGACATCTGGTTGCGGATCTGAAGAACCGTGGCATCGGGGTGCTGATCACCGATCACAACGTGCGGGAAACATTGGAAATTGTCGACCGCGCCTATATTCTTCACGAGGGCAAGGTACTGATGTCGGGCACGCCGGATGAGGTTGTGCAAAACGAAAATGTGCGCCGCGTCTACCTTGGCGACAACTTTCGAATTTCTTAATATCTCGCGAAAATACTCGGCCTTTTTTTGCTATAGCGTGATTTCCGAACCATTGACTTTGACCGCATTTCCGCGCCTGATAGAGCTATGGCAACACTGCGTTCCTGTCTATTCCTGCGTCGGCCTTCCTGCCAAGGCTTGGCTGACGTCAACCTGAACGCAACGCCATTTTCCCGCATCTCGCTTCATCCAGACCCCATGCAAATAGGGTCTTTGATGCATGCCAGATGACACGAACAAGGAGAACTTATGCGATACCAAATCAGCGGCAAACAAATCGACATCGGCGATGCGCTTCAGACTCATGTGAAAGCGGAACTGGGAGAAAGCGTTAAGAAATACGCCGAACGCCCCACCGATGCCGTCGTGATTTTTTCAAAGTCAGGACATGAGTTTGTCTGCGAGGCGACTGTTCATCTTTCCACCGGTCTGACCGCGTCCGCCAAGGCGCATAGCACAGAGATTTACGGTGCGTTTGATTCGTGTAATGAAAAGATGGAAAAGCAGCTGCGCCGCTACAAGCGCCGGTTGAAAGATCATCACAAGGAGCGTGCGGAGCCTGTTGAGTTTCTGGGCGCATCCTCGTATATCCTCGCCTCAGATAGCGATTCAGACGTACAGGAACCTGAAACCCTTCAACCCATGATCATCGCCGAAATGCAGACCAAGATTGCAACCTTGTCTGTCGGCGAAGCGGTTATGCAGATGGAGATCTCGGGGGCCCCGGTGCTGGTGTTTCGCAACGAAGGTAAAGACGGGGTGAACGTCGTGTACCGCCGCGAGGATGGTAACATTGGCTGGATTGACCCATAGGGAACCAAGTGAGCGCAGCCTCACGTCGATAGCAGAGTGGATTGAATGAATTTTTCAAAACTTCTGAAGCCGGAGGCGGTCAAGGTTCTGACCTCCGCCTCCAGCAAAAAGCGGTTGATGCAGGAACTCGGTGATCTGATGTTTGTTGCACACGGGCTTGAGGCTGATCGTGTTGTCGAGGCGCTGAATGCGCGCGAGGCATTGGGACCAACGGGTGTGGGCCATGGTGTGGCCCTGCCCCATGCCCGCCTTACTGGGCTAACCGAGGTTGTCGGCGCTTTTGTCCTGCTCGACACACCCATTGATTTCTCATCCGTAGACCGCCAGCCGGTTGATCTGGCCTTTGCCCTCTTCGCGCCGGAAGATGCCGGTGTTGAACATCTCAAGGCGCTTGCCTTGGTCTCTCGGACATTGCGCGATGTGTCGATCTGCAACAAGTTGCGGGCGAACCCGGATGCCGGAACGCTTTATACAATTCTGTCCGAAGAAAAATCCGCACAAGCGGCTTAGGCTTTACTTCCAGGCGGAAAACCCAAACATCATATAATCCCGCTGATAGGCATCAGCCGCCAGCGCCTCTATCTCGCCGTAATAGACCTGATCCAACGCAAAAGGTTGATCCGGCACGGGCTGAGATACGTCAGGGGCATCCGCCCGCCCTACTGCTGCCGCCAGATCAGCCAACTCGGCGCTTAGGTCCGCCTCTCTGACAAGGCGGTCGGGCAGGCAAAAACCTGCAAAACCTGCAATGGCCTGTGCCTGGGTACACCATGCCGCATCGACACGGATGGCGGTCTGCCCGGTCAGGTTACCCTTCAGGAACTTGAGAAAGGCGATGAATGCACTGCGATGCGCCGTCAGATCGTAACCCCCATCCGGGCCGTTCTCTGGCAGAGGCATTTTATATCGCCGCATCATGGTCTTGCGCAGTTGGACATAGCTGCCCTTGTCAACCGGCAGGATGTGTCGGCAAAACGCATCATGCGCGCGCTGCACCGGATGGCGCAGAACGGTAAAACTGCGGTGACCGGGGTGTTTGCGTTTCCACTGACGCAGGTCTTTTTGGGTCATTTTGGTCTGCAAATCGGACCTTGCCACCCCATCCAGTTCAGCCAGCCATTTCATAACAGACTCATGTGGGCCTGACCGCAGCGGCAAATACAATAACCCACTATCCGCAGCGGCAACGTAGGACGGCACAACCGGCCCGCGGCGCGGCTCAAAGTTGGGGGTTCTGGTCAGATCAAACCGATCCAGCTGCGCCAGTGCCGTGCTCATCTCATCATAGTTGCGGACCTTGGCAGAAATCGGGCTTGGGTTCTGTTTCTTCAGGCTTTGATCCAGGGCATCCAGCCTTGCGTCCACGCCCAGAAACCTTGCCAGCCCGTTCATCACATCGACATTTTGCAGGTCTTCATAGGCCACATAGAACGCCGTCTGCCCAGTGGTTTGCAAACGGTTCAACAGGGTAAGCTGAAAGGCCTGAAGCGCCTCAAGGTGGGTAGAAAACTCTTTTGCATCAAACTGCGCCTGCGCCGCCTTATGCGCTTTCATATCGGTCAGTTTCCACTGTCCGGTTTCCTGCGCGATCTTCCAGCTGACATAACTTTCCACCGGATTGCGGGTCAGAATGATCTTGGCACATGTATCATCATCGATGATGGCATCGAACACGCGCGGGTCGTGGTCATGAAAGTACCGAAATCCGTTTAGCCGCGCGGTATCGCCCCGGATCGCCGAGAGCAACAGCGTCGGGTCCGCATCACGCGCCTCCAGGTCAACACCAAGGATTGGTGCATTGTTGGGGTAGCCGATGAAATGGGGGTTAAACGCCTCCCCGTGGCAAATGATGCCATCAAAGGCATTCAGGTTTGCCTCAAGGAAATTCGATCCGGTCCGCATCTCTGCAAAGACAACAAAGCTTTGGAACTTGGGGGACATGCTATTGCACCAGATAGGGTTTGCGTTGCGCCTTGGGCGTGGCCGCGACACCGCGCTCCACAGGGAAATCACCCATCAGATAGGGGTGCATGCCCTGATTCTTAAGATTTTGCAGGAATTGACCAAAACCGGCCAGATCCACCATCTTGGGCGCTTCGGAAAGCCGGCTTAGCTTGGTACGGCCGATCTCATCCAGAATCCCTTGCAAGGGTTCCATCGGGGCCTCGATAAATTCGGCCATCGTCCAGATGCGCACCCGCGCCTTGGTATAGGGCGAACGCAGGATATCCATATGTTCGCTTTCCAGCTTTTGCAGGTTCGCAGCAATCGCCCGAATATCAGCAAAATCGCGGTTAGATCGAAACAGCGGGACAGCCCAGGCACCGGTGATCACCGAAATCTGCGCATTTGGATCTTTCGCCACCCGCCAGCAGATGTCCTGATTATCCGCAGGCCCAAATTGGAAACACTGGCGTTCACCACGGGTGTTCCAGATCAGATTGGTCAAGAACCCCCGGCCATTATAGTCGCGCAGCACCGCACTGTCAGAAAGCGCCCCGTTGATCGCATTTTGCCCGTCCGCATAATACACTTTGTCCTTGGCAAACAGATGCCCATGCACCCGGGCACCGGTGGCCGCAGCCAGCCAGGGTTCAAAGTTCTCAAACAACTCGGCAAAGCCCTGAAACATCGAATAGGGCGCAGCCGTCACGCCGTTTTCCCAGTCTTCATTCGGGAAACGGCTTTGCATATAAAGCCCCGATCGCCCTCGAGTCCGGCGTTCCACCGCTTTGGAAAAGATGCGGTCAATTTTGCCCGGATTCGGTTCGGTCTTTTTCATCGCGCCGGCAGCATCCGTCAGAAAGGCCGCATAGAGCCGATCCGCATAGGGCCAGATTTTGCGCGCGACAAAACAATCAGAGCGGCGCAGCAATTGCAGGTGGTCATCATAGAAAATATGCGGCTTGCCCTGAAAATCGAACTTGGACAGGGTCAGCGAGCGGCTTTCGATATTGCTGGAATAATGCCGCGCGAGGGTCTGAAAATAACTCTCGTCAGGGATCCAGACATGTTTGAAAAACCGGTCATAGGTCGGGCGCTCTGGATCTTGCAGGATCGCTGATAAGGTACGCCGCGACAGACACCACCACTGCGACCCCATATGTGCCACAATACCATTGGGCATCTTGCGCTGCAGACCCAGCGACCGCTGGGTGTTCACCAGAAGATCAAAAAGATATCGATTGCGTTTCCAGGAGACAGGGAACCGCAGAGTAAAACGTTCTTCATCCAACCCGCCAACGGTCCAAGGCACCTCGGAAGTGGTTGCGCTTTCGATGAAATCCGTATGCGGGCGCTCGCCAAGGTAGTCCAGAAGCTCTTGCACCGGACGCAGCGGCAGACAGGAACCGGACGCCAGATAGACGTGCCGCACCTGCGCGTATTGTGCCAACATCTGTTCCGACGCGGCCTGCGTCGCTTGCACAATGCCCCATGTTCCCCATTCACAGCGGTATCTCTTGCTGAATGTCACATGTTCCAGATCGGACAGGGCGGTAACAAAACTCTCATAGGTCTTTCGATCCACCACTTTGTCCACATGGATCACAACCGGACACCCCGCAGCGGACCAATGCCGCGCCACCTGCTCTGCCCGGCCAAGTGCTGTATGCACCAGCATGACAATCCCGACGTTCATGCCCAGTTTCCTTTGGACATGAGCCCCAGAATTTCAAGCTGACGCCAGTTGATGTAGCGTTCCGACCATTTGCACCACAGCTGCGGATCTTCTTTGATCCGCTCGGCATAGGCTTTGTATTCAACAGATCCGGCATAATGCTGGCTGCGCTCCAGCTCCTCTCTGGCTTTTTCGCCAAAGGTATCCAGAAACTTGGCATGCAGCAAAACACCCGAGGCTTTTTCACCGCCCCATTCATCGTAAACCTGATTAAGACCGCGCGGCAGCAGCATATGCGTCGAACTGACATAGGCATACCGCTTGTCCCATTTGACCAGCGGCACCTTGTTCAGCGCGGGTGCCTTGGCCGGATCATCAGGAAAAAAGACGCGGCTGCGCGGGCCGCCCTGAATCCACAGATTGCCAAAGCTGTGGTTGCGCGAAATGGTGTAGTTGCCGCTGTCAAACCAGCAGGCAATATCAATCGGATTCTGGCCGGACTGGTAAGGCTGTTCATCCAGCCGCCCCTTTGGGTACATATCCAGCAACATTGCCGAAAACGATTTAATCGACGAGGCATCCAGCCAATCCGTCAACGCCCGCAATGGTCGTGTATCACAGAACGGGAATACCAAAAATTCGTCGGGATCAACGGTCAGCACCCAATGGCCATGGGCGAATTTCATCTGCAGCCAGTTCAGCCAGTCAACGCCAAAACGGGCCCGCTTATAGCTGGCCTTGGTGCTCCAGACAGACACGTCGGGTTGGTCCGCGAGGTAATCCAGCGAACCATCATCACTGTCATTGTCCACGAAAAAGAAATGGCCCACGCCCATCTTGCGATAGTATTCAAGGAAATAGGGCAGCCGGATGCCTTCGTTGCGCTGGGTACAGAACAGCAAAAGGTCATCCGAACGGATCTGTCCCGTACGGATTGCAACCCGCTTGAGTTCCCGGCGTTTTCTAATCGCCCGGATGCGCCAACGCTTACGTTGAAGCCTCAGCCCGTATGACCGAAAAATGCCCAAACACCACCTTTTGCCTTCGGAAATACACCGCTCGTTTGTGCGATATCATCTTAACCTTAACACGGTCTTGAAATGATCAGCCCAATTTGGACCTACAAAGACGGATTCTTTGGTTGCATTTGGCGGTGTGTTTTTCCAACATTCGATTGTTTTTACCCATAATTCTTGGTCAAAAACAGGGGCAAATGATGCGTGATCGCCAATAATTTCCCGCAATACCGCCAAATCGTTGCATAAAACACGCGTTCGCAGCTGCAATGCCTCAATAGGCGGCAGGCCAAACCCCTCTGCATGGCTTGGAAAAAGCAGCCCGGCACTGCCTGCGACAAGGGTGGCAAGGGCACCGTCACTGAGGTTTGGTAGCTCTTTCACCGGACTGTCAGGCGGTAGTGCATCCAGTCGCGCAAATACCGCCTCATTGTTCCAGCCACGACTGCCACAGATTAACAACGGCGGCGCATCACGGCCAAGCTCCTGCCAGATATCCAGCAGAAACTGGTGGTTCTTACGGGGCTCGATCGTGCCAACCACAACAAAATAGGGTCGCGCAGGGGTCAGGCCATCCGGTAGCTCAGCCCGCATGGGTACAGCCGCACTTGCGCCCAGATGTGCCACAACGCCCCTTGGCAACGGCCCCCACGCCTGCATCATCGCCTCGGCACGCTGGCAGGTGTCTAGCGAATTGTAGATGATCCTGTCGGCATGACTGCGCACCCGCTGCAGCTTGTCCCGAAAGGGCATGGTTGTGCCGGGCCGCTGATACTCAGGGTGCTCCAGCGGGATAACGTCATGGATCATCACATCAATAGACCCAGACGCCGATTTGACACTCTGAAGGACCCGCTCTGTGAGGTTGCTGTGCCCGATGTTGAAATAGGCAAAGTCAGACGGCAGGTGAGTTTGCAACATCCGGTCCAACCGCAGGGGCAGGCACCGCGCCACTGCAAGGCGACGTATGTCGGATTCTGCCCGTATCAGAGCCTGATCTCGCCCTTTTGGCAATCTTGACAAAACGCTGGCGTGTCCCCAGTTGACCGTCCCACTCAGGCGCTCGCGAAAAGCGATCATCCCAGCACGATCCAACAGGACATAGCCAAACACCGTTCGTATCAATCCAAACGCTGGCAATTCATCGCTGACGAAGTGATCCAGATAGGCGCGTTCGACGCGGTCCACACCTGTCGCCATACGACCTGCGCGGCGCAGGCTCCTTGTCAGATCAAGCAGCCGCGCAGCAGGCATATCAGGCCTCGTAATGGCCGGATTGGTGCCATCTCCATGCATCTGTGATCATCTGTTTCATCGTTGATCTGTGAGGGTTCCAGCCCAGTTCCGCCATCGCCCGCGTGGACCCTGAAACCAGTTTCGTACAATCCCCCGGACGACGCGGCCCTTCATGACAAGGCACCGGCCTGTTGGTCACCGCATGGCTTTGATCCACAACTTCCCGCACTGAAAAACCGGTGCCAGTGCCAAGATTGAACACCCGACTGCCCCTTTCATCAGACAGCCATTTCAGCCCCAAAACATGGGCTTCCACCAAGTCACAGACATGCACATAGTCCCGGATACAGGTGCCATCGGGCGTATCGTAATCAGTGCCGAAAATTGTCAAGGCATCGCGTTTGCCATCAATCGCATCCAACATCAGCGGGACCAGATGTGTCTCTGGCCGGTGAAACTCGCCCACCTCACCATCCGGGTCCGCACCGGCCACATTGAAATAGCGAAAAATCACATGGCGCAATCCGTGGGCGGTTTCAAAATTGTGCAACATGTCCTCAATCGCACGTTTGGAGGCACCATAGGCGTTGATTGGCATCTGGGCGCTGTCTTCGTCCAACACAACATTGTCCTGATCCCCGTAGGTGGCACAAGTCGATGAAAAGACAAAATTCAGGCATCCTGCTGCCACAGCCGCTTCGATTAGGTTCAGCGATCCGGCAACGTTGTTACGCCAGTAGAGACCGGGATCCAGCATGCATTCGCCAACCAGACTAAGCGCCGCGAAGTGCATTACAGCGATGGGTTCATATTGCGCAAAAACAGAGTCTAACCTGACCCGATCCAGTAAATCACCCTGTTCAAAGGGGCCGAATTTCACCGCATCCCGCCAGCCTGTTACAAGGTTATCGAAGGTGACAGGCGTATACCCTGCGGCCTTCAATGCCTTGCAGGCATGCGAACCGATATAGCCTGCACCACCGGTCACCAATACATAGGCCATAGCGTCGGCTCCTCGCTTTAGGTGTCGCCGTCTAACATAATACTTTTCAGATAGGTCCGCAGATCATCCCGCAGTTCTTCACGTGCCAGCCCAAAGGATACGGTTGCCTGCAAAAACCCTGATTTAGAGCCACAATCAAAGCGCTGACCGCGAAAACGATAACCATGCACATTGTTCTCTTTTTCGATGTCCTGCGCAATTGCGTCGGTCAGCTGGATTTCACCACCGGAGCCCGATTTCATTTTGTTGAGGTTTTGCAGAACGCTGGGCGACAGAATATAGCGCCCGATCACCGCAAGGTTTGACGGCGCTTCGCCCACTGGCGGCTTTTCCACCATGCCTTTGACCTTGACCAGTTCGCCATCATCATCCGAAATATCCAGAACCCCGTAGGAAGAGGCACGTTCCGGGGCCACTTCCATCGCCGCAACCATATTGCCGCCAGTCTCGGCATAGGCTTCGACCATCTGCTGCAAGCAGGGTTTTTCCGCCGCGATCACATCGTCAGGCAACATCACCGCAAAGGGTTCATTGCCGATCAACCTCCGCGCACACCAGACCGCATGTCCAAGGCCCAGCGCCTTATGCTGACGCACATAGGCAATCGCGCCGCTGTCCATATTGGTGGACTTCAGAATATCCAACAGCTCTGTCTTGCCCTTCTTGCGCAGTTCCTGTTCCAGTTGCGGGGCCAGATCAAAGTAGTCTTCCAACGCGCCCTTGCCACGCGAGGTGACAAAGATGAATTCCTTGATCCCTGCGGCACGGGCCTCATCAATCGCGTATTGGACCAATGGTCGGTCAACGAGGGTCATGATTTCCTTGGGCACCGATTTGGTCGCGGGCAAAAACCGCGTGCCCATCCCGGCCACCGGAAATATCGCTTTTGTAACCTTTTTACGCATCTCGTCCTCAATACATTTCAATGTGGCTTATGCCATCTTCTCTATCCTGGGTCGTCCCAGCTTCTGTTGCCTCAGTCTTTGCTGAAACCACGCTGTCTGGCAACGCGTCTTTGTTCCTTTTCAAGCCGCCGTGACCTTGTTGTCATACGACATAGCGGCTCTGTCCGGTCCGATTTACCAAAAAGCCCGCCGCGCTGCACCCAAACTCCGGCATCATTCAGCGACAGTTGGTGATACATAGCACTATATGACAGGCTGATCAGGGTGACGATTTCGCCATTTTTCACCCTCTCCGCAGCGGTTTGCAGGTCTTTGCGAAATGTCAGAGGGCGAGAGGGCAACAAAACCGATTTGCGCGGGTGCATCGGAAAGCTTTTGAAAGGCGCTGCCGGATGGGCGGCCAGCTTCACCGGGGTCAGATCGCGGTCACGCCCTTCGCCATAGCCAAGATCCAGCCGGCCCATCAACTGGCGTACTGATCGCGGCTCCAGCCCGCCGGTGACCAAGTGGCGCAGCAATCTTTGCCGCTCTGCCATCCGCAGCTGCCGCCAGTGTGCCTCCCTGTCCGCAATCGCAACATGTTTGCGCTGAAATACGGCCCAGCTGGCACCGATTTCAAACAGGTCGCGCGGGACCCGGTTTGTGCTGCGCATCCGGTTGGCAGCAAACCCGTGGTGCACCTCTGCCAGAGGCACCAGCGCTGTTGCATGACCTGCGCGGGCCAGCCGCATGTTCAGATCCGTCTCGTCCAGAAAATAGTGAAACGCCGGATCAAAGCCGCCCAACTCAATCAAAACATCGCGGCGAACGGCCATATTTGTGCCTTCGGTCTTGACCGCCCGCCCTTTGGGCGGATGCAGCACCACAGGCACGTCATTCTGCAGATCCAATGCATGCGCCTCGCCAAAGCGATCAAGGCTGCGCGCCTTCCACTGGTATGAAATCCCGTTGCGCCCCCGCACAAAGCCGCCCATCCCAGCCACGTCACTTTGCAGGGCCGGTGCCACCAGATGGTGCAGCCATTGTGGTTCTGGCACAGCATCATCGTCGATAAAGGCAACTATATCACCAGCGGATTCAACAATGCCAAGGTTTCTTGCTGCCGATATGTTCGGCTCGTCAAACGGCACCAGCTTCAGGTCGGCGGCAAACGGCAGGTCCTGTGCCGTTTTGATGCCAGCCGGATCACTGACCACCACCACCTCAAAACTTGGGTACTGCAGTTGTACAACACCCATCAAACAGCGCCTTAATGCGTCGGGACGGTCCCGACTGACAATAACAACGCTGACCGGTAGATGCGTCATTCAAGACCCATTTTTGCCATCATAGACTCTATTTTTGGCACATCTTCAGGGTTATTCAATTCCCAGAATTCGCGCCCGTTCGCCTGCACCTCAACACACAGAACGGAACGTCCGTTTTCCATAAACCGCAACTGCTCCAAGCCCTCCAGCTGCTCAAGCGGGCCAGTTGGCCAGGACGGGTAAGCCACCAGTGCGTCAGGGCGATAAGCATAAACTCCGACATGGTGGAACACAGGGGTCATATCAGTCTCTGAATAGGGTTTAGATGTGAATGGCACGACCTCTTTCGAAAAATACATCGCACTGTGATCGGTGGCAAAAACCGCGGTTGTACCGCCAACGCGCCCGGCTTTGCGATCTGCCAACAGCGAATTCAATGTCGCCCCGTCGCAGCGCAGCACCGGTGTTGCGATCTCGGCATCAGGTGCTGATTTCAGACCCTGTACAAGGCTTTCGATAAACCAATGCGGCGTCAGGGGCGCATCCCCTTGCAGGTTGACAACGATGTCAAACCCACTGCCCAAAGCGGCATGCGCCTCGGCACAGCGTTCGGTGCCATTTGCGCATTCGCTTGAGGTCATGACAACTTCAGCACCAAAGGCCTCTGCCGCGTCTTTGATACGGTCATCATCTGTGGCGACCACAACACGATCAACCCCATTCACGGCACAGGCAGCCTGCCAGGAACGTTCGATCAGGGACAGCGATTTGCCGGTGGCCCCCTTAAGCTCGACAAGCGGCTTGCCCGGATAACGCGTCGAGGCAAAGCGGGCGGGGATGGCGATAAGAACCGACATCAGGCGGGCTTCAGCGCAGCGGAAGGCGCATGGGCAATAAAGAACGGATTGGCAAAATCGGGTTTGCCATAGGTCAAGGGGGTGTGATCATCAAACCGCACCACATCGCCACCCGCACCCAGCAAAACGGCATGCCCTGCGGCGGTATCCCACTCCATTGTCCGGCCAAGACGGGGGTAGATATCCGCCTCGCCGGTGGCAACCAGACAGAACTTTAGTGACGATCCGGCACTGGTCATGTCAGCGACATCATATTTGGCGATATAGTCATCTGTTGCCTGATCACGATGTGACTTTGACGCCACCACAACGAGCGCGGAATTATTCGCATCAGAGACCGATATCGGCGTCACTGCGCCCACAGTACCCTTGTCAAAATCCCCGGTTTCCTCCACAGACTGCCCGTTCGCTTGGGTAAAGAACATCCGCGACTTTGCGGGCGCATAGACAACACCGCGGGTCGGTTTGCCGTTTTCAACCAGCGCGATATTCACGGTGAAATCGCCGCGCCGGTGAATGAATTCTTTTGTGCCATCCAATGGATCGACAATCAAAAACGTGTCCCCCTTGGCGCTATGGGTGGCAGATTGCTCTTCGGTGACCAGCATCACATCAGGAAACGCGGCACGCAGGCCCGCGCTAATGATCGCATCCGCAGCTTCATCCGCAGCGGTGACCGGGCTGTCGTCGGATTTGGATTTCACGTCAAAATCGTCCTGACCGTAGATCTCCATGATCTTGTCGCCGGCCTGCAATGATAGTTTTCGCATCACAGTCACTAGGTTCTCATAATCCATACAAGGCATACCTTTAGGCTTTAGTTGATCGGGGCTTTCTTCCACCTTATGCTGTCAGCGTAACGGAACAGCAAGAATTCCGTGCAACAGTAGGCTTTGTCAAAGGGCAGCAGTGATGTTTCAATCCAAGCGGAAACCCAAGGGTGGCATATCAATTGTGCTCTCTATGGCAGAGTTGGTGTACCATTCGATTGTGCGCAGTGTGCGCAAACAACACAATAATGCGTTCATCGCGATTGGCATTAATGTCATGCAAACGGCGATGTTCGTCGCTGCATTTTATCTCATGTTCACAATTCTGGGTGCGAAAGGCGCTGCGATCCGCGGTGATTTTCTGGTCTACCTGATGACGGGCATTTTCCTTTATCTGACCCATATCAAGGCCATCGGATCAGTCATGGGAGCAGAAGGGCCCGCCAGTCCGATGATGCAACACGCCCCGATGAACACGATCATCGCCATTCTATCGGGGGCTTTGGGGGCACTTTATATTCAAGTGCTTTCGCTATTTCTGGTTTTATTCGCCTATCACGTCGCGTGGAGCCCGATCAGCATTGATCAACCCGTCAATGCGTTCCTGATGGTTGTGCTGTCGTGGTTTACCGGATGTTCACTTGGTCTGGTGTTTCTGGCGATTAAGCCCTGGTTTCCTGCATTCGTGGCCCTTGCCTCTCAATTATACCAACGGGCGAACATGCTGGCATCCGGCAAGATGTTCGTTGCCAATACCCTGCCCGGTTATATGTTGGCGATGTTTGACTGGAACCCACTGTTTCATACCATCGACCAAGCGCGGGGGTTTGCATTTATCAACTACAATCCGCGCTATTCAAACTGGGAATATGCCTTTTGGGTTGCGATTGTGCTGATTATGATTGGGCTGATGGGCGAGTTCTATACCCGCAGACATGCCTCACTCAGCTGGAATGCACGGCGCTAGCCGCTATTCCACCACCCGCAATGTCAGATTGACCCGCCCGCCTTTGGGCAGCAAACGGGATGAACCGGCGCGCAGCCGGTCTACACCATGATAGGCAAGGCGGGCCTCACCCCCCATCACCACAACATCTCCCGATTGCAGCCAGACAGATTCAGTTTTGCCGCCTCGCGTCACATTACCAATCCGAAATAGCGCATCATCGCCCAGGGACACGGACAGAACCGGCCATTGAAAATCTGCTTCATCCTTGTCCTGATGCATGCCCATCCGAGCATCAGGTACGTAATAGTTAATCAAACAACACTCTGGCTGTCGGTCCAGCCCGGTCACCTGATCCCAGATCTCTAGAATTTGGGAAGGGATTGCGGGCCAGGAAGCGCCGTTGGGATGGTTGGAGACATAGCGATATCCAGCCCGATCCGAATACCAGCCGTATTTCCCCGCCGCCGTCATCCGAACCGACATTTGTTTGCCTTGGGGGGTGTCCGGCCGGAACAAAGGTGCCGATCGCACCACGCCGCGCACCGCCTTCACCAGCGCGTGCTGTGCCGGCAGATCCAGCAACCCCTTGTGAATAACAAAGCCCCGCAGCGTTAATTTGGTCATAACACCCCTGTTCTGCGCTAATTTCTGAAAAATCGGTGCAGATTCCTCATTTCTCGGGGGTGGCAGCGCTTGCGAGCCTGAACACCGCTCCTTATATACCCACCGAACCGCTGAAAGCCTGTTGCTTTCAGTGTCAACAGATCGGGGCAAAGGTGCCATAACGGGCCTCATGCCTCGTGTCATCGCCTTAACGAAGAAAAGGGATCGAAAACATGGCCAAAGTAATTGGTATTGACCTTGGAACAACAAACAGCTGTATCGCCATCATGGACGGCAGCCAGCCTCGCGTGATCGAAAACGCCGAAGGCGCACGGACCACACCCTCTATCGTCGCCTTCACTGACGACGAACGTCTGGTAGGCCAGCCTGCAAAACGTCAGGCTGTCACAAACCCCGACAACACGATTTTCGGTGTGAAACGTCTGATCGGTCGTCGCAATGACGATGCGGATCTGGCAAAGGACAAAAAGAACCTCCCCTTCAATGTGATCGACGGCGGTAACGGCGACGCATGGGTAGAAGCACGTGGCGAAAAGTATTCGCCTTCGCAAATCTCTGCGTTCATCTTGGGTAAGATGAAAGAAACAGCCGAGTCCTATCTGGGCGAGGATGTGACACAGGCGGTTATCACCGTTCCTGCCTATTTCAACGACGCCCAGCGTCAAGCCACCAAAGACGCCGGGAAGATTGCCGGCCTTGAAGTACTACGCATCATCAACGAACCAACTGCTGCTGCCCTGGCCTATGGTCTGGACAAAGAGCAGACACAAACCATCGCAGTTTATGACCTTGGTGGTGGTACATTCGACGTTACCATCCTCGAAATCGACGATGGTCTGTTCGAAGTGAAATCCACCAACGGCGACACTTTCCTTGGCGGTGAAGACTTTGACATGCGCATCGTGAACTACCTTGCGGATGAGTTCAAAAAGACCAACGGCGTTGACCTGACCAAAGACAAGATGGCGCTCCAGCGTCTGAAGGAAGCGGCAGAAAAGGCCAAGATTGAACTGTCCAGCGCCAGCCAGACAGAGATCAACCAGCCGTTTATCTCCATGGGTTCCGACGGTTCACCGTTGCACATGGTGATGAAGCTGACCCGCGCCAAACTGGAAAGCCTTGTTGGCGACCTGATCAAAGCGTCCATGAAGCCTTGTAAGGAAGCGTTGAAAGATGCCGGCCTGTCCGCATCCGACATCGACGAAGTTGTTCTGGTTGGTGGTATGACCCGCATGCCGCGCGTTGTTGAGGAAGTGACAAAATTCTTCGGCAAGGAGCCGCACAAAGGTGTAAACCCTGACGAAGTTGTGGCCCTTGGTGCTGCAATTCAGGCCGGTGTTCTGCAAGGCGACGTCAAAGACGTTGTTCTGCTGGACGTAACGCCATTGTCCCTGGGTATTGAAACCCTTGGCGGTGTCTTTACCCGTCTGATCGACCGTAACACCACGATCCCAACGAAAAAATCTCAGGTTTTCTCGACCGCCGAAGACAACCAGAACGCCGTGACGATCCGCGTGTTCCAGGGTGAGCGTGAGATGGCTGCCGACAACAAGATCCTCGGCGCCTTCAACCTTGAAAACATCCCGCCTGCCCCACGTGGCATGCCACAGATCGAGGTGACGTTTGACATCGACGCCAACGGTATCGTTGCGGTTGGTGCGCTTGATAAGGGTACCGGCAAAGAGCAGAAGATCACGATCCAGGCTTCTGGTGGTTTGTCGGATGCGGATATCGAGCAGATGGTGAAAGACGCCGAAGAGAACGCCGAAGCGGATAAGGACCGTCGCGAGCTGATCGAAGCGAAGAACCAGGCAGAAAGCTTGATCCACTCGACCGAAAAGTCTGTGGAAGAGCATTCCGACAAGGTCGATCCAACTACGGTTGAAGCGATCGAACTGGCCATCGCGGCGCTGAAAGACGAGCTGGAAACAGACGATGCCGGCAAAATCAAATCCGGTATTCAGAACGTCACCGAGGCGGCAATGAAGCTGGGCGAGGCCATCTACAAGGCATCGGCCGAAGCCAGTGAAGACGATATGGCCGCTGCCGCGGACGAGCAAGGCGGACCGGTGGATGACGATATTGTCGACGCCGAATTCGAAGACCTCGACGACGACAAACGCACTTCTTAATCGTAGGCGGAACACGTGATATGGGCCGGTCCGATTTGACGGGCCGGCCCTTCACGTTCCTTGTAAAGGACCTGATCCATGGCAAAACGTGATTATTATGAAGTGCTTGGCGTCGCCAAGGGCGCGTCAGCGGATGAGATCAAAAAAGGGTTTCGCAAGAAAGCCAAGGAACTGCATCCCGACCGCAATTCTGACAATCCCAACGCTGAAGCACAGTTCAAAGAGGCCAACGAGGCCTATGACGTCCTGAAAGCCCCCGACAAAAAGGCGGCCTATGATCGCTATGGTCATGCAGCCTTTGAAGGTGGCATGGGCGGCGGTGGCGGACGTCCCGGCGGTGGTATGGGCGGCGGTCAGGGTGACTTTGGCTCTGCCTTCTCGGATGTTTTCGACGACCTGTTTGGCGATTTCATGGGCCAGCGTGGCGGCGGCGGTGGACGCCGTGCCGCACGCGGTGCTGACCTGCGTTACAATCTGCGCATCTCCCTGGAAGACGCTTATGCAGGTATGCAGAAGTCCATCAACGTGCCAACATCCGTGCAATGTGACAGCTGCTCCGGCTCTGGCGCAGAAGGTGGCGCTGAACCCACCACATGTCCAACCTGTTCTGGTATGGGCAAAGTTCGCGCACAGCAGGGTTTCTTTACCGTCGAACGCACCTGCCCGACCTGTTCCGGCATGGGCCAGATCGTCAAGAACCCGTGCAAAACATGTCGTGGTGCAGGCCGTACCGAGAAAGAGCGTTCGCTCAGCGTCAACATCCCTGCGGGTGTTGAAACCGGCACCCGCATCCGTCTGGCTGGCGAAGGCGAAGCGGGCATGCGCGGCGGGCCATCCGGCGACCTTTATATCTTTATCGAAGTGGCCGAGCATGACTTGTTCGAACGCGATGGGCCAAACCTGTTCTGCCGTGTGCCTGTCTCGATGAGCACCGCTGCATTGGGTGGCAATATCGAGGTGCCCACAATCGACGGCGGGCGTGGCCGCGTTCAAATCCCCGGCGGCAGCCAGTCCGGCCGCCAGATGCGTCTGCGTGGCAAAGGTATGCCACCACTGCGCGGCGGCGGTGTGGGTGATATGATCATCGAACTTGCGGTGGAAACCCCGGTGAACCTGACCAGCCGCCAAAAGGAACTGTTGAAAGAGTTTGAAGATCTGTCTTCGGAAAACAATCCCGAAAGCAGCAGCTTTTTCTCAAGCGTCAAATCTTTCTGGGATTCGATGAAGGGCTAAGCATTTTGCATGACACCCAGCCTGCAAGCTGGGTGTCTTACTCTTGCCACCTTAACCGAATCCTAACCATGTTTGCACAACCTGTGCATATGACACATTTTGCCGAACAAGCGCTGCCATTCTTGTTGGACAGTTTCGACAACATCCGACCAATTGCAGTGACCAAACCCTCTTACCTCAGGGATCACCGCCAACGGCTGCGGGCACGGTTCATGGCTGGCGGTGCCGATGCGATCCCGGATTACGAACTGCTGGAGCTGGTGCTGTTTCGTGCGATTCCACAGGGCAACGTCAAACCCTTGGCCAATGCGCTGATAGAGCGGTTCGGAGACTTCAACCGCGTCATCTCTGCCCCAGAGGGGCGGTTGCTGGAAACTGATGGCGTGACTGAAGATGTTGTTGTCGAGCTCAAAATCGTCGAAGCGACCGCACAACGACTGGCCCGTGCCAAGGTGATGCAGCGTCAGATCGTGTCAAGCTGGGATGACCTGCTGACCTATTGCCACACCAAGATGGCCCACCGCGAAACGGAGCAGTTTCGCGTGCTCTTCCTGGACAGCAAGAACGTTTTGATTGCGGATGAGGCACAGGGCCAGGGTACCGTGGACCATGTACCCGTCTATCCGCGCGAGGTCGCAAAGCGGGCGCTGGAACTCAACGCTTCTGCGCTGATCCTTGTACACAACCATCCCTCGGGTGATCCGACCCCTTCCGTTTCCGACATCCAAATGACCGAACAAGTAGCCCGCGCCTGCGATGCACTGGGACTGTCGCTGCATGACCATCTGATCATTGGGAAATCAACTGAACTTAGCTTCCGCTCGGAAGGGTATCTTTAACGTACCCAGACCTCGACCCGCCGGTTTGCCTGACGGCCCCAGCTTGTGTCATCACAAGCCATGGGCATCGCTTCACCAAAGGCATCTACCCCAAGAGCGACACGCTCTAGATTGGCGGTCACTGCCGCGGCGCTGACACCGCGCATGACGGCCTCTGCCCGGCGCAGGGCGATATCGCGGTTAGGTTTTGCCGCCCCCTGCCCATCACTGAATCCAACAAACAGGATCTGGCGCGCATCATACCGCCCTTGTTCCAGCGCACGGGCAAGCTGTTGAACATTTGACCGCGATTGCGCGTCAAGACGGATCGACCCTGTCTCAAACCGAAACGAGGTTGTCAGCCGCGTCATTGGGGACAGGGTGGCCACCATACGCTGGATTTCTTCCAGCGTAATCTCTGGCCCTGCAACTGTGATGGCATTGGCAAAACGGTTGCCCTGCACAGCGATCGGGATCTCTTCCGGCGCTTGATCCACAAAGCCAGCACGCCGAATAACGTTTTGCGCAGCGCCACTGCGTGAAAATGCAAGAAACTCGCGGGCAATCAGAGGCAGGCGCCGTGCCGGGAAATACAGGAACATCGGTGCCGTCAGCGGATAATCTTCGGTTTTTATTGTCCTGCGACTGGCATTCAACGCAAATCCACAGGAGCCGCCCAATGTCAAAACCCGTGTGTTGTGCTGTTCGGCAAAGCTGGTCAAGCCAATGGCCAAGGTATCCTTTGCCACTGCCTGCGCGATTTGTGCAGGCACAGGATGTCGAATGGCGCTTGGCGAAAGTTCAAGTTTCGACGGCTTCATGACCTGATCTTCGATAGCCTGCGACAGCCCGCTTGCCTCATCCGGCAGATGCAGGTCAATGGGCGCATCCGGTCCGCCCAGGACATTCCAATTGGTGATCTCGCCGGCAAATACCTGCGCCAGTTTCTGGGGTGAGATGTCGCGCAATGGGTTGCCCGCCGCGACAACAGGGACAACGGCATCCAGCGCCAGCACCCGGCTGCGGTTTGGGCCTGTAAGGTCACCCATGCCAGCCTCACGTGCCAATTTCCGTTCAGCAGGGCGGATTTCACGCAAGGCCATCACAATATCCGCCTCATCCGCAAGCAGATCAGCAAAGCCTTCATCAGTGTTGCTGGCGCGAAACCCGAATCGCGCAGCCAGCTTACCACTGCCGGTATCGGTCAACGATAAAACGAACCGGGTGCTGTCGACATCTTCACGCTTCACTGAATAACCGCTGCGCTGCGCGAAGGCTTCAACAAGCGCCGGCATCAAAACCGCACCCATGGTCGCAGAGCCAGACATCTCAACTTCGGCAATAAAATCTTGCAGGTTCGGGCAGCCCGGACCGGTGCATGACACACCAGAGCCGTCGACGGTCAACTCGCCATAATCGGTGGACAGGCGGTAAAATTCGCCATCAAAGCCCAGAAGCGTGCCGCTCAATTCGACCTTACCATCACGCGAGCTGAGCGTGACGTCTTGTGCCATCGCGGAGACAGCAGAGAACAGCAAAAGTGCGGCGAAGACCGCCGCACGTTTCAGGATGATCATAGGACCTCGGTGGTATGTGTTATCTGCCAGCGACTTTCAGGTCTTGCAGCAAATTATTCAACACCAGAAAGCTGCCTTCGGCATCACAATCAGGCACCGGCAGGATCAAATTCTGCGTTTTGATGCTGCCGTCGGGTTGAATTTCCAGCGACTGTGCCTCGATCTCAAGGCCACAATTCGCCTCTGTCACCTCGGTCTCCACGCTCAGGGCAATGCTGCCGCTGCGGGCGTTATGCGCCTTCGGGAAGCTATAGACCTCTGCCAGCAGCAGATCAGCCGCCTGCATGTCGCCATGACGTGTCAGCACACCGCCGCTGCCGGTTACCGCATCCGCAATCTCACCCGGCGCACCGTCCCACAAATGGCCGTCCGATCCGTAATCCGCACCAAACTCGCGGGCGTGGATTTGAAAGCCTGTGTTGCCTTTCCACTGCAAAACAGAGCGGTCAAAATTCGCCAGTTCTTCCACAGTGGTCTGGGCCACGGCCCCCTCACCATTTGTGAAGGCAAGGATGAACACCGCTTCCTGCGCCAAGGCCGGAACCCGAAGCGAGATTTCACCCGCGTCCGATGTGGTCACCGTAAAGATCATGCCGTTGTGGTGGACAGTGACCCGTTCGTTGGGCAAGCAGGCCGCCTGCATGTTCAGATCAACCATCGCTGCCGCGACAGGGCGGGCCGATGCGGTGATATCGCAGGCAGGTGAAGGCGTCGCTTCGGCAGCACCGTACATCTGTGGTTCAGTCAGGGCGCTGGGTGGCGTCGAAACAGTCATAACCTCGGCATCGGGCTGTGGCAGTTCTATACCAGTTTCAAATTCTGCGGAGGTCAGCGTGATTTCCTGCACATTCAGCAGAGCATTCGCCGCTGACGCCCCTTTGAGTTCTGGCATGTCTTCCGGCCGCTCAATTTCCGTCGGACCGTAGAATGCCTGTGCAGATTCGGAGTTCTGCATGATAAATCCGATGCCAATTGCACAGCCCAGTGCAGCAACCGCAGTCAGAATTTCCTTTTTTCGCAGCATGATCTTGTCCCTTCAAACGGAATCGTTCGAAGCATTGATCGCGCATCATCAGGGCCAGGGTATGACCCTGATGCGAGGAATGTTTGTCAAAACAGAGGCAAAACCTTAGGCCAGACGTCCGTGGCAATGTTTGAATTTCTTGCCCGAACCACAGGGGCAATCATCATTCCGCCCCGGAGAACCCCAGGTTGTGGGATCATTCTCGTCGAAACCTGCAATCGCTTTCCCAGATTCCGCCTGCGGGGCCTGATCGGCTGCGGCAGCAGCAGCTGCTGCCTGCATGGCTGCTTGTTGTGCCCGCAGCTCTTCCATCATTGCGGCGCGTTCCTCTTCGGACATAGGCTGGATTTGACCAAGTTTCTGGGTCACTTCCATGCGCAAGCTGTCAAGCATGCCCTCGAACAGCTGGAAGGATTCGTTTTTATATTCGTTCAAAGGATCGCGTTGCGCATAACCACGGAACCCCACAACAGACCGCAGATGTTCCAAAGTCAGCAGATGTTCCTGCCATTTGGTATCAATCGCTTGCAACAACAGCTGCTTTTCGATGTTGCGCATGTTTTCGGCACCAAAGACCTCGGCTTTTTCCGCCATCATCTTATCTGACGCTTCGATCAGCCGCTCGCGGATCACATCGTCGTCCGCACCTTCTTCCTCGCACCATGCAACCATCGGCAGGTCCATGTTCAGATGCTCTGCCACACCTTCGGCAAACCCTTTGGAATCCCACTGATCAGCGTAGGTTTTCGGCGGCATATAGGTATCGATCAGATCGTCAATCACCTGATGGCGCATGTCGGTTGTGATCTCGGAGAGGTCTTGTGACTCCATGATGTCGCGGCGCTGGCCAAAGATAACCTTGCGCTGTTCGTTCATCACATCATCAAATTTCAACAACTGTTTACGAATGTCAAAGTTGCGCCCTTCAACCTTGGCCTGCGCCCGTTCCAGCGATTTGTTGACCCAAGGGTGAATGATCGCTTCGCCTTCTTTCAGGCCCAGCGATGTCAGCACTTTTTCCAACCGTTCGGACCCGAAAATCCGCATCAGATCATCTTCCAGTGACAGGAAGAACGAGGTACGCCCCGGGTCACCCTGACGGCCAGAGCGGCCGCGCAGCTGGTTATCGATACGCCGGCTTTCGTGACGTTCAGAGGCCAGAACATAAAGGCCCCCGGCCTCCAGTACCTTTTTCTTTTCCTCGGCATGTTCCGCCTCGATCCGGCTGCGGATCGCGACGGGGTCCGCATCAGGATCGGCATCCAGCGCCTCAAGCACTTTCAACTCGACGTTGCCGCCCAATTGAATATCCGTCCCGCGACCAGCCATGTTGGTAGCGATTGTGACCGCCCCCAGTTTGCCCGCATCGGCAATGATCTGCGCTTCCTGCTCGTGCTGGCGCGCGTTCAGAACATTGTGCTGGATACCAGCGGCAGTCAGCATCTGAGAGAGTTGTTCGGATTTCTCAATCGACGTGGTCCCAACAAGGCAAGGCTGGCCCTTGGCGTTCGCCTCTTTCACCTTGTCGATCATCGCCTGATATTTTTCGCCTACTGTGCGATAGACCGCATCATCCTCATCCACCCGTGCAATCGGCACGTTTGTGGGGATTTCAACAACGCCCAGCCCGTAAATTTCACCAAATTCTTCGGCCTCGGTCAGCGCGGTACCGGTCATCCCGGCCAGCTTGTCATAAAGACGGAAATAGTTCTGGAAGGTCACAGAAGCGAGCGTGACGTTCTCGGACATGATCGAAGTGCCCTCTTTCGCCTCAATCGCCTGATGCAGACCATCCGACAGGCGGCGGCCCTGCATCATCCGTCCGGTGAATTCATCGATCAACATGATCTCACCGTCACGGACGATGTAATCCTTGTCTTTGGTGAACAGTGTATGCGCGCGCAGGCCCTGATTGACATGATGCACAATCGTGGTGCTTTCAGGGTCATACAGCGACTGCCCCTCTTCCAGCAGCCCCTCACCACGCAGCAATTCCTCAAGGAATTCGTTGCCATCATCGGTAAAGGTGACGTTGCGGGTTTTCTCGTCCAGCTCGTAATGTTCAGGCTTCAGCGAAGGGATCAGCTTGTTGACGGTGACATACATGTCCGACCGGTCCTGCGCGGGGCCAGAGATGATCAGCGGCGTACGCGCTTCATCAATCAGAATACTGTCCACCTCGTCGACAATCGCAAAGAAGTGATGCTTTTGCAGGATCTCGTCGAGGTTCGACTTCATATTGTCACGCAGATAGTCGAAACCCAACTCATTGTTGGTCGCATAGGTGATGTCACAGCTATAGGCGGCGCGTTTCGCTTCGGAACTCATCCCCGCAATCGCAGCACCGGTGGTCATCCCCAAGGCAGCAAACACCTTACCCATCCAGTCCGCATCCCGCTGAACCAGATATTCGTTGACTGTCACAACATGCACACCCTTGCCCGGCAAGGCGTTCAGATAGGCGGCCAAAGCAGCAGTCAGGGTTTTACCCTCACCGGTCTTCTGCTCAGAAATATTGCCTTGGTGCAGGAAAATCGCCGCCAGCAACTGTGTATCAAAAGCCCGCAGGCCCAAGGTCCGCCGCGCCGCTTCGCGACAGTTGGCAAAGGCTTCGGGCAGCAGATCGTCAAGGCTTTCACCACCCATGGCACGTGTGGCCAGTTCTTCGGTCTTGTCCTTCAGGCCCTCATCGCTCAGCTTTTCGAAGTCCGGCTCAAGCGCATTAACCTTTGCCACCAGCGGGCGGGTCGCTTTGATTTTGCGATCGTTTGGCGTGCCAAAGACCTTTTTGGCGATTGTTCCGATACCCAGCATGTGCTCTCCAGCCGACGTTTGAATTCTGCGCAGCGATGTGCTTGCCCAAGCCTCAGTCAGCCCATAGATAGATGGGGAACGTGGCTTGCGTGTGCGCCCTTTAGGGCGATGTAAGGGCCGCACCATAGGCTGTCAATGTAGCAGCCCTTTACAGAGCTTAACGATAGGACGATCCATGCAAAAACCCCTCACTTATCTGGCATCTTTGGCGCTGGCCGTCACATTGGCCCTGCCCGTCACCGCCGAAGACAAGCCAAACGTCGACACGGTGGTCGCAACCGTCAACGGCAAGGACATCACTCTGGGTCATATGATCATCGCCCGCGCGACCCTGCCCCAGCAATATCAGGACCTGCCGGACGAAGTGTTGTACAAGGGTATTCTGGATCAATTGGTACAACAGACCGCGCTTGCCGACACTCATGAGGGCGACCTGCCCAAGCGGGTGACCCTGTCGCTGGAAAACGAAACACGCTCCCTGACTGCGGGTGAGGTGATCGAAGGTGTGATGGCTGCCCCGGTCGAAGAGGATGCAATCAAAGCCGCCTATGACGCCCAGTACAAAGATCAGGAAGCGGGCGAGGAATATAACGCCTCTCACATTCTTGTCGAAACCAAGGAAGAGGCGGACGCCATCAAGGAAGCCCTTGATGAAGGTGCCGATTTTGCCGAACTGGCGCGTGAAAAATCCACTGGCCCCTCTGGTCCGGGTGGCGGGTCCCTAGGTTGGTTTGGTGCCGGCATGATGGTTCCCACATTCGAGGCAGCTGTTGTTGAAATGGAACCGGGCGCAGTATCCGCGCCGGTGGAAACACAATTTGGCTGGCATGTGATCAAGCTGAACGAGACACGCAAAACCAAGGCACCTCAGATGGAGGACGTCCGCGAGGAATTGGAACTTCAGGTGCGCCAGACCCTTGTGCAGACCCGCATCGAGGAAATCACGGAAAAGGCCGATGTTGACCTTATGTCAGAACAGGTGATCGACCCGGCGCTGATCAAAAACATCGACTGGCTGGAGTAACGCAGTTGGGAAAGATCACAAAGGTATCGCCGCTGGCCCCTGCCGGTTTTCCTGAACTGCCCGTGATCGAGGGTGTGCAATTCGCCACCGTCGCTGCCGGTGTCAAATACAAGGACCGCACCGATGTGATGCTGGCACAGCTTGCGCCGGGCACCGCGATTGCGGGTGTTTTCACCCGTTCGCAAACCCGCGCCGCGCCGGTTCTCGATTGTCAGGCCAAGATTGGCGGTGCCACCGAAAAAGGGGCCGCCATTCTGGTGAACTCAGGCAATGCCAATGCCTTTACCGGACGGCGGGGTATCGAGGCGGTTGAGGCGATTACCGCTTCGGTGGCGCAGGTCTGTGACATCCCACAGGCGCGCGTCTTCACCTCCTCCACCGGAGTTATTGGTGAACCTTTGCCATTTGAACGAGTCACTGCGGTGATTGAGACAGCCAAGGCATCCCTGAATCCGGGCAATATCGCCGATGCGGCGCGCGCCATCATGACCACTGACACCTTTGCCAAAGGCGCATCAGCAACGGTTGATATCGGTGGCAAAACGGTTTCCATAGCGGGCATTGCCAAGGGCTCTGGTATGATTGCGCCTGATATGGCGACGATGCTGGTGTATATCTTTACCGATGCGATTGTTGATCAGACGGCCTTGCAAGCCATGGTTTCTGACGATTCCGACAGGACGTTTAACTGCATCACCGTCGACAGCGATACCTCAACCTCTGACAGCCTGATTGTGGCAGCTACAGGGGCGTCGGGCGTGAATGCCACAGATGATGATACGTTCAGGGACGCCCTGCACGGCGTGATGCAAAACCTCGCGTTTCAGGTTGTGCGTGATGGTGAAGGGGCAACCAAATTTGTCGAAATCGCCGTAACCGGTGCTGCCAGTGACGCTGATGCCAAGCTGCATGCCATGGCCATTGCCAACTCTCCCCTGGTGAAAACCGCAATTGCCGGCGAAGATCCAAACTGGGGCCGGGTTGTGATGGCCGTTGGAAAATCCGGCGCGGCAGCAGACCGCGACCGGCTTTCAATCCGGTTCGGCGATGTCGAAGTTGCCAAAGACGGCTGGCGCAGCCCCGCCTATTCAGAGGCAGATGCCGCCGCGCATATGAAAGGTGAAGAAATCCAGATCGCCGTCGATATCGGCATCGGATCGGGCACATCAACGGTTTGGACCTGCGATTTGACCCATGGATACATCGAGATCAACGCGGACTATCGGTCATGAAAGTTGTTCTGGTCTCCGCGGTAGCGTTGATCGATGTGGATGGACGAATCCTGCTGGCTCAACGCCCAGAAGGGAAATCCATGGCTGGCCTGTGGGAGTTTCCTGGCGGCAAGGTCGAGACGGGCGAAACACCCGAGGTTGCGTTGATCCGCGAGTTGCAGGAAGAACTGGGCATCAACACCTGGTCGTCCTGCCTGGCCCCGCTGACCTTTGCCAGCCACAGCTACGACAACTTTCACCTTGTGATGCCGCTTTTTGCCTGTCGCAAGTGGGAGGGAACGCCATACTCAAAGGAAAATCAGGCGCTTAAGTGGGTCCATGCCAAGGATTTGCGGAATTACCCCATGCCCGCCGCCGACCTGCCCCTGATCCCGATTTTGCGCGATTGGCTGTGAAAGCCCCGAAATTTACTTAAATTCTCGCGTATCGGGAAACAATTGACTGGCAGCTTCACGAATTGTTGACTATGTTTTCCCTACTGTCTGGGGAGAGAGAATATGCTGCGTACTATCACGCTTGGATCATGTGTATCCGTTCAAGGTATTTTTGTTAAGGATTTGGCAGATGGCCGTGTCGCTGTAAAAGTCGACGATACTGTCTTTGCCGGGACACCCGTTCGCAAAAACTAGTCCTTCCGGTTCTGCCGGAACGTAAAAAGGGGCCGCTTCCGCTGCCCCTTTTTTGTTGTCTTGATGGTTGGTCAGATGTTTCCACCTGACCGCAATCCTTATTTCAACGTCCGTTTCACTTCTTCACGGGTGAAGATCTCGATCACATCGTCGGGACGGATATCATCGTAGTTCTCAAACGCCATGCCACATTCCTGACCGGACTGCACCTCTGGCACCTCATCCTTGAAGCGTTTCAAGGTCTTTAGCGTACCCTCATGGATTACCACGTTGTCCCGCAGCAAACGCACACCGGCAGAGCGGCGCGCCACACCTTCGGTAACCAGACAACCGGCAACCTTGCCAACACCTGTGACCTTGAAGACCTCTTTGATATTCGCATACCCGATGAAGTTCTCTTTGATCTCATTGCTCAGCAGACCGGAAGCCGCCGCTTTCACATCGTCAACCAGATCGTAGATGACCGAGTAATAGCGGATCTCTACACCTTTCTGGTTTGCAGTGTTGCGCGCAGAAGCGTTAGCACGAACGTTAAAGCCCATGATCGGCGCACCGGATGCTTCGGCCAGACCAACGTCGGTCTCTGTGATCGCACCAACACCTGAGTGCAGAACGCGCACGCGCACCTCATCGTTGCCAATTTTCTCCATCGCCTGAACGATCGCTTCAGCAGAACCCTGAACATCCGCTTTCAGCAAGATAGGCAGCTCGCTGACATCTTCGTTGGCTTTGGCATTTGCCATCAGCTGTTCCAATGTCGTCGCCGCACCCGCAGCTGCGCGTTTGTCTTTCGCCGCGTTCGCACGGTAATCCGCAATCTCGCGCGCCTGCGCTTCGGTTTCGGTCACGTTCAACACATCGCCCGCTTCGGGTGTACCGTTCAGGCCCAGGACCTCAACAGGAACCGATGGACCAGCTTCCTTAACGCGGTTGCCCTGATCGTCGATCAACGCACGGACCTTACCGTACTGCTCACCCACAACAAAGATATCACCTTGGCGCAGCGTACCGTTCTGAACCAGAACCGTCGCCACTGGGCCACGTCCCACGTCAAGCTGTGCCTCGATCACGGCACCAACAGCGGCGCGATCCGGATTTGCTTTCAGCTCCAACAGCTCAGCCTGCAATGCAATCGCTTCAAGCAATTGATCCAGACCCTGCCCCGTGATCGCGGAAACCTCGACGTCCTGCACTTCACCGGACATTTTCTCAACGATAACCTCGTGTTGCAGCAGATCGGTGCGCACCTTATCCGCATTGGCCGCAGGGCGGTCGATCTTGTTGATCGCCACGATCATCGGCACATCAGCCGCTTTTGCGTGGGCAATCGCCTCCACCGTCTGTGGCATCACAGCGTCATCCGCCGCAACAACCAGTACAACAATATCAGTGACCTGTGCACCACGTGAGCGCATCGAGGTAAAGGCCGCGTGGCCCGGTGTATCAAGGAACGACAGCACCTGACCGCCATCGGTTGTCACCTGATAGGCACCGATATGCTGTGTAATGCCGCCGGCTTCTCCTGCAACAACCTTTGCGTTGCGGATCGCGTCAAGCAGCGATGTTTTACCGTGGTCAACGTGACCCATGATGGTGATAACCGGAGGACGGCCGATCAGATCTTTCGGATCGTCTTCGATTTCCTTGATCACGTCTTCGACGTCGGCATCGGACACCCGCACAACTTTGTGGCCAAACTCTTCGATGATCAGCTCGGCAGTATCCGCATCAATGGTTTCATTCTGTGTCACCATCAGACCATTGGTCATCAAAGCCTTAACAACAGCGCCGGTTTTCTCCGCCATACGGGCGGCCAGTTCGGACACCACGATCGCTGGTGGCAGATTGACGTTGCGAATGATCTTTTCGCGCTCGACGTTGCCGCCCATCGCTTTTTGACGCTGACGCTCCTGCTTGCGCTTCATCGCAGCCATCGAACGCTGACGCCCGCCTTCACCACCGGTCAGCGCCTGATTAACCGTCAACTTACCAGAGCGACGATTGTCGTCAGCGCGGTTTTTCTTGTTGGTTTCTTCGCGGTCACGTTCTGTTTTGCGAACTGCCGGACCCGGTGCCGCTTTATTGGGCGTCGGACGCGCAGCGGCCGGGGCTGCCGGTGCAGCGGCAGCGGCCTGTGCGGCAGCTTCTGCATCACGCTTGGCCTGTGCTTCTTCTTCGGCTTTCGCCTTCAGGCTTTCCTCGCGTTCACGATCTTCTTTTTCTTTTGCGTCAATCTCGGCACGACGGCGCTCGCGCTCTTCTGCGCGTGCTTTCTCTTCGGCCAACCGCGCGGCAGCTTCTTCAGCTTCGCGTGCCTTGGCCGCTTGAACCGCCTTCAGACGGCGCTCCATCTCCGCATCGGTGATCCCCGCAGGGCGTTTGGACGGATCCCCAACAGGACCGGCACCCGGGCCCGTCGGCTTTTGGCCGCCCGGCTTTGGCACCACAACGCGTTTGCGCTTGGTCTCAACCACAACGTTCTTGGTCCGCCCGTGGCTAAAGCTCTGCTTTACGTTGCTGGGACGCGAACCGCCCAGACCCAATGTTTTTCTGCCGTCTGTATCGCTCATTTAGCTCGTCATCCTTCCGGCTGGCCGCTGCCAGCCCCGTTTTGTCGCACGCCTTTTAGTCGTTGGGCTTCCTCTACAACACGCAGAGTGAGTCCACCAGAGGCGAGCGCCCCATGTATCACAGTTTGGCGTCCGAATGCCAAACCCAATTCATCCGCCGTCAGTACGCCAATGTAATGGCCGTAGTGTGGCGTGCTCAGTTTCGTTTTACCGCGTTCAGAACCGTCAGTGGCCTGAATAAGCACTTCGGCTTCTTCGTTCTGAAGCCAGCTTTTGACTTTTTCATACCCTGCAACGGCACGTCCGCCTTTGCGTTGCAGCGAGATCAGATCAACCACACGCCGCGCAAGCTGCTTTTCGACTTCCTCCAGCAGATCCTCCCGAACGGTGACCTGCATCTTTGCGGCGCGGGTAAACAGCTTTTTACTAATCGCCTGTTCAATCGCTGCGCGATCAGCGGCAACATACATACCACGTCCCGGCAATTTGCCCAAGATATCAGGAAACACCTGATTGTCCGGCCCCACCACAAACCGTACCAACCCATATTTAGGTTGGATTTCGCCCGTGGCAATGCACTTGCGGTCAGGACCGTTTTCCCGGTCTTTGGAGACGCCACCGCGGCTCATCAGGGACACCCGAGGCCTGAGATCAGGCCTCGACCTCCTGTTCTTCTGCATCGTCTTCTTCGGAGGCTTCCGCTTCCAGTTCCGCCGGATCAACCCAACCCAGCATCACACGGGCGGTCATGATCATGGCCTGCGCGTCTTCCAGTGAGACCTCAAAGGCTTCCAGCGATCCGTCGTCCTTCACACGTTCGCCGTCTACTGTTGTCCAGCCGCCGGCCAGCTCCCAATCCGCACAGGTTGCGAAATCTTCCAGCGTTTTCACACCATCCTTGGCCAGTGCTTCAATCATCTGGGGTGTCAGCCCGTCAAATTCAATAAGGCTGTCCTCGACACCCAATGCACGGGCCGCTTCCAACGCCGCCTTATTCTGCGCTTCCAGCACGTCTTGCGCGCGGGCCTGCAGCTCTTTGGCGGTATCTTCGTCAACACCATCAATCACCAGAAGTTCGCTCACTTCAACGTAAGCAACCTCTTCAAGGTTGGTGAACCCTTCGGAAACCAGCAGCTGGGCAAAGAATTCGTCCAGATCAAGATTGTCCATGAACAGCTTGGTGCGCAGTTCAAACTCGGCCTGACGGCGCTGGCTTTCCTGCTCTTCTGTCATGATATCAATGTCCAGACCGGTCAGCTGCGACGCCAGACGCACGTTCTGGCCACGGCGGCCAATCGCAAGGCTCAGCTGCTCTTCGGGCACGACAACTTCGATCTTGCCGGCTTCCTCGTCCAGAACAACCTTGGAAACTTCCGCAGGCTGCAAGGCATTCACAAGGAAAGTCGGCTGATCATCGTTCCAAGGAATGATATCGATCTTTTCGCCCTGCAATTCGTTCACAACGGCCTGCACACGGCTGCCGCGCATACCTACACAGGCACCCACCGGATCAATCGACCCATCATAGGAAATCACAGCAATTTTCGCGCGCGAACCGGGGTCACGGGCAACCGCCTTGATCTCGATGATGCCATCATAGATTTCGGGCACTTCCATCTTGAACAGCTCTGCCATGAACTCTGGCGCGGTGCGGCTCAGGAAAATCTGCGGGCCGCGCTGCTCGCGGCGCACATCCTTGATGTAAACGCGGATGCGATCATTCGGACGATAGGATTCCCGGCCGATCTTTTCATTGCGGCGCAGGATCGCTTCGCCAGCGCCCACATCGACGATAACGTTGCCATATTCTTCGCGCTTGACCAGACCGTTGATGATTGTACCGGCGCGGTCCTTGAATTCTTCGTACTGACGATCCCGCTCGGCTTCGCGGATCTTTTGCAGGATGACCTGTTTGGCGGATTGCGCCGCGATACGGCCCATTTCAACCGGCGGCACTTCTTCGATGAACTGCTGGCCGATTTCAGGATTGTCCATGTACTGCTTGGCCTGATCCACCGTGAATTCGGCCTGATAATTCTCGAGCTCGTCTTCCGCGACCACAGTGCGCACACGGGTGAATGTCGCACGACCAGTCTTGCGGTCAATCGACACATGGATGTCCATCTCAGCGCCGTAACGCGATTTCGCCGCACGGGCGAGCGATTCTTCCATCGCTTCGATGACCAATGCAGGGTCGATCATCTTTTCGCGGGCCACAGCCTCGGCGGTTTGCAACAGCTCAAGCTGGTTGGCAGATGTAATGGCCATTAGTCTTCTCCCTCGGCGGATTCTTCTTCAATAGAATCGAATTTGTCTTCGTCAATTGCGCCCGCCACTTTGCGTTGGCGCAGCATTTCTTTCATCAGCTCGTCCGTCAGCACCAGCTTGGCGTCTGACAGCCAGTCGAACTTCAGACCCACAGTGCCCTCTTCGACGTTGATCAATACCTCGTCACCGTCGATGCCAGCCAATTCACCTTTAAAGCGGCGGCGACCCCCGATCAATTCTTCGGTCTCGATCTTGGCCTCATAGCCTTCGAACATGTCGAAATCCTTGAGCCGTGTCAGCGGGCGGTCGATCCCGGGCGAGGACACTTCGAGCGTATATTCTTCAACAATCGGATCTTCGACGTCCAAAACAGCGCCCAGCGCTTGATTGATCTTAGCCAGATCGTCGACCTCAATCCCGCCATCGGGTTTGTCGGCCATAATCTGCAATGTCGTCACCTTGCCCGACATCAGACGCACGCGCACCAGCTCATAACCCATATCCTCGATCACCGGTGTGATGATTTCGGCCATGCGGCGGTCAATGGCGGCTTTGGCAATAAGGTCGTTGGTCATGATTTCCAGTCGATTATCACTAGGCACAAAAAAACGGGCGCGCGGCCCGTGTTCAAGATCGGTGGAGCGTTTGGTTTGGACCCGAGCGCGCCGCTGTTAAAGGCCGTATACGCAGAGACGGCTGAGTCTGCAAGGGCTGTTCACGCAAACCACCACCGCTCAGCCGCGCGCAGATTATCCAAGGGGCGCAGATGACTGATATTTGCGGGTTGCATCACGTCAGATGATACCGCCTGTGTCGGGTGGCGGTGATCCGGTTGCAAGGTGATGTCTGGCAGATCACCTACGGAGCCTGCCGCCGTAAGATCGACCGCATCAACCAGATATTCGCCCAAGGCCTGCCCGCGCACTGGTTCTGATGGGATCGAGGTCAGCTCTACCTCATCAAACCAACCGGCAGAATCCCCTTTGAAATGATCCGCGACACGCGTGGCCAACAGGCGTTGGCCGGGCGTGAAATGCGCAATCTGATAAAGGCCCGTGCCGACCCCACTTTCAGGCGCATGAGCAGAGCGGATATAATACTCCGGCTGGGCGAGGCGCATCGGCAGACGCGGATCCGCCTGATCCAATGTGAAAGACACCTGAAAATCACCAACCGCCCGCACCACGCCATCGGCAAATCCCGCAGCGCTTGCAACAACATCCTTGGCTGTAAACGCTTGACCATCATGAAATTTTACATCCTGACGCAGATCAAACAGCCAAACACGCGAATCGGATGATGATGTCCAACCTGTCGCCAATTCGCCGCGTAACGTGCCGTCGGCGGCAACTTCGGTAAGCGTGTCAAAGACAATGCCCTGCCGCGCGACCTGCATGAACAATCCGTTCCCACGCAACCATGTATCATCGCGTGCGGCACCAGACAGCGCCATCCGCAACCGGCCCCCGCGTGCGGGCGGGGCCGCGGATACACCGGTTGCCGCCAGCAATGCCGCTGCTGCCGCGCTGGAAAACAGCGCCCGACGATCCAGCAACGCGCGGCTCATCCTTGCGCCCCAATTCGATCCATCGCCCGTACCAGCTCTGCCGAGATCCCCGGTTCAGACAGAGCGTGACCTGCGTTGCGCACCATCTTCAACTCACATTGCATCCAGTTTTCCGCCAATTGATAGGCGCTGCCGGGTGGGCAAATCATGTCGTACCGCCCCTGCACGATCACGCCGGGGATATGCGAGATACGTAGCATATGTGCCAAAATCTGCCCGTCAAACTCCAGAAAACCCGCATTGGTGAAATAGTGATTCTCAAGCCGCGAAAATGCGCGGGCATATTCCGCCGGCCCTTCGTTTGACCCGCCAGTCGAATGGATCGACGCAAGCGCATTTTCCCAAGCGGCCCAGGCCCGGCCATATCGTTGCTCAACCGATATATCACCGGAAAAGAGCCGCCGATGATAGGCCTTGATCAGATCATCCTGTTCGTCCTCGGGGATCAGCGAGGTGAACCGCGCCCAAACCTCGGGCCAGAATTTGCCGGCCCCACCGCCGTAAAACCAATCCAGTTCCGATTGCATCATCAGGAAAACACCACGCAACACCAGATTGCGCACGGCCTCTGGGTGGGTCTGGGCATAGATCAGCGACAGGGTCGCGCCCCAGGATCCGCCAAAGACGATCCATTGCTCAATCCCCAACTCGCGACGAATCATTTCGATGTCTGCGACCAGATGCCACGTCGTGTTGTCAGTGACGCTCGCGTGGGGCTTGGAGCGTCCGCAGCCGCGCTGGTCAAACAGGATCACCCGGAACTTGGACGGATCAAAATAACGCCGCATAGAGGGGCTGCACCCCCCGCCGGGCCCACCATGTAGTACCACAACAGGGATTCCATCCGGGTTGCCGCATTGTTCGACATAGATGGTATGGCCCTGCCCAACGGCCAGCATCCGCTGATCGAAAGGGTCGATCGGCGGATAAAGATATTGAACAGCGCGTTTTTGATCGGGAAACTTGTCCATACCGGCCCTATATACGTCTCAGGTATACAAGAACATAGGGAGCGCGAAATGCAAACGGCTCAATCTACGGTAGACGCTGGGGAAATCGCCAAATTTGAAGCGATGGCCGCTGAATGGTGGGATTTAAACGGTAAATTCAAGCCCTTGCACATGTTGAACCCCTGCCGGTTGGATTACATCACCTCCCAAATCGCTGCTGAATTTGACCGTGACCTAACCTCCGAGGCTCCCTTCAAGGGACTGCGAATCCTCGACATCGGCTGTGGCGGCGGCTTGCTGTCCGAACCGATGGCGCGTCTGGGGGCCGAGGTTGTGGGCGCAGATGCTGCAGCGGGGAATATTCCGGTGGCCCGCGTGCATGCCGCCCAATCAGGGCTGATCATTGATTACCGTCATACCACCGCCGAAGATATGGCAGCCAAAGGTGAACAATTCGACGTGGTGCTGAACATGGAGGTGGTTGAACATGTCGCCTCTCCACCTGATTATCTGCGCGCCTGTCATGACCTGTTGAAACCCGGCGGGCTGCACATCTGTTCCACAATCAACCGCAATCCCAAGTCGTTTATGATGGCGATTGTCGGCGCGGAACACATCATGCGCTGGCTGCCGAAAGGCACTCATGAATGGTCCAAATTCATCACGCCGGACGAATTATTCGCCTTGCTCAGCAAAGCCGGGTTGGAACCTGTGGACCGCAAAGGGTTTGTGTTTAATCCGATTGCGTGGAGTTGGAGCCTGTCAGACAAAGACCTAAGCGTGAATTACGTCACTGCCAGCCTCAAGCCAGCTTCAGCCTGATCTCGCGCAGAATGGGCAGGGCCGCGCGGGCCTGCTCTTCGCCCAGATCCTCGACCACCTGATTGATCATCGGGGTAATCGCCGCCACAGCCGAATCGCGGGCGGTGCGCCCTGCCGGGCTGATGCCGACCATCTTGCGCCGCGCGTCGTCCCAATCAGGACGGATGTGCACATAGCCTGACCACTCCAGCTTGTTCAGCGTGTTGGTCATCGCCCCGCGTGTAACGCCAAACCGTTCGGCAAGCTGCGCAGGACGTGATTCGCCATCTTTCCGAGCGAGGTAGTTCAGGACCGAGAAATGCGAAATCTCCATACCTTTGGGCAACACGCGGGTCAGACGCCCACGCATGGAATGCTCTGCTGCCAGAATTTCGCTGAACAGCATGATGGCCAAGGTATTTTTATCATCGCTCATGCGTCGACCTGTATAGCACCCCTTTAGGGGCCGGAAAAGTTGCGGGCATTGGCAAGGCTTGGAACCCTGCGCCGCGCCGTCTCGCCTTTTTCCATATCCAGATCGAATTTGTAAACGCCAGAGGCCGTTCCGGCATCCAGAATGACCTCACCCCAGGGATCAACAACCAACGAATGCCCATAGGTATCGCGTGTCTTATGCGCAGCGCTTGCATGTGTGCCGGTTTGGGCCGGGGCAATAACAAAACATCCCGTTTCAATCGCCCGCGCGCGCAGGAGGGCATGCCAATGTGCGGCACCCGTAACCGGGGAAAATGCAGCAGGCACCGTCAGGATTTGCGCACCCGCCTTGGCCAAGGCCCGGTACAGATGTGAAAACCGTACGTCGTAACAGATGCTCATCCCGATCTTGGCAAAATCGGTCCGGGCCAGAACGGCGCGATCCCCCGGACGATACCCTTCGCTTTCGCGCCAGGTCTCTGTTTCACTGATCTGAACGTCAAACATGTGGATCTTGTCGTATTTCGCAACAATTTCCCCGTCCGGTCCGATCATGAAAGACCGGTTGGCAAACCGCTGGTCTGCATCATCCGTCTTCAGACCCAATGACCCGATCAACAACCAGACACCCGCCGCCTTTGCCTCAGCCCGCAGCGCGGCAAGGGTGATGTCATCCGCTTCGAATTGCAGCACCTCTTGCTGATGTTTCCGGCTGGTGGAAATGCAGTTTGTGACCTCGGGCGTCAAAATAAACTGCGCCCCATCGGCCACTGCCTTGCGAAACATTTCCTGCGTGACCGCAAGGTTTGCCACCGGATCATCGGTGACATTCAGCTGAAGGATCGCGGATTGCATCACGCCGCCAGCAGGGCATCAAGTTTGCCCGCGCGCTCCAGTGCGTGCAGCTCGTCACAGCCCCCAACATGAATATCACCGATGAAAATCTGCGGCACTGTGCGCCCGCCATTGGCCCGTTGTACCATCTCTGCTTTGCGCTCCGGCTGGGCCAGAACGTCAACTTCGGCGAAATCGACGCCTTTGGAAGACAGCAAACGTTTGGCCGCATGACAAAAGCCACAAAGCGGGGAGGTGTAAATTTCGACAGGTTTCATAACCGGTTCCTTTCAACATATAGGCTGCGCTTCGTCCGGGGCCTGCATCGCCCCCTTGCCCTGAAATCAATGATTTGCAGGAAGCTTGCGATGTTTCATGACCCAAGTCACAGGCGAAACGCATTGTTGAAAGATCATCTAAGCATCTTTGGCCACGCGCGCCAGTGTCACCACCATGACCGGGCCGGAGCCAGCATCAAGACAGGCCCGCGTGCAGGCCGCCAAAGTCGCCCCCGACGTCATCACATCATCCACCAGCAAAACAGGCCGGCCAATCAATCGATGCCGGCGCAAGGGGTGCACACGAATGGCATTCTCCAGCGCTGTGATTCTTTCGGCACGGCCCAGACCGTCCAAACTTTGCGTGCGCCTGATACGTTGCAGCAAATCAGGGGACCAAGGCCTATCAACCCTGCGTGACAGGGCTTTGGCCAGCAGTGCGGACTGGTTGAACCGACGTTTGATCATCCGCAACCAATGCAGGGGGACCGGTGCAATCAATGTGTTCGGCGTGACGATATCCGCCACCGCTTGCGACAGCCAAAGCCCGGCCGGATGCGCAATCTCCTGTCGGTCACCATGTTTCAACGCCAGCACCAGCTTGCGCCCGGTATCGCGATAGATCATTGCCGCGCGGCCTTTCGACCACGGTAGCGGATTTTCCATGCAGCGGTCACAATGTGGTGTGTCCCCTTCATCTGCCCCCGGCAAAGGCACACCACAGGAATCGCAAACCACCCCGCCAATAAATGCCGTATCGCGCCAACAGGCCCCGCACAGACCATAATCACCGTCGACAATCGCGCCACAAGTTAAGCAGCGCGCAGGGTAAACTGCGTCTAACCCTGTTTGAAGTCCGCGTAACAACGACATATTGGTTTCCAATGACCCAACAAACTCTCATGACCGACGCGGGGGCCCTCGCATTGCACCGCCACCGTGCGACGGCAGATGCCATGTTTCTGCACAATGCCGCCGCTGACGAGGTTCAGGATCGTATGCGGATGGTTAACAAGTCGTTTAACTCAGCCGCAATCGTGACCGGGCATGCCCCGGCCTGGGCTCCCTATTTCCCAAAGGCCACCCTGATCCCGGACAATGAAACACTGGCACTGCCAGTTGCCGCGCATGACCTTGTTGTCCATGCAATGGCCCTGCACTGGGCCAATGATCCGGTGGGCCAGCTGATTCAATGCCGCCGCGCGCTGATGCCTGACGGGCTTTTCCTGAGTGTGGCGTTTGGCGGGCAAACCCTTCACGAATTACGCGCCTGTCTGGGGCAAGCAGAGGCAAATGTGACCGGTGGCATGTCCCCACGGGTGGCCCCGATGGCAGATCTGCGTGATATGGGTGGGCTGTTGCAACGGGCGGGTTTTGCCCTGCCCGTCGCAGACAGTCAGACCCTGAAAGCGGAATACAGTGATATCTGGTCTTTGATGCGTGATCTGCGGGCCATGGGCGAAACCAACGCGCTTTCAACACGCCTGCGCCGCCCGACCCGCCGTGCCGTCCTGAATGTTGCGGCTCAGCTGTATCAAGACAACTTTGCCTCCGCGAATGGCAGGATCACGGCCACTTTCGATCTGATCTTTCTGACCGGATGGGCCCCTGCCGAAAGCCAGCCCAAACCACTGCGCCCCGGCTCTGCCCAACAGCGGCTTGCCGATGCTTTGGGCACGGGTGAGACAAAGTTACCCAATTGACGGCAGCCGTAATGCCCCTATTTGAACCGCAGCAAGCCACCTAAGGAACCGCCATGCCAGCCGCCTGTCCTGCTCATGCTAATGACGACCACCCCGCCATCCCGAAACAGCGCGTGGGCTTATTGCTTGCCAACCTGGGAACGCCGGACAACTATGACTATTGGTCGATGCGCCGCTATCTGAATGAATTCCTGTCAGACCGCCGGGTGATTGATTACAGCCCTTGGCTTTGGCAACCGCTGTTACAACTGATTATCCTGACCAAGCGCCCCTTCACTTCTGGTGCCGCGTATAAATCCATCTGGAACCACGAGGCAGGCGAAAGCCCTCTGTTGACGATCACCAAATCGCAAACCGCCAAAATTGCCGAAAGCATGAAAACGCTTTATGGTGACGATGTGATGGTTGATTACTGCATGCGTTACGGCAACCCCTCGACCAAATCCAAGGTTGCAGCGATGACTGCGGCGGGCTGTACTAAAATCCTGTTTTTCCCGCTTTACCCACAATATGCCGGTGCCACATCTGCCACCGCATGTGACGCCTTCTTTGCCGCATTGGGTGATGAGAAATGGCAACCGATTGCCCGCGTGGTCGAACCCTATTTTGATCGTCCCGACTATATAGAGGCGCTCGCCACATCAATTGAAACCGCCTATGCCAAGGCTGAAAAACGCCCGGACCTGCTGATCTGTTCCTATCATGGTGTACCGATCCGCTACCTGACCGAAGGGGATCCCTATCATTGCCAATGCCAGAAAACGACTCGCTTGCTGAAAGAGCGTCTGGGGTGGAGGGACACCGAGATCATGACGACTTTCCAGTCGAAATTCGGCCCGGAAGAATGGCTTCAACCCTACACCGTCGAAGAGGTCGCGCGCCAAGCCGAAGCAGGTAACAAGAACATCGCCGTCTGCGCCCCAGCGTTCTCCGCTGATTGCATCGAGACCCTTGAAGAGATCAACGAAGAGATCAAGGAAAGCTTTGAAGAGGCGGGTGGCGAGCATTTCACATATATTCCCTGCCTCAACGACGATGACCTGCACATTCAGGCGCTCTCCGCCACTATCGAAGAGAACCTGAAAGGCTGGCTTGAGCCGGCTTGAGGTTCTGGCAGTTAGAAATGCGATGAAACGACACATCTCAAGCGTTTCAAATCCCTGGGTTCGCGCAAATGCTGATCCCGTATCCCTGGCCCCGCATTTGACTATGCGTGGTCAATCAACCCTCACACCCCGCTGATCTGCGAGCGCAGTTGCACCGAGTGCGTATGGTCATTGAATAAGAGAATCCCTGCGCGGTACGGGCTGAAGGTCAGGGCCTATTCAGGCATGATCGCACCACGATGCTGAACCACTTTGGCTGCCAGACGATGACCCGCCATCAAAGCCTCTGACTGAGATTTCCCCGTCATAAGTGCACCCAGATACCCGCCGTTAAAGCTGTCTCCGGCGGCGGTTGTATCAACCACTGATCCCGCAGGCGCATAGGTTTGGACCACCTGCGATCCCAAAGACATTGGCCCCTCCTCCCCCCGCTTCAGCGCACCTTGTCCAAGATGTGCAGCGAAACGCCGCTCTACCTGTTCGGCTGTTTCGTCAAAAAGCGCCATCTCATCATCAATCGACGGTAGCGCCACATTGGCACGCTGCCACATTGCTGTGGTGATCTGTTGTGCATGCGCCTGACCTTCCCAAAGCCGGGGGCGGTAATTGCTGTCATAGATGACCTTAACCGGAGAAGACCCAAGCCATTCGATCAACGCAGTCCTGACAGCATGTGGCAGGATCGCCATCGAAATACCGGAAAGATAAACGGCGTCATAGACCGCCAGAGCGCTGAAATCGTGATCCGAAAACAACTGCCGCGCCGCAGAGGCATTGCGCCAATAGGTGAAGCTGCGTTCACCCACATCCGTGGTGGTAATGGCATATAAACCGGGTGACGCCCCGTTGATCCGACGGATCGCTGCAACGCCTACCCCTTGGGAGGAAATGAAATCGGAAATGCGCTGGGAAAACGAATCCTCCCCAAGGCAGGTGACAAAATCAACCTGCACGTCCGGGGCTGACCGATACAGATAGATCGCGGTATTCAACGTGTCACCGGCAACGCCAACCTTTGGCGTTTCCCCGGCGAGTGACAGCTCAATCATCGCCTCGCCAATACAGGCTATCCGCATTATCCCTGCTCTCTTTTCCAAATGATCAGACCGGCCCCCATGATCACCACGGCCCCAGATATCGTCCAGATGTCAGGCACAGTTCCGAACAACAGATACCCCCAGATCGCAACATAGATCAGGAAGGAATAGGTAAATGGCATCAACTGGTTGGCACTGCCAAATCGGTGCGCATTGGTCAACAGTTGATGCCCTGCCCAGCCCATGGCACCTAGGCCGATCAGCACAACCATCGCCCAGCTTGACGCGGGTGGCACCCATGTACAGATCGCAAACGGCAGCAGGATCAGGGTGCCAACAAGACCCAGATAGAGCTGCATGGTTTCCACCGCCACGATCCCCGAAAGCCTGCGGGTCATGATCGAATAGAAGGCCAGCGCGGTTGCATTATAAAGAATAAGCAGCATGGCAGGATGAAAGGCGGTGCCAAAAGGCCGGACAACAATCAAAACACCCACAAACCCAAGCAGGATTGCACCCCAACGCCAGCGCCCAACCTTTTCGCCCAACACGGAAATCGACAGAAAACATACGATGACCGGGCTGGAGAACATGATCGCCGACACAACCGTCAGCGGAAGAAACTGCAGCGCATAGAAGTTGCACAGGGTTGCGGTGACCAGCAGCACGGCGCGGCTGACCACTTGCCACAGGTGGTCCGTCTTGAACCGATCCAGCGTCAGGCCACCACCCGCCACAACACCAATCGAGATCGCGAAATGCCCTGCGTAGCGCATGAACGCCAGCTGAAACGCTGGAACACCCGCCACCGCCAGCCATTTCGCACCGGTATCCACCAGAGAAAACAACAGCCATGCCGCCAACATCAAAACAATACCAAAGCGTGGCAAATCTACGTTGGAACGGGCGGTGACGGCCATCTGCTAGCCTTTGAAGTGGTTGGCGTAGAAATCGACCATCTGGCTAACCATTTCCTCTCCTTGCCCACTGTCGCGTGCCTTGTTCAGCGCAGTAAGCGTGCCTTTCGACATCATGGAATCCACACCCGCATCATCGGCCATCCGGGCGTAATACCCAACATCCTTGGCCGCATTCTTGATTGCAAAGGCAAGCATCGTCGGATCCTTATCCACCCCGTAGGCTTTGACAAAATCCATCATGCCGGAATGCAATGGGCCAGCGGCCATGACATCATATAATTGCGCCCGGTCAACCCCGGCGACATCCGCCATAGCAAATGCTTCGGCCATCGCATTCGCCACCGTCATGCCAAAGAAATTATTGATCAGTTTGATGGTATGCCCCGATCCGACAGCCCCAAGGTGAAAAACGTTTTCGCCTAGATCCTTCAGCACCGGTTCGACCGCATCAAAAGCTGCCTTGTCACCAGAGGCCATGATATTCAGCAACCCATCCTTGGCATGGGATGGCGTGCGGCCCAAAGGCGCGTCAAGGAAACTGCCGCCCGCGGCACCAACCTCCGCCGCCAGCGCGCGCGAGCTGCCCGGCAACGACGTGCCGAAATCAACCACGGTGGCCCCTTTGCGCAGCCCGGCAATGACACCCTGATCACCACGCATGCGCGATTCCACATGATCCGACGTACCCATACAAAGCATCACAATATCGCTTGCCTCGGCCACGGCTTTTGCATTTTCCGCCTCAACGGCCCCGCGTGCGATGGCGGCATCCAGATAGGTCCGGTCGCGGTTGCCCAGCACCGTCACATCATAGCCAAGATCCTGCAGGCGACCCACCATTGCGCCGCCCATCAGGCCTAGGCCAATAAATCCGATTGTTGGTTTGCTCATGTCACGTCCTTTCAAACATTTCGAAAATGCGTTTCTGCATCATGCTGTTCTGATCTTGTCGGCTGTGGGCCAGTTGGGTGCCACAAGCTGGGCTTCGATTCCCGCTGCCAGCTCCAATGTGCGGGCCGCATCCGCCACATCAATCAAGGGGGTCGCACCCTCTATGACCTCAAGAAAATGATCAAGCTGCGCGGCAAGCGGCGGGAGAGTATTTTCAGCACGGTCTAGGGGAACCTGCTGCGCCGCAGTTCCCCAATCCGTACCGTTCCACACCGTCATCGAGGGGAAACTGACAGCCCCCCTTGTGCCAGTGATCCACAACATATCCTGACCTGTGGTGCCGATGTTCGGGTTCTCTCCGGTACCGGCCTCAAACCCCCACGGCGAAGGCGCGCTATCGGCAAAACCGATCGTACCTGTTGCACCGTTTTCAAAAGCCAGCGCAATTGCACCGCTTTCAATGCGTTCGCCATCCCGGTGGTTCTTACCGCGTAACGCCACTGTTTCGCTGATTTCACCGATACAGAACCGCAGCAAATCAATATCATGAACAAGGTTGATCATCACCGGGCTGCCCCCTGCCGCCCGCCAGTTGCCTTCAAAATAGCCAACCGGTTTGCGCATCGCCCAGATCAACATGGTGTTGATAACCTGCCCGATGTCACCCTGTTCAATCAGCGTCTTTAGCTGTTGAACACTGGCGTGGTACCGCCGGTGATGTCCAACCAACGCACGCAGGTTCGTCCCCTGTAATGCGTCCTTCAATACCTGTGCTTGTTGCAGCGTTGCGGTCACCGGTTTTTCGATCAACATGTGCCAACCCCGTGCCGCGGCGACCCTGCCATGCTCGGCGTGCAGCGCCGTCGGGGTGGCAATGATCACGCCATCCACCGTGTCGCTGACATCGTCCATTGTAGCAAACCGCGCTGTATCCGCATTAACCGACATTTCAGGATCAACCAAGCCAACCAGTTGGCATCGCTCATGGCCCTGCACCGCATGGACATGGCGCATACCGATCAGACCGCCGCCGATGATCAAAATGCGTTTCACATCACCGCTCCGATTTGCCAGGGTACAAATTCGTAATCCCCCAGACCCTGTGCCTCGGATTTGGTCACCTCACCTGATGCAACCCGCAGGAACATCTGATAAATCTCGCGACCCTTGTCTTCGATACTGATGCCTTTTGACAGAACCTCGCCCGCATCGATGTCCATATCTTCATGCATGCGCGTTGCCATTTCAGTATTGGTGGCAATCTTGACTGTCGGTGCTGGTTTAGACCCAAAGGCCGATCCGCGTCCGGTTGTGAAGCACACTAGATTGCATCCCCCGGCAATTTGCCCGGTAACCGACGCAGGATCATAACCGGGAGAATCCATAAACGTGAAACCCCGCGCGGTTACTGGCTCTGCATATTTGAAAACGCCAGTCAGCGGGCTGGTCCCGCCCTTTGCCGCCGCGCCCAGCGATTTCTCAAGGATTGTCGTCAGCCCGCCCTTTTTGTTGCCGGGAGACGGGTTGTTGTCCATCGAACCCTTGTTGCGGGCTGTGTAATCTTCCCACCATTTTATCAGACGGATCAGTTTTTCACCGGTTGCCTGATCCACCGCGCGCCGGGTCAATAAATGCTCCGCACCATAGATCTCGGGCGTTTCGGCCAATACGCCTGTCGCCCCTTGGGCTGTCAGCAGATCACACGCATGGCCCAGCGCGGGATTTGCCGTGACCCCGGACCATGCATCAGAACCACCGCATTGCAGCGCGACCATCAATTCGGATGCAGGGCATTCCGTCCGCCTTGCCTTGTTTGCAATCGGCAGCATCGCTTTGATCTTGTCGATGCCCATTTCGACCGTGCGGCGCAGGCCCGCAACATTCTGGATGTTCATCGTTTGAAAGACCGGGCTTTGTTTCAGACCATATGCCTCCAGCAGCCAATCAATCTGGTTCATCTCACATCCCAGACCCACCATCAAAACAGCTGCGTGATTAGGGTGTTTGGCATAACCCCACATTACGCGTTGCAGGGCCTCGAACCCGTCACCGTCCCCCGCCATGCCACAACCGGTGCCATGCACGAAGGCCGCGACCCCATCAACATTGGTATATTCTGCCAGAACCTCGGGGGTAAAATGATCCGCGATCATCCGCGCGGCGGTGGCGGAACAATTCACCGATGTCACGATGGCGATGTAATTGCGCGTACCGACGCGGCCATTCTCCCGACGATACCCCATAAAGCTGTCTTGGGTCTTGGCCGTCGCCACCGGGCGCAAATCAGTTGAAAATTCGTAAGCTCTATCCGTATTTCGGAAAGCCACGTTATGCGTGTGCACGTGATCGCCCGCCGCGATATCTTCCGACGCATAGCCGATCAGCTGCGCATATTTTCGTACCGGATCACCTGCGGACATTGCTTTGGTTGCAACCTTGTGACCAGAGGGGATCGATGCAGTTGTCACCACATCTTCAATCTGTGTTCCGGCTTCAAGCGGTCGGGTCGCGGTGACCACCGTATCCGCGCGGTCTAAACGTACAAAATCCATGGTCCCCTCAGAGCAACAAAGAAATGATATTGGGCCAGATCAACAACACCGAAAGCGCGAGGATCTGGATGCCGATAAAAGGCAGGAACCCCCGAAAGATATCTGTCAGGCTGATATGGGGCGGTGCCACTGATTTCAGGTAGAACGCCGCAGGCCCAAAGGGTGGCGACAGGAAACTGACCTGCATGTTCATGCAAAAGACCACACCAAACCAGATTGCCACATGTTGCGGCTCAAGCTGGCCGATAAACCCGATTTCCTCAATCGGCAGGCGCAAAACGATGGGCAGGAACACAGGAATGATCAGCAGTACAATGCCAACCCAATCCATGAACGCGCCCATGAACAGCAGGATCACCATCATCGTCAGGATCACCCCCATGGTGGGGAGGTCCTTGCCCACAATCAAATCCGCCACATATTGTGGCCCCCCTGCAATGGTATAGGCCCCCGCAAGCGATGCTGCGCCAATGGTGACCCAAATGATTGTGCCGGTCGAACGCAGGGTCCGCATCAGGCTTTCCCAGACCAGTTCAAACGACCCTTCACCGCGCAGGATGGCGATGATCAGAACCGCCGCTGCCCCCATGCCGGCCGCTTCAGTTATACCGGTTATACCGCCATAGATTGACCCCATCACAACGCCGATCACAACCATGGGGGCGACCAGCCCCTTGCCCATCTTCCAACCAATTTTCGCGCGTTCCTTGCCAAAAACAAAATAGATCAGCAGTAGCGCGGCAATGGTGATGCCCGCCAACCAAGGCATATGTGCAGCAGTGCCAAGCCGCGCAGGATCGCCGTCACTGGCCGCGTTAGAGCCTGACAATTCAAAGAAGGCGGCGCGCAGGAACAGGAAGGCGGCAAAACCTGCGACCACGATGGACATAAACGCCATGAACAACAGGCGTTTCTCGCCGCGCGGCGGATCATTTGGATCTTCCTCCGGCAGTGGCGCATCTTCAGGGTGCAGTTGGGTGCGGATGATGATGTAGGTGATGATCATCGAGGCCAGCATAAAGCCGGGAATGAAAGAGGCCGTGAACAATGCTTTGATCGAAGTCTCGGTGATCAGACCATAGATGATCAGCACAATTGACGGCGGGATCATGGTGCCCAAAGAACCGGAGGCACAGATCACACCGATTGCAAGGTTCTGATTATATCCCAGACGCAACATCTGCGGCAGGGCGATCAGGCCCAGCAACACCACCTCACCCCCGATAATCCCTGACATCGCAGCCATGATCACAGCCATGACAGACGTCACAATCGCGATGCCACCACGGGTACGGGAAAGCCAGACATTCAACGAGGAATACATATCCTTCGCAATGCCAGAACGCTCAAGCAAAGACGCCATAAAGATGAACAACGGCACGGATATCAGAACATAATCCGTCAACAGCCCGTATATTTTCTGCGCCAATATATACAGCGGCCCGGTGCCCGGCCTGCCCGTCAATATGCCATCCCCGAAACTAAACGGGTTTGTCAGCAAGGCCGGTTCAAACTTCATCACCAGAACCAGCACAGCAAGCGAAGCTGATGCCAGGCCAAGCGGCATCCCAATCGCCAGCAATACGATAAGCGCCAGCATCAGGATCAGCGAAATTGTTCCAATATCCATCAGTCCTGCCCCACTGCACGTTTCATCGCATCGATCTCTTCCTGATCCGGCTCATCGGTGTGAACCTCTGGCATCTTGTTCCAATCCTGAAACAGGTTCAGCACCGCCTGCAGGGCAACCAGCGTAATCACGATCAACACCATCGGCTGCAAGGTGGCGGGGATCGGCGGGTTGAAAGCAGAGCCGTACAGCTCCCATTTATAGAGCTTGTTCACAAAGACCTGTTTGTAGCTGCCGTAGACCAGAAAGAAGGCAAACAGCACGATCAACAGGGTCGAGACGCTATCAAACACCCGTTGCAGCCAACGGGGCACCAGATCATAGAGCAGGAAGATGCGGATATGGCTGCGCTGCTGCATGGCGTAAAACCCTGACAGCAAGAAAGTGAAGCTGGCGAACCACAGGGTCATCTCGTTTGCCCACTCGGTTGGCTTTTCCATGATGTAGCGCATGAAAACCTCGTAAAGCATCACAAGGGTCATCACCGCGATCATCATCATCGTCACCCGCCCGATGAAAAGGGCCGCGCGATCTAGGGTACTGGCTCCCGGAAGCTCCATCCCGGAAGGACGCACCCCCCGCGCCCCGATAAACCCGATGATCGGCGTCAGGATCAGAGCGGAGAGATCAACAATGTCGATATGCCCACCAAAGATGCCCGGCAGATTCGGCGTAACATCAGATCGCAGATAGATCGCTTCGACCTGCCCGCGCAAACTGTCAGAGGTATAGGGAATCCAATCCAGCAGGAAAGCCGGCAAATGCCAGACCAGCCACGCCGTGGTGGCGACAAAAGCAAGAGGGACAAGCCATTCGGAAATCTCACCAGTGCTTCTTTGCATTCCCGTTGCCCCCAAACCTAAACATCTATTTCGTAGTGTTTTATGAAATCCGTATCAGGCGTCACGCCGATCCCTGCGCCGGTTGGAATAGCAACCCGCCCGTTGTTGGCCTTGACCTGCGCCTGAATGTCCAACGGTTCGACCAGCAGCTGATCGCGGAATTTGTTGTCTGTTGTGTCAAACTCCAGCATCGGCTCCCATGGATGCAATCCACCCGGCAGCGGTGGCATAGCGGCAAGCAATTGCAGATTGGTCGCAACGGCAATCGCGCTGCCCCAGACGTGATTGATAACGGGCGTGAAATGCGCGTGGCATAGGGCAAGAACACGCAAATATTCGCTGACTCCGCCCAGTGCACAGACCTCTGGCTGCGCGATATCAAGGCCGCGGTTCTCTAGAATGCTGCGCCAGCCCCAACGATTAAATTCTGCCTCGCCACCGGAAATGTTCACACGCAGGCCCGCGCGCAATTCGCGATAACCCTCCAAATCTTCCGGCGCGATGGGCTCTTCGAACCAATAGGCATCAAGCTCTTCCAAGGCCCGCCCTACATAAAAGGCGTCCGACGTGGTGTAGCAATGGTTGGCGTCGACCATGAACCGAAAATCGTCGCCAACACCGCGCCGCACCGCTTTGCAAAGCTGCACATCGGGCTTCGGACCAAACCCGACCTTCATCTTGGTTGCGGCAAACCCCATACCCTTGATCGCTGCCGCCTCATCTTCAAACCGCGCCGCCAGTTCCAAGACCGGTTCATCACGCAACATCATGCCATATCCATAACATGGCACATCATCGCGATGGGCCCCGCCGATCATCTTGTGCAGGGATAGACCCGCCACCTTGCCGGCAATATCCCACAGGGCAATATCCACACCGGACAGGGCCTGCATCGGCATCCCTTTCTGTCCGTGATCTCGCAGAAGGTTGTATACCCTGTGCCAAATCACGTCCCGATCCATCGGATCCATCCCCAGCACCATCGGCTGGATCACCTTCTCCACAATCCCTTTATTTGCAATTGCAATATTGCCCGGACCAAAACACTCGCCCCAACCGGTCACGCCTTCATCCGTCTGCACCTCAACCAGATGCGCGGACCGCTTGGCGTAATACTGCTGCGAATACCCCAGAACCTCGGGCAAATCGTAAGACAGCACATGGCTGATGATGCGGGTGATTTTCATGGTGTTCCGAAGGTCAGAGGGGCAAGCGGCAAGGCCATGTGAACAGCCTTGCCGCATAGTCAGCTCAGCAAAAGCTGCTGATCACTTCATCGCACCCATGTCCTTGAGAAAGGAAATATGGCTTTCGAGAAGCGCCGTAGCCTCCGGTGTTGTTGCAAACTCCGTCCAGCCGATTTGCACAGCAGCACGGTATTTAGCCAGATCCTCAGGTGTCCATTCATACAGGTTCACACCCTTGGCCGTCAGATCCTTGGCCGTCTGGGCGTTCTGCACCTCGTTAATGGTCGCATTGTGCAAGGCAAGGCTGTCCATGGCGACTTGCATGATGCGTTTATGGTTCTCCGGCATCGCGTCCCAAACATCCTTGCGGCAGGCAAGGTGGTCAGCGGGCATCGAGTGGAAGCCCGGAAAGTTGGTATGTGTTGCGATGTCATACAGGCCCAAACCAACGTTATTCGTCAGGTTCGCCGCATCGGCCCCGTCAATGATACCTGTCTCAAGCGCGGTAAAGATCTCGTTGAAATCCATCACAATCGGGGATGCGCCCATCGCCGCAAAAACCTTGGTCGCAAGACCGGGAGGTGAGCGGAACTTCCAATCCTTGAAGTCATCCGCATTACGGATCGGCGATGTTGAAGCCAGCGATTCAGGGCCGGGAATCCACCAGCCAATGAATTGCATATCATAGCCATTATAAAGATCGTTCAGCGCGGCACGCCCGTCACCATGCAGCAACCATGCCATCTGCTGATAGGGGTTTTGATAGCCGCCCATCAGGTCACCGGCAAACTGAAACGCCGGGTTTTTACCCGTCTGATAGGCACCTCCGGTCATGTCACAATCAAGAATACCAGTTGCAGCTGCGTCAAAGGTTTCCACCGATTTCACAACAGAAGAGGAATAGAACATCTCTATCGCGATCTCGCCATTCGACATGGTCTGCACATCATCGATATACTTGGCGGCCATCTTGCCCGAGAGCGTTTCCGGCGAGAAATGTGTCTGAATGCGCAGCTTCGTTGATGCATGGCCATCTGCCATCGCGGTTCCGGCCGCCATCGCCGCAGCGACGGCCACTGAGGCCGCTGTCTTGAATAGTTTCATGTTGTCCTCCCAGACGTTGAGCGTGATATCGGAGGTCTGCATGCCCCCGCTCGAAAAACGCCGCTTGATGGTAGGCTCGCGAATCAAATCCAACAAGAAAAAAGTGAAATTCTTAAAAATTTCGAGATTATACTGTATTCTCGAAATTTTATAAGATAATTTGTAGACCACAAAGACAGGGTTATCCAGACAATGAATCCAGACATCGACATCTATCGCTCACTTAAATACCGGCTTATTTCCAACGGGTTCGAGCATGGGGCGAAACTTCGCGCGGAATTACTGCGCAAGGAATTCAACTCTTCCGCAAGCACGGTGCGCGAGGCGTTGTTTCGCCTCTCCACCGTAGGCTTGGTCGACTTCAAGGAGCAACGTGGCTTTCGTGTACCCGAAAGATCACCACAAAAACTGATCGAGCTGACCCATCTGCGCGTATTGCTGGAGGGCGAAGGCACCGTGCTGTCAATCCGCAACGGCGGCGTCGCATGGGAGGCACAACTGACAGCGGCACATCACCAGCTAAGCCATATCGAAAAACGCATTCACGGGCTGGACGATCCGACCGATCTGATCGAAATCTGGTTCAATTCCGAGAAAGGGTTTCACCAAACGCTGATTTCTGCCTGCGGCTCCGAAACCCTGAAGCAAATGCACGCCCGAATTTACGCCCAGTTCCGCCAACAGTTGATGGTCGCTGATCGGAACTTTGGCTTTATCTCGGAGAACATTCAGCATCACGCGGAAATTCTTGACGCCGCCCTTTCCGGTAATGAAGCCCTGACCCGCGAAAAAATTCACAACCATCTGGCACGCCATCTGACCGGGGCGACGCTAGAGGGATAGGTCATCCTCCAAATAAACGCTGATGATCTCGTCAAAGCTGCTTTCGGCAGTAAAGCCCAGCGCAATCGCCCGGTCTGGCGCAAAATCGCGCGGCCAGCCGTTCACCATGCCCATGATTGTCTGATCCGGCACCGGCTTGATCAAATCAACAACCTTCTGGCCTGCCACGCGGCGCAAGGCTTCGATCTGTTCGGCCACGGTACAGCTGAATCCGGGAAGGTTCAGCGCCCGGCGTCCCTGCAACAGGTTGGTATCCAGACCCGCCGCATGGGTCAGAAAACCCGCCGCAGCGCGTGGGCTGGCATGCCAATGGCGCACCGTATCAGCAACAGGCAACACCGCCTCGATCCCATTCAAAGGCTCGCGGATAATACCGGAAAAGAATGAAGACGCCGCCGCATTGGCCTTGCCCGGCCGCACACAAATGGTTGGCAGTCGCAATGACAGCCCGTCGATAAACCCCTTGCGGCTAAAGTCGGTGACCATCAATTCGCAGGCCGCCTTCTGCGCCCCATAGCTGGTTTGCGGGGCTGAGAGAAATTCATCACCAATCTTGTCAGGGTAAGGCCCCCCAAAAACCGCAATCGATGAGGTAAACACCAACCGCGGGCAATATGTCCCGCCGGACGCCTCATGTTCGGCTTTGAGCGCATTCAGCAAATGCCACATCGCCATCATGTTCACATCCCAGCCCAGTGCGAACTCCGCCTCTGCCTGCCCGGACACCACCGCGGCCAGCGCAAAGATCACATCGGGGCGACCCGCCGCCAGCGTTCTGACCATCGCAGGATCTGCCACATCTCCGGTAACGGTTTTCACGGGCACACCAGCGGGCGGAAAGGCCCTATCAAACAGCACAAGGTTGGCACCGGGGAAGATGTCATGCTCAATGATGCGGCCGGCAAGTTTCTGACCAATCATGCCGCCACCACCAAGAATCAGAATATTTGTCATGTCAGATTGTTCCGTTTCTTGAGTTCCAGATAGAGCCCAGCGTGATCCAGATCACCGCCATCCATTTCTTCAATCAAGTGATTAAACCGATCCCGCACCGCCTGGGTCGCCGGCAACTCCAACCCAAGGGCACCAGCCTCTGCCAGGGTGTTATCAAGATCCTTGCGTTGAAGTCTGGACAGGCCGCCCGGTGTAAAATTTCCGTCCGACATGCGCTGTCCATGCTGTTGCAGGATAACACTGTCGGCAAACCCGCCTTTCAACGCCGCCCTCAGGGCAACCGGATCCGCACCACCCTTTTCCGCCAGCAAAGTCGCCTCTGCCACTGCGGCAATCGTCACTGCAACAATTGTCTGGTTGGCCAGCTTGCACAGCTGTCCGGCCCCCGAAGGTCCGACATATACGGGTCGGCCCATCGCCATAAGCACCTCCTTTGCCGCATCAAAGGTCGATTCCTCGCCCCCCACCATGATTGCCAGACTGCCTGCTTCGGCTCCTTTGGTGCCGCCGGACACCGGCGCATCCAGATGGGCCACACCGCGCTTGGCCAACTGTGCCGATTGGGCGCGGGCATGTTCAGGTTTTGCGCTCGACATATCAATCCACAACATACCCTCGGCAAGCGCACGGCCAATATCATCCTCTGCCAGCAAGGCCCCGGTAGCATGCCCGTCGCTCAGCATGCTGATAACCACCTCTGCACCCGTAATCGCCTGTGCGGCAGTGGCCGCCGTCTTGGCACCCTCTGCGACCAGCGGCGCGGCACGTTCCGCACTGCGATTCCAAACCGTCAGATCATGCCCGGCTTTCATCAGATTGCGTGCCATTGGCGCCCCCATCAGACCAGTTCCGATCAGGGTAATTTTGGGGGGATGGCGCATGGAAAAGTCCTTTTCTGCGAGAGTGTCAGGCGGGTTATGGTCAAATTGAAATCTCTGTCATACGCTAACGTCAACGATCAAAAGGGCCAGAGGGCACTGTCGGTCAGGGCGGAAAAAATACCGGAAGGGAGGGCAAAATCCACGCAAATGGATCTGCATTCCGGATCAAGGAGAGGGGTGAATTATTGTGACAGGGCAGAGACTTGAAGGGAAACGCGCGCTTGTAACAGCGGCAGGTCAAGGTATTGGACGCGCCAGTGCTATTGCCATGGCAAAAGAAGGCGCAGAGGTCTTTGCGACCGATGTAAACATGGAATTACTTTCCACGATTCGCGACCAGAATCTCGAAAATATCCGTATTTTCGAACTTGATGTCCGCAGCAATGACAGCGTGAAAAAGGGCATCGCACAGGCCGCGCCAGACATTTTATTCAACTGCGCCGGTTTCGTTCATCACGGCACGGTTCTGGATGCAACAGACGCGGAATTCGACTTTGCCATCGACCTGAATTTACGTGCCATGATGCGCACCATTCGTGCCGCCTTGCCTGGCATGTTGGAACGTGGCAGCGGGTCGATCATCAATATGTCATCAGCCGCAGGATCGATCATCGGCGCGCCCAACCGCTTTATCTACGGCACCACCAAAGCCGCCGTTGTCGGACTGACCAAATCGGTCGCCGTCGATTATGTCAAACAGGGCATCCGCTGTAACTGCATCTGTCCGGGCACCGTTGAATCCCCCAGCTGGCACGACCGCGTGACAGCCCTTGGCAAGGAGCTCGGCAGTTATGAGGCGGCGATGGCGCAATTCGTCGCCCGCCAACCCATGGGGCGCGTTGCCACTGCCGAAGAAATCGCTGCACTTGTGGTTTATCTTGCCGCAGACGAAAGCGCCTTTACCACCGGACACACCCATATCATCGACGGAGGCTGGTCAGGCCAATGACAAAACGCATTTCCAAGGACGATCTACGCTCGCGCAAATGGTTCATGAATCCCGATAACCTTGAGATGACCGCGCTGTATCTGGAGCGCTATCTCAACTACGGGCTGACCCGCGAAGAACTGCAATCGGGTAAACCTATCATCGGTATCGCGCAGACCGGCAGTGACCTGTCGCCCTGCAATCGCCATCATATCGAACTGACCAAACGCGTGCGCGACGGGATCATCGCCGCAGGCGGCACCTGTATTGAAATTCCGGTACATCCCATTCAGGAAACCGGCAAACGGCCTACTGCCTCGTTGGATCGAAATTTAGCCTATTTGTCCTTGGTAGAGACGCTTTTTGGCTATCCTCTGGACGGTGTTGTACTGAACATCGGCTGTGACAAAACCACGCCAGCCCTGTTGATGGCCGCCGCAACCGTGAACATTCCTGCCATTGCATTATCGGTGGGTCCAATGCTGAACGGCTGGTGGAAAGGCGAACGCGCAGGATCGGGCACCGTGATCTGGAAAGCCCGCGAACAGCTTGCCACAGGCGACATCGACACCGATGAATTTATGGAAATCGCCGCCGCATCTGCCCCTTCGGTGGGGTACTGCAACACCATGGGCACCGCCACCACGATGAACTCGCTTGCCGAAGCGCTGGGGATGCAACTGCCGGGTTCTGCTGCCATCCCTGCCCCGTACCGTGAACGCGGGCAGATCAGTTATGAGACCGGCAAACGGATCGTTGATATGGTCTGGGAAGACATGCGACCCACGGATGTGATGACACGCGCCGCGTTTGAAAATGCAATCGTGATCAATTCCGCCATTGGCGGGTCCACCAACGCACCCATCCATCTGAACGCCATTGCGCGGCATCTGGGCGTGCCGCTGGACAATGACGATTGGCAGAAACACGGCCATGACGTACCGCTTCTGGTCAATATGCAGCCTGCGGGCAAATATCTGGGCGAGGATTACCAGCAGGCAGGCGGTGTACCGGCTGTTGTAGGCGAGTTGATCGCTGGCGGCCTGTTGCCCCATCCCGATGCAATAACGGTAAATGGGCAGACCATGGGCGCGAATTGTGAAAACCAACGCTCCAAAAATCAAGAGGTGATCAAACCCACCAATGCTCCGATGAAACAACAGGCGGGGTTCCTGAACCTATCCGGCAACCTGTTTGAAAGCGCGATCATGAAAACTTCGGTTATTTCGCCTGCTTTCCGCAAAACCTATCTGTCAAACCCGGATGATCCAGAGGCATTTGAAGGTCGTGCCGTAGTGTTTGACGGGCCCGAAGATTTTCACCACCGTATCGACGATCCGGCGGAAAACATTGATGAAAACTGCATCCTGTTTATGCGCGGCACCGGCCCCAAGGGGTATCCCGGCGCAGCAGAGGTTGTGAATATGCGCCCCCCCTCCTACCTGATCAAACGGGGCGTCGAGGCCCTCCCCTGTATTGGGGATGGCCGTCAGTCCGGAACCTCTGGCAGCCCCTCGATCCTGAATGCCGCGCCCGAAGCGGCGGACAATAGCGGGCTGGCCCTGTTGAAGACCGGCGATACCGTGCGGATTGATCTGGGCAAAGGCACCGCCGACATGCTGGTTCCGCTGGCGGAATTGAACGAACGAGCGCGGGAACTGATGGCCAATGGCGGCTATGACATCCCCGCCAGCCAAACCCCATGGCAAGCATTGTTCCGCGAGAAAGTCGGGCGTCTTGATCACGGCATGACCCTGCAAGATGCTGATCAATACCAAGACATCGCACGCAAATTCATGCCCCGCGACAACCATTAATCCAAAGAAAGAAAGATTATGAAACTTATTCGTTACGGTGCCGAGGGTGCTGAAAAACCCGGAATGCTGGACAACGCCGGCCTGCTGCGCGACCTTAGCGGTCATATCACGGACATCACCGGCGACACCTTGGATGATGCCACGCTTGATAAGCTGCGCGCGCTTGATCCTACCGAGCTGCCCATTGTCGAAGGCGAACAGCGTATTGCGCCCTGTGTCGGGAACATCGGTAAATTCCTGTGTATCGGACTGAATTATTCCGACCATGCCGCGGAAACCGGAGCGGCAATTCCCGAACATCCCATCCTGTTTTTCAAAGCAAACTCTGCCATTGTCGGTGCCTATGACGACGTGGTGATGCCACGTGGATCGACCAAAACAGATTGGGAAGTCGAACTGGGGGTGGTGATCGGCAAAACGGCAAAATACGTCTCTAAAGCGGAGGCTTTAGAGCATGTTGCCGGTTATTGCATCGTCAACGATGTATCCGAACGCCATTTTCAGGCCAATCTGACAGGGCAGTGGACCAAGGGTAAATCCTGCGACACATTTGGTCCAACCGGTCCTTGGCTGGTCACACGGGATGAAATCGAAGATCCGCAAAACCTTGATATGGCGCTGGATGTAAACGGCAAACGGATGCAGACGGGCAATACCGCGACGATGATCTTTACCGTGGCTGAAATTATCGAACATCTGTCCGGCCTGATGACATTGCACCCTGGTGACGTCATCACCACTGGGACACCTCCCGGCGTCGGTCTGGGTATGAAGCCGGAACCGGTTTTCCTCAAGAAAGGGGATGTCATGGACCTGACCATTCAGGGGTTGGGCCACCAGCGCCAGAAAGTAGATCAAGATGCCTGATCTCTTGCAAATCGGCGGCATCACCGACACGATGCGCAACCGGCTTTCTGCCGCCTTTACCATTCACCAACTCGATGACTTTAACGCGGATAAAATCACCCATGTTGTGACCAATGGGCACGATGGGGTGAACCCTGAATTGCTGGCCTCCCTGCCAAACCTCAAAGTCGTAAGTGGGTATGGCGTGGGCTATGACGCCATTGACGCAGAGGAGGCGGCGCGGCGCGGGATCATCGTGACCCATACGCCAAACGTGCTGAACCAAGAGGTGGCAACCACTGCTGTGATGCTGATGCTGGCCTGCTACCGCGAAATGCTGCGCGATGATGCCTATGTGCGATCAGGGGAATGGGAGGCCAAGGGCGGCGCGCCGCTGACCCGTTCTGCGGACAACCAAACCGTTGGGATTTTGGGGCTGGGGCGCATTGGTCAGGCGATTGCGGACAAGCTTGCCCCTTGGAATGCCAAGATCATCTATCACACCCGCAGCAAAAAGGATGTGCCCTACACCTATTACGACAATCTGACCGACATGGCACGGGATGCAGATGTACTGATTTGCATCACGCCGGGTGGTCCCTCGACAAACAAGATCGTCAGTGCCAAGGTCTTGGCCGCCCTTGGCGCACAGGGCACGCTGATCAACGTCAGTCGCGGATCGGTGGTGGATGAGGCCGCGATGATTACCGCATTGCAAGACGGCACATTGGGCTGGGCTGGGCTGGACGTATTCGAAGGTGAACCCCATGTCCCTCAGGCGCTGCGCGATCTGCCCAATACTGTCCTGCTGCCCCATGTCGGCAGCGCCACGGTTGAAACCCGTGCGGCAATGGGTGCGCTTACCGTGGATAACCTTTTGCAACATCTGAAAGATGGCACCGTGATCACAGCCGTCCCCGAATGTGCGCATCTGTAACGTAACCCCAGCGCAGCAATGATTAAGTTTGCGCTGGTGATACTCCTCTTTCGGGTCCCCCGTGGCATCGGAGTATTGTCATAGCCTTGCTTGCGGCCGCTGTTTCCATCCGTTGAATGCAAAAAAGGCGGTACCAAAGTACCGCCTTTTCCGTTTGGATTGTCGATTCCGATTAGTCGGAAGCAACAGCCGCAGCAACCAGAGCCAACAGGATCAGTGGCAGTACGATACCGCCAGAAGAACCGGATGCTTCTTCAACGATTACTGGTGCTTCGATGATTGGATCTGCCAAAGAACCGGCATATGCAGTCGATGCAGCAGCTGTCAGAGCAGCGGCGAGAACGAGTTTTTTCATAGTTATAACCTCCGATAAAAGGCGTACAGCACAATTGTGCGCACGCGCCCAAGACTTACCTCGTAAGACTTTCTAAACAGCATCAGAAAGCGATTGCAAACCCGGATTCCGCTGCTAAGCCCTACAAGAAACACGATGTCGTCAAATTAGCAACACTTGCGTACCCACCTGAGCCATCTCGTACAGCTCTTCAATGTGTTCGTTATACAAGCCAATACATCCATTAGAGGATTTTCGCCCGATCTTGCGTGTATCATGGGTGCCGTGGATGCGATAATAGGTCCAGCTCAGGTGCAAGGAGCGCGTTCCCAAGGGGTTTTCAGGACCCGGGCCGATGAATGGGGGCCATTCAGGGTTCCGCTTGAGCATGGACGGCGTCGGACGCCAGGATGGTTCCGGATCCTTAAGGATAACCCGTGTGCGGCCCCGCCGCGTCAGATCATCGGTCAGCGGCACGCTTGAGGGGTATAATTTGTAGATGCTTTGGTCCTCAGACCAGTAGTGTACCGCGCGGCTGTCGATATCGACCAGAATTGCGCCGCCCTTGGTATTATCAAAATACGGCTGCCACTCCAATGTTCGGAAGCTGGAGATATTGCGCCGCACAACCTCTGTCAGGTCGCGCTCTGTTTCCGTTGTGGCGGCAGAGTTTACCGTCGAGGTGCTTTGCGCCAAGGCGGGCGTGGCGAGCATTGCGACACCGCCAGCGAGAAAGCTGCGGCGGCTTTTCGGGTTAAATCGGTTGTCAGACATGCGTGTCTCCATCGCTGTAAGGGGGATTCACTGTAATATATGACCCGAAAGACGCAGTATCAAATCAAACAAGCGTCATCCCGCGTGGTAACGCTGATGTGCGTTTGAACTGCAACGCCCTGCAGGGTAAGGCAGGGCTACACAAACGTCGTTGGAGCGGTATTATGTTGCGAATTTTGTCTGTCTTGTTGGCTCTTGCTGTTGCAATCTCGGCCTGTGCCCCTGCCGCACCCCGTATTGGTGCGGATGGCAAACCTCTGCCAAAAGCCTACCGAATCAGCCGTTCTGACACTGGAAAAATTCAGTTTCGCATGCTCGATTCGGTCAATGCCTTGCGTCAGGCCGGCGGTCGTACCACAGTTCAATTGAATCCACAGCTGAACGCAGCGGCTGCAACCCATGCCCGCGACATGTCGGTCCAAAACCGGCCCTGGCACTTTGGATCTGACGGATCTTCCCCCATCGACCGGATCAACCGCGTAGGATATCCGGGCAAACTGGTCGGCGAGACGATTTCAGAAACCTACGAATCAGAGCTTGAAACACTGGCTGCATGGATGGATCAGCCCGATACACGAAGGGTGATCATGTCTGCCGATGCGCGCAACATGGGTTTCGCATGGTATCAGGAATCAGGTGGCAAAATCTGGTGGACACTGGTGATGGGCAACTAAAGCGTTTCGACCAAAACCTGATGCACATAGCATCAAGCAATGCATTGAAATCCCTGATTTCAGGCAGCGGTATGTGATTCAAGGTTTTCGCGAAGTACCATAGGCCCATCCCGCCTATGGGTTAATCTGGATCGGCGTGCCGTCCCCAACCATCGCATAGATTTGTTCCATTTCTTTGTTCGTGACCGAAATACAGCCCCAGGTCCAATCATCCTTGTCTTTGCGGAACGGCACGCGCTGGCCGTGGATAAATATCTCGCCGCCCGGCGATTTCCCCATGGCTTCGGCCCGCTGGCGGTCACGCTCGTTGGGATAGGAAATCCCGATTGACAGATGAAAGCGGCTGTTCGGATTGCGCCGGTCAATCCAATAGATCCCTTCCGGCGTTTTCCCGTCACCTTCAATTTCCTTATGGCCCGTCGGTGCAAAACCCAGCTTGATCGGGTAGGATTCCAGCACCTTGTCATGGTGTAAAAGGTACATGTTACGCGCGCCTTTGTTCACCACCACATAGGTGACTTTCGGCCCGTAATACCGTTTGAATTTACTGTTTCCGCCGCAGGCACCCAGCGCCACCAGCGCAGTACCACCAAGAATAAGATTTCTGCGTTTCATACCCGATTGCCCCTTGTGCCGGATGTTACCGGCCCGTTTCTTATGGCGTTAGCATATACCAAAAAATCATGTCTTCAAAAAGCCGTGAGCTTCAGTTCCGGCGGGCGTTCACCCGAAATGCTGAAACAGGCAGCCAGTTCAACATGCGCAGCCCAGCGGAACTGATCAACAACCTGTACCCAATCAAGGTTATAGCCCGCTTGCACCAACATCTGGGCATCGCGCGCGAAACTGACCGGGTTACACGAGACATACGCCACGCGCGGCACATGCGAGGTGCAAATCTCGGCAACCTGACGTTCCGCACCTGCGCGGGGCGGGTCTAGCACAACCGCATCCAGGTTGCGCATCTCATCCGGCAGGATCGGGCGGCGGTACAGATCGCGCGCCTCTGCCTTAAGCGGCTTCAACCCTTTGGTTTTGCGCCACCCCTGATCAAGTGCATTTGTCATTGCCGCGTCCCCTTCGACCGCAAGCACACGGGCGCTTTGCGACAGGGGCAAGGCGAAGGTGCCGCAGCCGGCAAACAGGTCAGCGACATGTGCCGCATCGCCAACCGCCTCTTTGACGGCCGCCAGCAGCGCGGCCTCGCCGTGTTTTGTGGCCTGCAAAAACGCACCGGGGGGTGGTGCCACATCCGCTTTGCCAAACCGCTGCAAAGGGGGCAACCGCGTTCCGATAATCTCCCCTTCCCAACTCAGCCGCGCCAGTTTGAGCCGGTCACAAAGCTCTGCCAACACCTGTCGTAAAGGGCCATCCAGCGGCTTGCCCTGTGCAACAGCAACATCCAGCCCATTAGAGGTCAGGGTTACCGTCACAGCCAGCGCCGCCTTGCGGCTGGTCCCGACCAATGCCAGTTCTTTTGAGATATCCAACCCGACCATCAGATCAGGATGCACCAGCTGGCAGTCGGGGATTTCAATCACCGTATCAGAGCCACGGCTGTAGAACCCCGCCATTGCACCTTTCTTGGTCCGTTTCGCGGCAAAGGTTGCACGCCTGCGGGATTGTGCTGGTGACGTCTGGATCGGCCGAAATTTGGTTTCTATGTCATGTGCATCCAGTGCAGCCCGTACAACCGATACCTTCCAGTCCGCCACAAAATCATCTGCCGCATGCTGCAACGAACAGCCCCCGCAGGATTTGAAATGCCGGCACGGTGGGGCCACCCGATCAGATGAGGGTGTGACAATACGCACATCTTTCAGGTTTTGACCGTCAAGCGTGCCCGTCACCACCTCACCCGGCAAGGTGATTGGCGCAAAAATCGGCCCTTGGGCGATCCCGTCGCCGTGCTGACCCAGTCTGATGATATTATATTCCGTCATACGCCCGCTCTAGCCTGCAATGCCGCACTTCCCAAGCCTATTCGGCAGCTTTCATATTCAAAAAGCCGCCGGACTGCCGATGCCAGTACCGCGCATAAAGCCCATCTTCGGCCAATAGGGCCGCGTGGGTTCCGCTTTCAACGATCCGCCCAGCATCCATGACGATAATCCGGTCCATCTCTGTCAGCGTCGATAGGCGGTGCGCAATGGCCAGAACGGTCTTGCCCTCCATCACACGCGTCAAGGCGGATTGAATCGATGCCTCGACCTCACTGTCCAGCGCGCTTGTCGCCTCATCCAGAACAAGGATTGGCGCATCCTTGAGGATCGCACGGGCCAATGCGATCCGCTGCCGCTGCCCGCCAGACAGCTTCACGCCCCGTTCACCCAGATGCGCCTCATAGCCTTGCCGGCCTTTGTGATCCTCAAGATCCTGAATAAATCCATCGGCCTCCGCCCGTTTGGCAGCAGCAATCACATCCTCCAAAGTGGCATCAGGACGTCCATACAGGATATTGTCCCGCGCGGATCGATTGAACATCGCGGTTTCCTGCGTGACCATGCCGATATTGCGCCGCAAACTTTCCTGCGTCACGCCGCGAATGTCGATACCATCAATCAAGATATCGCCCGCTTCCCCTTCATAGAGCCGCATCAGCAAGGCAACGAGCGTGGATTTCCCCGCACCAGAGGCCCCGACAATACCAAGTTTCTCTCCCGGTTTGATTGTCAGATTAATATCCTCAATCCCACCTGATTGACGCCCATATGCGAAGCTGAGGTTGCGCATTTCAATCCGGCCGCTTGGCACCTCCAGCGCAGGTGCATCGGGCAAATCATCAACCCTGTTGCGGGGTGTCAGCGTCTTCATCCCATCCTCAATTTCGCCCACGTTTGAATAAACAGCCATCAAGGTAAAGCTGACCCAGCCGGTCATCTGCGCAATGCGAATGGCAACTGCGCCGGAGGCCACAATATCCCCTTCAGTCGCGATGCCACGCTGCCAAAGCAGGATCGTCCCGCCAATCAACAAAACCGGCAAAACACCCGCGAGGCTCATCAAGGCAAAACGGAACCCGGCAGCGAGATAGCCGAATTCCAACGCACGCTGCCGAAAGGCCCGCATCGCGCCCAGCGCCGCGCGATCCTCGTGATCCGCATGGGCAAACAGTTTGACGGTCTTGATGTTGGTGATCGTATCCACGACCTGCCCCGACACCATCGCCTTGGCTCCCGCCCGCGCAGCAGACCGCATGCGCACCCGTGGCAAGAACCAGTTGATCAACGCAAAATACCCGATCAGCCAAAAAGCAAACCCAATTGCCACCCGCCAGTCAATCGCCACCAGCAAGGCCACTGACCCCGCCAGCGATGCCAGCGCAAAGGCGACCACATTGATCATTTCAACCGCAACATCAGTGACCGCACGGGAGGTCTGCATCTGCTTTTGCGCGATGCGGCCCGCGAAATCATCATCAAAAAACCCGACATTCTGGCCCAGAGTCCATCGGTGCAGACGCGACAATACTAGCGGATTCACATTGGGTGCCACCATGATGGCATTCGCGCCCGATGACAGGCCAAACAACACTGGCCGCGCAATCAGGAAAAACGCAACCGCACCCAGAATCAGCCCAATATTGCGCCCGTCAAAGAAGGTTTCGGGCCCGGCGCTGATGCTCGCATCAATGACCCGCCCCAGAATCCATGCAGTCCCCGCCTCCATCACACCTGCCAATGCGGACAGGAAGGCAGCAAGGAACAGCACTGGCCAGGCACCAGCCAAGCTCCACCGGATGAAAGCACCCAAAGTTCGCGGTGGCGGGCCTTCGGCAAGTGAAAAGGGGCTGATCCAATCGGATATCTTCAAACGGCTAGTCATCAGTCACATCATCCAGTTTGAGGAACCCGCCCGACTGGCGGCTCCAGAAATCTGCATATAGCCCGCCTTGCGCCAAAAGCGCGTCATGTTTGCCTTCTTCAACAATCTGCCCACCGTCCAGCACGACAATCCGGTCCATTTCGGCAATTGTCGACAGCCGGTGCGCAATCGCAATCACCGTCTTGCCAGCCATCATACCGTATAGGGTTTCCTGAATGGCGGCCTCGACCTCGCTGTCCAAAGCACTGGTGGCCTCGTCCAGCAACAGGATCGGCGCATTCTTGAGGATCACACGCGCCAAGGTAATGCGCTGGCGTTGCCCACCGGAGAGTTTCACGCCGCGTTCGCCCACCCGCGCATCATAACCACTACGCCCTTCGGGATCTGATAGGTCCAGAATGAACTCATGCGCCTGCGCCTGTTTTGCTGCCGCAATCATTTCCGCCTCTGTGGCATCGGGACGTCCATAAAGAATATTGTCGCGCACCGAACGGTGTAGCAGCGAGCTGTCCTGTTGCACCATGCCAATATTCCTGCGCAGACTGTCCTGGGTCAGCGTCGTGATGTCCTGACCATCAATCAACACCTGCCCACCCTCTGCATCGTAGAACCGCAAAAGCAGCTTCACGAGGGTAGATTTACCGGCACCCGAACGGCCTACCAGACCAATCCGCTCGCCCGGTTTCACCACCAGATCCAGCGATTGCAAACCGCCCTGATCGCGACCGTAATGATGGGTCAGACCGCGCAATTCTATTTGACCCTTGGATAGATCAAGCGGTTTCGCCTCTGCCTTGTCGACCAGTGCAATCGGTTGGGCAATTGTCTCCATCCCCTCGGCCACAACACCAAGTTCACGAAAGAAAGACGACAGCGCCCACATGATCCAACCGGTCATAGAGTTCAGCCGCAAAGTCAGCGCAGCCGCAGCAGCCACAACACCAACGCTCGCCTCGCCCCATGTCCAAAGGGCCAGCGCCCAGCCGACAACACCAACAATCAACAAGCCGTTCAGCAGTACCAGCGTGACATCCATCACCGTAAAAATCCGCATCTCTTTCTGAAAGGTCACCCGCGCGTTTTCGATGGCTTCCTTGGCGAAATCGACTTCAAGGTCATGATGCGCAAACATCTTGACCGAGTGGATGTTCGTATAGGCATCGACCACCCGCCCGGTGACCTGTGAGCGTGCATCCGATGCCGCCTTGGAGGCGGGACCAACACTGCGCACGGTCCAGCGGATCAGCCCGCCATATAGCGCCATCCACCCCAAAAGCGGCAGCATCAACCGCCAATCCGACGCCAGCAACAGGATCGCAGCACCCACCATATAGGCCAGCGCATAGGAAATCGCATCAAAGGTCTGAAACACCACTTCACCCGCAGCGGGAGGTGTTTGCATGATACGGTTGGCGATCCGTCCGGCAAAATCGTTTTCAAACCACCCCACCGATTGACGCAACACCTGTTTATGCGCCCGCCAGCGGATCAATGTGCCGAAATTCGGCAGGATCGCATTGTTCAGCAGCGCAACATCCAACCCCTGCATCAGCGGGCGAATGATCAGCACAAACCCGGCCAGCAGCAGCAGTTCAACCCCATAGGTGCCCCACATCTCTGCCGGATCCGTGCCCAGTAGATCAACGATGCGACCCATGTAATAGATCAGCCCGATCTCGATCGCGGCCACAACGATCGACATGATGCCGGTCAGGATAAAGACACCTTTGAACGGCGCACAATAATCCCGCAAAAACGGCCATAGCTTGCGCGGCGGAGAGTCTTTTTCTGTATAGGATGTATAGGGGTCGACGAGATTTTCAAAGAAGCGGAACATGGGCAAGAGCCTTGGAAACAAAGTGCAAAATGATCGGTCAGCGCCTCTGCGCAACCCGTTAGGAGCGTTGGTTAAGACAGCCTTAGCTGAACCAAATCCCGACAATCATTTTGCAATCCTCCATATTCTGACACCTGCTTACCCGTGATGTTAGGTTTTGTCGAGAGCTAGGCACCGCGCAACAATTCATCCGCACTGAGCGTAAAGCCGGAATTGATCCAGAGCTGCTCAAGCTCTTTCAGTTTCTTGCCCAATGCAGGGCCTTGATAGGCGGGCATCAGATCACGTGCCGCGATTGGAAAACTCGCGGCGGCGGCGTTTGAAACAGTCTCTAACTCCGATGGATGGGGCATTTTTTCTGCAAGGGTTGCACGGATCAGAACCGTGGTTTGTCCAAACGCCACCCCATAGCGATAAGAAACTTCCTTGATTGGCGGCCCTACAAAACCAATCTCGCAGATCAGGGCTAAAACCTGTGCATCCGCCTTGCTAAGCCGCAAGCGTGCTGCAGGATCCTCCCCACCCAAAAGGGCAAGCCGGCGTTTCCAATCCGCGACCACGCCCAGCGCAGATTCCATATGCACCAATATCGAAAGCATACGGTCATCGGATCCGGGCAGGATCGCGGGCAAGACACCTGTTTGACGCATTACGGCAATGGCCGCAGACGGGTCGGGAGCGCCCAACAGTTTGACCATTTCCTGACCAACACGTTCCGCCGAAAGCGTCTCTAACCCGTCGGTATTGGCCGCGATTGCAGCCAGCGCATCAGGATCAAACCCTTCTGCCGGATCCGCGTACCATGCGGAAAACCGGAAGAACCGCAATATGCGCAGATAGTCCTCCCTGATCCGCGCATCGGGGTCCTCGATAAACCGAATCCGCCGCGCCAGAAGATCATTAATGCCTTCAAGGGGGTCAACAACGGTGCCCTCGGGCGTGGCATAAAGCGCGTTCATCGTAAAATCGCGGCGGCGTGCGTCATCCTTTATGTCATCCGAAAAGGCAACAACCGCACGGCGGCCATCGGTTTCCACATCACGGCGGAAAGTTGTGATCTCAAACGGGGTGCCATCAACCACAACGGTGACAGTGCCATGTTCAATCCCTGTGGGGACCGCCCGAAGCCCAGCCGCCTCCGCTATCTCGATCACTTTTTCAGGGCGGGCATTGGTCGACATGTCGATGTCACTGTCGCTTAAACCCAAAATCGCGTTGCGCACACAGCCGCCGACGAAATAGACCTGATACCCCGCAGCCGTAATCGCCGCGCAGACCCTTTGCGCAGCGGGATTTTGCAGCCAACTTGTTTCTGCTGGTATCACGGTATCATTCGGTCGGCCCATGCCCGCAACATACGCGCGGTTGCCCCCCAGATGTAATAGGGGCCGAAAGGAACCGTGTAATAATACCGCCGCGCCCCGCGCCAACGACGCGATTCAACCGCAAAATTCTGCGGGTTCAGCACATGATCCAGAGGAACGGCAAAGACCTCTTCCACCTCTCCCGGCTCTGGTCTGATGTCAAAATCGTCTCTGATAAAGGCAATTACAGGCGTGACAGTAAACCCTGTCACTGTTTCATGAGTCGGCAACGTCCCCAGAACATCAACGATATCTTCCGGCAAACCAATCTCTTCACGTGCTTCGCGCAGGGCGGCAGCAACCACATCTATGTCGGTATCGTCCTGCTTACCCCCGGGAAAGGAAATCTGCCCCGGATGATGCTTCAACGCCGAAGATCGTTTGGTCAACAGCAAGTGAAGCCCGTCTTCACGCGCCACAATCGGGGCCAACACACCAGCGGGCCGCAAAACACGATCCGCCGGCAAGACCGTTTCGGGATTAAGATCGAAATCGGACGAGGGCCGGCCGGAGCGCGTCAATGCGTCCTTGATTTGAATAATCCGGTCAGTCACCTGTGGGGGTTTCTGCTTCGAACCCTACGGTTTTCGGGTCAAGATCGTAATGGGCACCACAGAACTGACAGTCTGCAGTGACCCGCCCGTCATCCGTTGTCATATGGGCAATGTCCTTGGCCGAATAGATCGACAGACTTTGACGCACACGATCTGGCGAACAGGAACAGCCAAACCGCACAGCCTGCGCATCAAAAACCCGCGGCTGTTCTTCGTGAAACAGGCGCAGCAACAAATCGGCCGGGGCCACAGTGGGGCCAATCAATTCCAGATCTTCCACAGTATCAAGCAGGACATTCACGCGGTTCCAGTTCTCTGCCTCCTCACCATCAACAAGGTCGTTTGCTGACAGCAATGCGCCCTCCCCTTCGGTTTTGGCGACAAAAGGCGAGGCTTTGGGCATATGCTGCAACATCACACCACCTGCGCGCCAATGCTCGGGCTCATTCGGACCGGAGGATTTGCCGAAGCTCAGCGAGAAACGCGTTGGCAGCTGTTCGGACTGGGCAAAATACGCTTCGGCACAGGCCGACAGCGATCCACCCTCCAACGGCGTGATGCCCTGATATGGTGTCATACCCTCGCCCTGATCGATCATAATGGCAAAATATCCTTCACCGACCTGATCAAAGGGTGCCGCATCGGTCAAACGATCCGCATCATAGCTTGCATAGGCTCTGATACGCGCGGAACCGCCTTCTTTGTCGGGGCCGTAATAATCCGTGGCGATCATCCGCACAGGGCCTTTTGACTGCACCTGCAATTGCAGTTTCCAGCGCAGTTTCAGCGTCTGCCCGATCAAGGCCGTCAGCAGCGCCATTTCAGCAACCAGCGCTTCGACCTGTGGTGGGTAATCATGTTGGCTCAGGATCCCCTCAAGAACCCCGTCAAGCCGCCCGACACGACCGCGGATATCACTATGGTCCAGCTGGAACGGCAGAACACTGTCATCCCACGCAATCTGGTTTCCGTGCTGATTGGGCGCTGTCATTGAGGGTTTCCTTATCCTAGGCCGCTTGGCATACCGCGTCTATATAGGCGCAGCAAGCCTAGGATAAAGGGGAACAGGGATGATCAGACGGATAGGCGCGCCACCCTTGGCACAACAAGACTACCGCATGCGCCCGGGTGTTTATGCCATTCTCCCCCTGAAACGGCGCTTCCTTTTGACCGCACAGGTCACCAGCAAGATCGATGTTCAGCTGCCCGGTGGGGGCATTGATCCAGGAGAATCCCCCTTGCAAGCCCTGCACCGCGAGGTGTTAGAGGAAATCGGCTGGCGGATCGCTGCGCCCCGCCGGTTGGGTGCCTTTCGCCGTTTTGTTTACATGCCTGAATACGATCTGTGGGCCGAAAAGCTGTGCCATGTTTATGTGGCCCATCCCGTCAGGCAGATTGCCGAGCCGATCGAACCTGACCATATTACGCTGATCCTGTCGGGCAAAGACGCAGTCGAGGCCCTGGGCAATGAGGGTGACAGCATGTTCATGCGCCGCTTTATCAGCTAGGCGGCCCGCTGTATTCAAACAGGATTGCCGACACGTCGTCAGGGAATTCTTCGGTGCCCGCGAAATCGGCCAGCTCCCACATCAATGCCTCTAACAGCGCAGCTTGGCGCACCTTCGCCAGACGCGAAATCACCCCGGTCAGACCCTCTTCGCCCAGCATTTCGCCACTTGCATCGGGGCATTCGGTTACCCCGTCCGACAACAAAAGCAGCCGATCACCAGGTGCCAGTGTTACCTCAAACTGGGAAAAGGTGACGCCCTCGATCAACCCAACCGGAAACCCGCCCGATCCGGATTGTTCCACCGCCCCATCAGCGCGCTGCACCAAAGGGTGAGGGTGGCCCGCCTGCGAAATTTGGACACGCCCGGTTGCCATATCAACAAAGGCCAAGAGCAGCGTAAAATAATGCTCTGTCTCCATCTCATTCAACACCAGATCGTTCAGTTTTTCGATCACCTTTTCCGGCGGGTTGGCATGATATTTTCCATTCGCCTGTCGAGTCAGCGCGATGTTTTGATCCGGGGCCGCCGCCGACAGGTATCCGGCAAGCCGCGCCGTCATCAAGGCGGAGCTGATCCCGTGACCCGACACATCAATGGCGAAAAGCCCGAGTTTCCCGTCATCCGTCGGGAAGAATCCAACAAGGTCCCCGCCTACATGACCGGACGAGCGCAACATCAAGGACAGATGCCCGGTATCAAAACTGCGCTGTCTTTCCCGCAGCAACGACTGCTGAAGCTTCTTTGCCTCCAGAAGATCCTGATCCAGCAGATCATACACCCGCTGCAATTCCCCAAGGGTTTCACTGACCAACCGGTTCTTATGCGACAATTCCCGCTGCATGCGTAAAATCCGTTCCCCCGCAGTAATCCGTGCCCGCAACTCGTCGGAATTCACAGGCTTGGTCAGGAAATCATCCGCCCCGGAATCGAGCCCTTGGGCAATTTCGATCTTCTCACTTTTAGAGGTCAGCAGAATAAAATAGGCATATCCATCCTGTGGCATCTCGCGCAGGGCACTGCAGAATTCGATGCCGGACATGCCGGGCATGATCCAGTCACTGACAATCAGATCCGGCATCTGCGCCGCACAGATTTCAAGCGCTTCTGCACCGCTTTCCGCCTCGCTGACCGCAAAACCCCATTTGCCCAGCATCTTTGACAGGATCCGCCTTTGTAGCCGGCTGTCATCGACAATCAGGATACGGTTGGGCACGGCCCGTGGGTTATCACCTGCCACATTCGGGCTGCGTTGCCGGTGTTCCATCTTATTCCTGATCCAATACCATCACTCAGGCTCTTTCGCAGGGCCAGCTTAAGGGCGCGTAAAGGCTCAAAGTTGATGCAAAATGCAGGGCACCCCTAGCGGAGTGTTAAACAAATTCCACCAAGGTCAGCGTCGAAAGGGGTTCTAAAAGTGATTGACTGGTCGCATGTCCAACAGCTTTGTCTTGAAGTTGGTGCAGAAGATTTTGACGAGGTTGTCGAGCTGTTCTTTGAGGAGGTTGAAGATACCCTTTCCAGACTTGAAGAGAGGAACGACACAGCAAGCCTGGCGGCTGACATGCATTTCCTGAAAGGCAGCGCATTAAGTCTGGGCTTTTCCGAAATGTCGCAACTATGCCATGCCGCAGAGAAATCAGCGGAAAACGGTGCCAGTGACGGCGTAAACATTGGCGCGATCCTTCAAGTCTATTCAGCCTCTAAACAGGAGTTTCTGGCAGACTATCGCGTGAAACTGGCCGCCTGATTACACCAGCTTGTAAAAGTTCTCGACCTGAATGCCGCCGAACCTATCCATCGCCTTGGCCCGCAACATCTGCATACCCGTCACCCAGCGGTCGTGATCTGTTGCACGATGAACCGCATAGGTCTGAACCTCTGGATGCGACAGGATCAGAAAGCGCCCCGCCTCAACCCCGTCAACCACCACCAAAGCTACATCATCCGCAGTCAGCAACGAACCCTGCGTTGCAGCATCCGCATCGGAAAGCCCCAATAGCGGTGTTGCCACATATTGTGGACAGACAACCGACACCCCAATTCCATCAACACCATGGGTAATCGCCAGAGATTCGGCAAAGCTGACAGCCGCGTGTTTGGTTGCGGAATAGGCCGCGTCGCCAATCTGATTCAGCAATCCCGCAGCAGAGGCAACATTAACCAAATGGCCGGATTTGCGGTTGATCATTTGAGGCAATAAGGCGCGGGCCGCGTAAACATGGCTCATCACGTGAACTTGCCAGTTCAGCTCCCAATGCGCATCACTCTGGGAGGCAGCATGGCTAGGATCTGCACCGCCTAATCCTGCATTTGAAACATAGATATCAACATCGCCATGTGTTTGGCTTGCCTTAGCAATCAACGATTTGACCTGCGCCTCATCGCGTACATCACAAGCCACAGCCATCCCGCCAATCTCTTGCGCCACGGTATTTGCCTTGGCCCCATCAAGGTCCGAAACACAAACCCGCGCACCCCGTTCAGCGGCGAGACGGGCAATTGCTGCACCGATCCCACTGCCTGCGCCGGTCACAACAACCGAACTGCCTTCAAACTTCATGGGCCTCTCCCTAGATCACAAATTGGGCAAGCGTTTCATCATTTGTGATGTCGGTATAGGAAAATCCAGCCGTTTCAATACGTTGGAACATAGTCGGAAAATTCTCCGGTGCATCTGTTTCGATCCCGATCAGGACCGACCCAAAGTTGCGCGCAGATTTCTTCATATACTCGAACCGCGTGATGTTATCGCTTGGTCCAAGTGTATCGAGAAAATCGCGTAATGCGCCGGGACGTTGCGGCAAACGCAGGATAAAATACTTTTTAAGGCCAGAATACCGCTGCGCACGTTCTTTGACCTCAGGCAGGCGTTCAAAATCAAAGTTCCCACCAGATGCGATACACACCACGGTTTTACCTTTTATCTGTTCAGCCACCTCGCCCAGCGCCTCTAGTGCCATTGCGCCTGCGGGTTCCAAAACGATGCCCTCAACGTTCAGCATTTCAACAATCGTGCAACAAATCCGGTCTTCTTCCAGGGCGATAACATCGTCGCGTCCGATGGTCTTTAACCGTGCAAAGGTCCGTGCACCGATTTTGGCGACCGATGCACCATCAACAAATGTATTCACCGGCGACACATCCACCGGTTCCCCTTCGTCCAATGCCGCCGCAAGGCTTTTGGCCCCTTCCGGTTCAACAAAGGTATAGCGACATTCCTGATCGAAATAGCTGTATATCCCAGCAGACAGCCCGCCACCACCGACAGGCAGGATGACGTGATCAGGCACCCTGCCCAACTGCTGCTCTATCTCGACAGCAACAGAGGCTTGGCCCTCTATCACATCTTCATCATCAAACGGGGACAGGAAATGCGCGCCTTCCTTGGAACAAAACGTCTGGGCTGCAGCAAGGGTTGCATCAAAATAATCACCGACAAGGCGGATCTCGACCTGCTCACCGCCAAACATCCGGGTCTTGAGGATCTTTTGCTCTGGCGTAGTGACAGGCATAAAGATCACACCCCTTACCCCGAAGTGCCGACACATAAACGCAACACCCTGTGCATGATTGCCGGCAGAGGCGCAGACAAACAGCGATTGTTCCGGGATCACCTTACGCATGGCGTTAAAGGCACCGCGCAGTTTGTAGGACCGAACCGGGCTTAAGTCCTCGCGCTTCAGATAAATGTCGGCACCAAACCGTTCCGACAGTAACTCATTGCGCATCAAGGGTGTTTCGGGAAACACGGGTCGCATTTTGGCTGCTGCCAAGGTCGCCATCGCCTGAAAATTCTCTGTCACGGGTCCGCCTTTCAATCTGTGCCTATCGTTAGGCCCGCAAACAGGACAGGTCAACGCAAGGGCAACATCTTGCCCGCACCCACAAAACCCGATACCCCGCGATGGATTACCAAAGGAGCCGACCATGTTTGTCCCTAAAAAAGTTGTTCTCGCCTATTCCGGCGGACTTGATACCTCGATCATTCTCAAATGGCTGCAAACGGAATACGGCTGTGAGGTTGTAACCTTTACTGCCGATCTGGGTCAGGGCGAAGAGCTGGAGCCCGCCCGCGCCAAAGCCGAGATGATGGGCGCGTCCGATATCTATGTCGAAGATGTGCGCGAAGAGTTCGTGCGCGATTTTGTTTTCCCGATGTTTCGCGCCAATGCGGTTTACGAAGGGCTGTATCTGCTGGGCACCTCCATCGCGCGCCCCTTGATTTCAAAACGTCTGGTCGAGATCGCCGAAGAAACCGGCGCGGATGCCGTGGCCCATGGTGCCACCGGCAAAGGTAACGATCAGGTACGGTTTGAACTGGCGGCTTACGCTCTGAACCCCGATATCAAGGTGATCGCACCCTGGCGGGAATGGGACCTGTCCAGCCGGACCAAACTTCTGGAATTTGCAGAAAAGAACCAGATCCCGGTCGCCAAGGACAAACGTGGTGAAGCACCATTCAGCGTGGACGCAAACCTCCTGCACACCTCCTCTGAAGGGAAGGTTTTGGAAGATCCTGCCGTCGACGCACCCGATTACGTCTATCAGCGCACGGTTAACCCCGAAGATGCGCCCGACACACCTGAATATGTCGAGGTCGGTTTTGAACGCGGCGATGCGGTGTCAATCAATGGCGAGGCGATGTCGCCTGCATCCATCCTGACCAAGCTGAATGAGCTGGGTGGCAAACACGGCTGTGGCCGTCTGGATCTGGTTGAAGGCCGCTTTGTCGGTATGAAATCACGCGGCATCTATGAAACACCCGGTGGCACATTGCTGCTTGAAGCGCACCGTGCGATTGAATCAATCACGCTGGACCGTGGTGCGATGCACCTCAAAGACGAGCTGATGCCGAAATATGCCGAACTGATCTACAACGGTTTCTGGTACAGCCCAGAGCGCACAATGCTGCAAGCAGCGATCGACGCCAGCCAAACCCATGTGACAGGCACCGTGCGCCTGAAACTCTACAAGGGTCATGTACGCACTGTTGGCCGCTGGTCAGATCATTCGCTGTATTCCGAGGCGCATGTGACCTTTGAAGATGATGCCGGCGCCTACGATCAGAAAGACGCCGCCGGGTTCATCCAGTTGAACGCATTGCGGTTGAAGTTGCTGGCCGCCCGCGACAAACGGTTCAAGTAAAAAACAGGCCCGAACCTTTCGGTCCGGGCCTCACACTCGTTACGCGTCAGAAAGTTTCGGCGAAACTTACTTCGCCGTCACAACTTTCATAACAAGCTTACCGTCTGGTTTGATCGGACCGTCTTCCTTGGCCCCCAGCGTGTATTCAAATACGCCGGTTTTCATGCCGCCCTGTTCGGCGTGCACCATCAGCATCAGCATTTCGCCGGATTTTACCTCTTCTTGCAGGATTGCCGCGACATCAGTGTTTTCACCACCACGCAACGGCGCATAGCCGACAACCGGACCCGGCTTCATCTCTGCATCAGTGCGGTGAACAACCAACCAGCCGTTTTCACCCGCCACCACCTTTTCGGCGCTGACAATGCCATTCGACACGTCCTGATCAGCGGCTTCAACCATGGGCGTTGCGTGCGCGGCAGCGAAAGCCACACCAGCAGCACATGTCAGGGCGATTGCGGAACTCAGTAGATATTTCACAGTGTATCTCCTCCTTGGATACAGAACCAACGGAGTGGATAACGGATTAGTTTCAGCCTGTTTTCAAACCAGTGCGTTTTCTTTCATTTTTTCATAAAATGGCATCGCCTGATCCAGAAGTTTGGTCATTGTTGGTTCAAGCACCGGCAAAGCCCCCTCTGCCCCGGCAAATCCGCTGCTTTGATGCACGGCATGATACCAATGCTGCGCCCAAATCCCGTCTTCCGCCCGTGGTCCGGGCTGCCAGTGCAACATCGCGGGATCAAACGGCAGATCAATCGCTGAACAAAGTTTTCGCAACATCTTTACTGGATCGGCACGGATATCAGTGCTGTCGATCACGATACCTCCCAATGCATCGAACAAGCGGGCCTGTTGCACAAAACCAATGTCATCTAACGTCGGCGCTTCGCGTTTGGCCGTATAGCTGGCAATCACCCGTGCAGGGTGGCGGATCAAATGGACATGCATACAATCCTCTGCCCAATCCATGGGAAAATCCTCCACCATATGGTGCGGCATATGCTTCATATAAAGGTGCGGCGTGCCTGTGCGTTTGCAGTCTAAACTCACTTTATTAGGGTCTGTTTCATGGGCTTGCAGTATCTCATCACGCATCGGATGATCCGCACCGGTCCTGTGCAGATAGGCGGCGTAAAACGGTTCATCCATGACCGCAAAATCCGCCCGCGCGCCAAAGCTGTACATCATCGCTGTGCTTAGGTTTCGCGGGCCCGACCACATGGCGATACGCATAGCTTCTCCTTACTCTCTGGCTGACGCTAGAAATGTTACGGGTCTTTGCCAAGCGGTAAAGTACCATCACCACCGCGTGAACGAACAACCTTGAACCTTGCCCCGGCTCAACCGCCAGCGCAGCATAGCGCAAAGGAGATCGCCATGTTCAATTTCTCAACCTTCAAGTCATTCGCCCTGGCAACTTTCATCGCGTTGGGGGTTCTGGCGCAAACCAGTACCGCCAAAGCTGCCGGGACCGAAACACTGACCGTTGCAGGTGGATGTTTCTGGTGTGTAGAAGCCGATTTCGAATCCTTGCGTGGCGTAAAGGAAGCTGTTTCGGGCTTTGCGGGCGGGAAAACGGCCAATCCGACCTACAAACAGGTAACACAGGGTGGCACCGGCCATTACGAAGCGGTTCAGATCCAGTTTGATCCAAATGTGGTCAGCCGCGACACCCTGCTTGCACTGTTTTTCCGTTCGATTGATCCAACTGACGCAGGTGGGCAATTCTGTGACCGCGGTGAAAGCTATCGCAGCGCCATTTTTGCGGACAATGCCACCCAGAAAACCGCCGCTGAAAAAGCTAAATCAGAGGCACAGGCCGCATTAGGTCAGAAGATTGTAACACCCGTATTGGGTGCCAGCAAATTCTATCCCGCTGATGAATACCATCAGGATTATTACAAAAGCAGCGAGCGATTGGCGGTGACCTCTGTTGGTCTGGCGGTGAAGAAGTCGGTCGCCTACAAACGCTACCGCAAAGGCTGTGGGCGGGATGCGCGGGTCAAACAGCTTTGGGGTTCAGACGCCCCGTTTGTGAATTAGGAAAAATCGTGATCCTGGACATCTTTCAAATCCGGGATCACATCTGCCGTCCCATGCCGCCCGACCATCAACGCGCCAGCACGCAACGCCAGATCCAGCGCTTTGACCATCTCGAACCCGCGATCCAATCCTGCAACAAGGTAGCCGGTAAACGTATCGCCAGCACCTGTTGTATCCACAACCTCCACAGGAAACGATGGGAAGCTTTCTTCGGTTTTCGCCTTGTTAGAGACCCATTTGCACCCGTCACCGCCCAAGGTGATGACAATGTCATCAACCGGCAACGCAGATAACTCAGCACCAGTTGAGGCTTGCAGCTGGGCCGCCTCAACCTCGTTCAAAACCAGCAGATCAACATGGGTGATCACCTCTTGCACAGCCTCTGCGGAAAACGGGGCTGCCGCATAGACCACCCGCAAACCCAATGTCCTTGCCGTTTGCGCGGCATATGCCTGACCGTTGGTTTCATTCTGCATCAACAGAAAATCACCCGGCGTTGCCTCGGCCAGTGCCGCGCCAATCATCCGTTCGGTGACAGCATGGTTTGCACCTGCATAAAGCACGATATTGTTTTCGCCATCCGCATCGACATTGATGTTCGCATGACCCGTTGCCACATCGGCCCGGGCGATATGCTGGGTATCAACCCCATATTCCAACAAGCGATCAACGGCCCATTTGCCATCATCCCCAACCGCGCCGATATGTACAACACGTGCCGCCGCACGGGCAGCAGCAACGGACATATTCGCCCCTTTGCCGCCTAGCCCCTGTTGAAACCTATCCGCGGCAAGCGTCTCCCCCGGCCCGGGCAGATGGCGGAGATAATAGAAATTATCCGCATTGATCGAGCCGAGGTTCCAGATCATCCGCCGACCTTGCAGGCCGACAGAATCGCCATGTTCAGGATGTCATTTGCCGTTGCTGCGGTGGAGCAAAGCTGAATGCTCTTATCCAGACCGGTCAGGATCGGACCAATCACCGTGGCACCGGCCATTTCCTGCATGAGTTTAACCGAAATGCTTGCCGAATGCCGCGCCGGTACAACCAGAATATTTGCAGGCCCCGTCAGACGCGAAAACGGATACTGCTTTTGCGCCGCAACATTCAGCGCCACATCGACAGTCATCTCACCTTCATATTCGAAGTTAACGCCACGCTCATCCAGCACCTGCGGTGCCAGATGCATTTTTTCTGCACGTTCCGACACCGGATATCCAAAGGTCGAAAAGCTGACAAAGGCCACGCGCGGCTCCAGCCCCATGTGACGCGCAACCGCCGCACCGCTTTCGGCGATATTGGCCAGATCATTCTCATCAGGCCATTCATGCACCAAGGTATCCGCGATAAACACGATCCGCCCTTTGTGCATCAATGCCGTGATCCCCGCCGCCCCATGTTTAGCGTTTGCATCAAACACATGGTTGATCCGCTCAAGCACATGTGCCGACTTGCGGGTCGCCCCCGTCACCAAACCGTCGCCATGCCCGTGCGCCAACATCAAGGCACCAAAAACATGACGATCCCGCGCTGCAAGACGGTGAATATCTTTGCTGTCGTGGCCGCGACGTTGAAGCCGGCCATAGAGGAAATTCTTGTAGGTATCCAAATGCTTTGTGTTGGCGGCATTCACAACCTCTAGCTCGCGCACAGCGTCGCTCATACCTGCGTCTTCAAGCTTTTGTTTGACGTCATCGGGGCGCCCCACAACCAGCGCCTTGCCAAGGCCCGACCGCTGGTATGTGACCGCCGCCCGCAATACCCGTGGATCATCCCCTTCGGCAAAGATCATCCGCGCCTGAGCGGTCCGCGCTCGTGCGTTGATCCCGCGCAGGATGTTTGCCGTTGGATCCATCCGCGATTTCAGGTTCAGCTCATAGGCGTCCATATCAATGATCGGACGGCGCGCGGCACCTGTGTCCATCCCCGCCCGTGCCACCGCTGGTGGAATGCGCCAGATCAGGCGCGGATCAAACGGTGTGGGAATGATATAGTCACGCCCAAAGGTCAGCGTCTTGCCATAGGCAACCGCAACCTCATCCGGCACATCTTCGCGCGCGAGATTGGCAAGGGCATGGGCACATGCGATTTTCATTTCATCATTGATAGCGCGGGCATTGATATCCAGCGCCCCACGGAACAGATACGGGAAACCCAGCACATTGTTCACCTGGTTCGGATAATCCGAGCGCCCGGTGGCCACAATGGCATCCATGCGCACGGCATGGGCTTCTTCCGGCGTGATCTCCGGATCAGGGTTCGCCATCGCAAAAATCACCGGATTGTCTGCCATGCTGGCTACCATATCCGGTGTTACGGCACCTTTGACAGACACCCCAAGGAAGACATCTGCACCCTTCATCGCCTCTTCGAGGCTGCGCAATTCAGTGTTGGCCGCATGCGCCGATTTCCACTGGTTCATGCCCTCTGTACGACCCTGATAGATCACACCTTTGGTATCGCACATGATGCAATTGTTGTGCTGGGCACCCATCGCCTTGAGCAGCTCAAGGCAGGCAATGCCCGCAGCGCCCGCACCGTTCAGGACAATGCGTACATCCTCGATTTTCTTTCCCGAAATATGCAACGCGTTGATCAACCCGGCGGCACAGATCACCGCTGTGCCATGCTGATCATCATGGAACACCGGAATGTCCATTTCTTCCTTCAAGCGCTGTTCAATGATAAAACATTCAGGCGCTTTGATGTCCTCAAGGTTGATCCCACCGAATGTAGGGCCCATCAGCTTAACCGCGCTGATAAAGGCTTCGGTATCTTCAGTGTCCAGCTCGATATCGATAGAGTTCACATCAGCAAACCGTTTGAACAGGACCGATTTACCTTCCATCACCGGCTTGGAGGCCAGCGCGCCCAGATTGCCCAGACCCAGCACCGCTGTACCGTTTGAAATCACCGCAACAAGGTTGCCCTTGTTGGTGTAGTCATAGGCCAGTTCAGGGTTTTGCGCGATCGCTTCGCAGGGCACCGCAACCCCGGGCGAATAGGCCAGGGAAAGGTCGCGCTGCGTCGTCATCGGCACGGTCGCGGAAATTTCGAACTTGCCGGGAGATGGTTCAAGATGAAAGGCAAGCGCCTCTTCGTCGGTAATTCTGTTTCTGGTCACGTGGGCGTACTTTCAATTGTTTCCCATGTCTTATCTTTGATCGCCAAAACGTTCAATCAGCACGAACGGCTATGCGACGAAACGCAGCCAGTCGTGTTTTGCAACAAAGGCGTCATGCCTGTCAGGGAAATCTGTCTTTAGCCGGGCCAGCGCCCAGCGGATCACCTGAGGCCGGTCACAATGGTTTGCACACCAGATCATGCGCACCAATGTCTGCCACCGATCAGGGTCCGCCTTATGCGCCAGATCCAGTGCAAGCAGTTCTGATTTCGGTTCCTCCAGAGCCTTATGGCAATCAGCGCGAACCAGACACAGCTTGCTGTCCGCGTGCACCAACTCTTCACGCTGTTCCAGCAGCTTGATGGCCCGCTCTGCCTCACCGACATGCAAAAGTTCACGCGCTAGCCGGCCCAGCGCATCTGGATCTTTCAGGTCTGGATAATGCCCAAGCACTGTCACAATAAAGGCCATGACCTGGCCAATTGCGCCCTCGGACAGAGAGGCCGGCACAATCCCGTCTTCGCTAAATTCAGGTTCTATTAGAGGGTTCTTAGCCCTATAGTCGCCGAAGAAACTCACATATCTGCACCGCGATGCATTAGCCAACGGCCAGAAGTCGCCCCAGCGGATTTGCGCGGTTTGCAATGTGCCAATCTCGATCACATAGGTTTGCGGCGATGCAAAAAGCATGTTGGTGAAACCTGCCCCGTGATAAGACACCATCATCTCAGCCCGCGCCATTAAGGCGATCTGTTCAAGCGGGCTCAGGCTTTCAAAGACCACGTATTCAAAGCCGAACATCTGAAGATGCTCAAACAACAAATCCTCGCCTTCCATTTGCCGTTCTCGGCTTAGTCGGGTGTCGCGGCCCACAAAGAACCGCTTGGGCAAATGGTCAAACTCAAGCCCTTCGATGGCGCGCAACGCCCGGGCCCGCAGGGCCAGTAGATTGGTATTCACCAGGTTCATCGCCAGCGGATCATATGCTTCCAATGATGCAACACCGTGCTGCCAGACATCACTGTCCGGCATATGTTCCTGTATCCCTTCAAAGTCTGCGGTCGGCGCCATGTGATATCCGCCGTCCAACTCATATGCGGTCACAACATTCGGGTATTCCTTTGGCACGCGCTCAAAGAAGATCCGGCCCTTGAATTCGGGGAACAATGCCTCGGCAAATGTAGTTGCGAAAGGCCGCTGCTTGTCCTCACTGTTGGGGAAGTGAAAGTAGATATCACCCTGAAAATCCAACCCATCCAGAACCGTCAGTTGCGACAGGGATTCGGTGATAAAATGAAAATAGTTGAACGTGTTTCGACATTCTACTGCAAAAGGAGTATCAGGCTCTAACAAGCCTGAATATAGCGGTATCTCCCGATTTTTGTTGCCGTCCCGACAGGTTTCAAAAAACGCGGCAAGCTGTTCGTTTGCGTTGATTTCAGCCCTTGCATTTGCCTTACGAAAACGAGTCATCACCCGTTTTGCCGCCGCCCCGCTAAGCATCACGCGATCATGTGCCAGCACAAAGGACTGACGAAAATCAGCCTGATCCAGCATCACCGGAACCGCATTAAATTCGATTGGCGTCGTCAGGGTGCGGTTTCTTTCTGTCCTCCGCAGGAGCTGCCGGATCTTCTTGTTGATTTCCTGATGTGCGCTTGCGGTAAACCCTGCAATCTGCCCCCCCTCAATTGGACGCCAGTGAAACTCCGGCTCAAGCAACAGCCGGAAACCGGGGTCTTGCCATGGGTTCAGAAACAACCTGTCAGGTGGCAGCGTAAGATCAATTTTGTTGCGCATGGGTTTGGCATGCTTTCTTGCCCGGATCTGTACCGTTTTATCATGAATGCCCGACCCGTCCAGCGACAAGCTCTGCGTCCCCCTCTTTCCTCGCGCGGCTTGGTTTTGTACAGACAAGCAAGCCTTGGGGGGTAATCAAGTGAGTGACGCAAAAACCACGCCAATGATGGCGCAATATCTTGAGATCAAGGCGGAACATCAGGGGGCGCTGCTGTTCTACCGCATGGGCGACTTTTACGAGATGTTTTTTGACGACGCCGTAGCCGCAGCCGAAGCACTGGACATTGCCCTGACCAAACGCGGCAAACACGACGGCAACGATATTCCCATGTGTGGCGTGCCGCATCATGCCGCCGAAGGATACTTCCTGACGCTGATCCGCAAGGGGTTTCGTGTTGCTGTTTGTGAGCAAATGGAAAGCCCCGCGGAGGCCAAGAAACGCGGTTATAAAGCCGTGGTAAGACGCGAAGTGGTGCGGCTGGTTACACCCGGCACTTTGACAGAGGATTCCCTGCTTGAAGCGCGGCGTCACAACTTTCTTGCCGCCTTTGCTGAAGTGCGCGATGCACAGGCGCTGGCATGGGTCGATATTTCCACCGGGGCCTTCCATGTGATGCCGTTACCCATTGTGCGCCTGGGCCCTGAATTGGCACGTTTATCCCCTTCGGAACTCATCGTCTCCGAAGCAAAGGAGGATGAATTGCGCGATTTAGTCTCTGATTTCGACATTGCCCTAACTGGATTGGCGCGCTCTGCCTTTGACAGCACAAGCGCGGAAAAACGAATTTGTGATCTGTTCTCGATTGCCACACTTGACGCTTTTGGCAATTTTTCCCGCGCTGAAATCTCGGCGATGGGCGCGTTGATCAACTATCTTGAGATTACGCAAAAGGGAAAGCTGCCATTGCTGCGCCCCCCACAAAAAGAGAGTGAAGAGCGCAGTGTTCAGATCGATGCAGCCACCCGGCGCAATCTTGAGCTGACCCACAGTTTGAATGGTGGCAGGGCCGGATCACTTCTGGCACTGATGGACCGCACCTGTACCGCTGCAGGCGCACGCCTGTTGGAACGACGCATTTCAAGCCCCTCACGGGTCACTAAAACCATCGGGCAGCGCCTTGATGCTGTCAGCCATGCCTTTGAAAACAGTCGGCTGCGGCAAGAGCTGCGGGAAACCTTGCGCAAAACCCCAGATCTGGATCGGGCATTGTCGCGGCTGGCACTTGACCGCGGCGGTCCACGTGACCTGGCCGCCATTCGAAACGGGCTGAGCGAAGCAGAGCATTTGGCGCAGCAATTGAGCGGTGATTTGCCTGATCTGATCAGCACAGCCGTCAAAGGGTTGGTCGGCCATGAGGAATTGGTCACCCTTCTTGACGATGCCCTGATCGCAGAACCCCCGTTGATGGCACGGGATGGTGGGTTCATTGCATCGGGCTATGACAGCGAGTTGGACGAATCCCGCACTTTGCGCGATGAGGGGCGCAGCGTGATTGCGCAGATGCAGGTAAAGTTTGCCGCCGACACCGGCATTTCCTCGCTCAAGATCAAGCACAACAATGTGCTGGGTTACTTCATCGAGACAACCGCCACCCATGCGGAAAAGATGTTGTCCCCGCCCCTTTCCGAAACCTTCATTCACCGGCAAACCACTGCCAATCAGGTGCGGTTCACCACTGTTGAACTCTCTGAGATGGAAACCAAGATCTTGAATGCGGGCAATCATGCTCTTGAGATCGAAAAGCGGCTCTATGAAACGCTTAGACAGGCGATTCTGGCCCGTGCAGCAGAGATCGGCGTGACCTCCACCGGCATTGCAGAGGTTGATCTGGCCTTTGCGCTGGCGGAACTTGCAAGCGTAGAAAATTGGGTGCGTCCCAAGGTTGACGACAGCCGCGCCTTTAACATCGAAGGGGGCCGGCATCCCGTGGTCGAACGGGCCCTCGCACAGCAAAGCGGCGATCCTTTCATAGCCAACCATAGTGATCTGACAGCACAAGACGGTGCCAATATCTGGCTGCTGACCGGTCCCAACATGGCGGGTAAATCGACGTTTCTGCGGCAGAACGCCCTGATTGCGTTGATGGCCCAAATGGGCAGCTTTGTGCCTGCAACCTCGGCACATATCGGGATAGTCAGCCAATTGTTCAGCCGTGTCGGTGCCTCTGATGATCTGGCGCGGGGGCGGTCGACCTTTATGGTTGAAATGGTTGAAACCGCTGCGATCCTGAATCAGGCAGATGATCGCGCCCTGGTGATCCTGGACGAAATCGGTCGTGGCACCGCAACCTATGACGGCCTGTCGATTGCCTGGGCCACATTGGAACATCTGCATGACGTGAACAAATCCCGCGCCTTATTCGCCACACACTATCATGAAATGACGGGCCTCTCCGCCAAGCTGGACGGCGTGGACAATGCAACGGTCGCCGTGAAGGAATGGGAGGGCGAGGTTATTTTCCTGCATGAGGTTCGCAAAGGTGCCGCCGACCGGTCCTACGGGGTGCAAGTGGCACAGTTGGCCGGCCTGCCTGATAGTGTTATCGCCCGCGCCCGTGTGGTGCTGGAGGCGCTAGAGAAAGGTGAACGCGAAGGCGGTGCGAAGCAAAAGACATTGATTGATGATTTGCCCCTGTTTTCAGCCGTTCCCGCCCCAGCACCGCAACCGGCCAAAGCATCCGCCGTAGAGGAACAACTGAAAGAAATCAGCCCTGACGAGTTAACCCCGCGCGAGGCACTGGACCTCCTGTACAAACTAAAAGAAGCGGCCAAATCCTGACCGCTTCCTACTTGGAGCTCTGAACCTGTGCTTTACGATGCAGGCTGTGAGGAGACCCCGACTTGCGCAGGGCGCAGCAACCGGTCGTGCAACATGAACCCTTCGGCAGCGACTTGAATAATATCACCTGATTTGGTGCCCGGCACTGGTGCCTCAAACATCGCCTGATGCTGCTGCGGATCAAAGCGATCACCAACTTCGGGCGAGATTACTTCGATGCCGTGCTTCTTAAACACATTCAGCAGTTCGCGCATGGTCAGATCAACACCTTCCAACAAGGGGCCGGAAACTTCGCGCTGTTCATCGGTTGCTGCTTCAAGGGCGCGTTTCATGTTGTCGTAAACAGGCAACATGTCACGAGCCAGCTTCGACCCGCCATAGTTTTCCGCCTCGCGCCGGTCTTTCTCTGACCGTTTACGCGCGTTTTCCGCATCCGCCAAAGCCCGCGTGAAACGGTCCTTGTACTGATCGCGCTCTGCGCGCAGTTCTTCCAGCGCCAGTGCCTCGTCATCAATCTCGGCCTCTTCGGCCGCATATTCTTCTGCCATTGCCTCTTCGATATTATCGAGGAATTCGTTTTCGTTCGCCTCTGCCATCTTAACCCTCTAGCTGCGGTCGGACACCAGCTTGCCGACAAGCTGCGCCGTATAATTCACAATTGGGACAATGCGCCCATAGTTCAAACGCGTGGGGCCAATCACCCCGACCGCGCCAATCACCTTACGGTCAGCGTTCATATAAGGGGAAACCACCAGAGAGGAACCCGAAAGTGAGAAAAGTTTGTTCTCTGAGCCAATAAAAATGCGCACACCCTGACCTTCCTCAGCCAGATCAAGGAATTCGGCGATATCACGTTTGCGTTCCAGATCGTCAAACAGGTTCTTGATCCGCTCCAGATCCGCCTCTTCGGCCTCGTTCTCCAACAAGTTCGACCGCCCCCGAACAATCAACCGTTCGGAACTTTCGTCGCTTCCCGTCCAAAGCGCCAGACCGCTTTCGACCAATTGCTGCGCCAACACATCAATCTCCTGACGGCGCTGCGCGATTTCTTTGGTTACCGCCTGCTGCACTTCGCTGATGGTTTTGCCTTCAACAATCGCATTAAGGAAATTAGCCGCCTCCCGCATGGAGCTGGGAGTCTGGCCAACCGGGGGTGAGAACAAGCGGTTTTCGACATGCCCGTCCGAAAACACCAGAACGACCAAGGCCCGATCGGTCGAAAGTGAAACAAACTCGATATGTTTTATCGGCGCCTCATGTTTCGGCGTCAGCACCAGCGACGCACCCTGCGTCACGCCCGATAAGGCAGAACCGACACGGTCCAGCAACCCACCCACGTCTGACGCGCGGTTGCCGAGGGTTGCGTCAATCCTTTCACGGTCTGTTTCTGTTGGATCACCGATTTCGATCATCCCATCTACAAACATCCGCAGACCCATCTGGGTCGGTATTCGTCCGGCGCTGGTATGGGGCGATCCCAGCACCCCCATATATTCGAGGTCCTGCATCACATTGCGGATCGTCGCAGCACTTACCTTTTCGCTAAAGTCACGGGTCAGTGTCCGCGAACCAACCGGATCGCCATTGGCAAGATACCCTTCGACCACGCGCCGAAATACCTCGCGCGACCGCGCGTTCATCTCGTTCAGCAGGTTTGTTGTTTCGGATTTAGGTTCACTCATGATCTGGCCAATAAAGGTGCGCGAAAGGCAAACGTCAATCAGGGTTGCATCCTGTCGTCAGGGGACGGTATCCCAGATCAACATCAAGAAAGGAAATAATATGCGTCCCTCTGGCCGAAAACTCGATGAAATGCGTGCTGTCTCTGTAGAAGTTGGCTTTACCAAACATGCAGAAGGGTCGGCCCTGATCAAGATGGGCGATACCCATGTATTGTGCACAGCTACAATTGAGGATCGCGTGCCGCCGTTTATCAAGGGCTCCGGTCTTGGTTGGGTCACCGCAGAATACGGCATGTTGCCCCGCGCCACTAATACACGCATGCGCCGCGAGGCCGCATCAGGCAAGCAAGGTGGCAGAACCGTCGAAATCCAGAGACTAATCGGACGTTCCCTACGTGCGGGTGTTGATCGCGTGGCTTTGGGAGAACGTCAGATTACTGTTGATTGTGATGTCTTGCAGGCTGATGGCGGCACGCGCTGTGCCTCCATCACCGGTGGCTGGATTGCCCTGCGTCTTGCGGTAAACAAACTGATGAAAGCCGGCGATGTCATCACTGATCCTTTGGTTGATCCTGTCGCCGCGATCAGCTGTGGCATCTATGCTGGCCAGCCAGTGCTTGATCTGGACTACCCAGAGGATTCAGAGGCCGGTGTTGACGGTAACTTTATCATGACCGGCAGCAAGAAACTGATCGAAGTCCAGATGAGCGCCGAAGGCTCTACCTATTCCCGCGATCAAATGAACCAGCTGATGGACCTAGCAGAAAAAGGCGTGAGCGAATTGGTCGCCGTCCAGAAAGAAGTGACCGCGTGACCCGCAAGTTTACCGAAGATCGCATCCTGTTTGCCACCCATAACGCTGGTAAGCTGGAAGAACTAAACGAATTATTCGCACCCCATGGTGTGAAAGTTGTCGGCGCGGCCGAGATGAACCTGCCGGAACCGGAAGAGACCGAAGACACATTTGTCGGCAACGCCCGCATCAAGGCACATGCCGCGGCCAAGGCAACCGGCCTTCCCGCCTTGTCAGATGATTCAGGTATTCAGGTCGAAGCATTAGACAACGCACCCGGCGTATACACCGCGGATTGGGCCGAAACGCCAAATGGCCGTGACTTTCTGATGGCAATGACAAAGACCCATAACTTGTTGGAAGAAAAATCCGCCCCGCATCCCCGCCGCGCCCGTTTCTGCGCAACGATGGTGCTGGCCTGGCCTGACGGGCATGATGAAGTATTCGAGGGTCGCGCGAACGGCACGCTCGTCTGGCCATTGCGCGGGGATTTGGGCCACGGCTATGATCCGATGTTTCAGCCGGACGGTCATTCACGAACCTTCGCCGAAATGTCGCACACAGAGAAAAACGAAATCAGCCACCGCGCAGATGTATTTGCAAAGCTGCTGAAAGGTTGTTTTGACTGAAGATTGGCAACAGGGGGGATTTGGCCTCTATATTCACTGGCCATTTTGCGAGGCCAAATGCCCCTATTGCGATTTCAACAGCCACGTATCGCGCAGCATTGATCAAAAGGCATGGCGCGACGCCTATTTGACGGAGCTGGCGCGAGCCGCCTCTGAAACCCAAGGCCGCGTGTTAAACGCCGTCTTCTTTGGTGGCGGCACCCCCAGCTTGATGGACCCGGAAACCGTTGCCGATATCATTTCGGCAATCCGCGCACATTGGCCCACTTCAAATGATCTGGAAATCACCCTTGAGGCAAACCCCGGTTCGGTCGAAGCTGGTCGTTTCGCCGCCTTCCGGCAAGCTGGTGTAAGCCGCGTTTCCATGGGCATTCAGGCACTGAATGATCCAGACCTGAAACGCCTGGGCCGCCTGCACAGCACCAAGGAAGCCTTGGCTGCGTTTGACATTGCCCGAGGTCACTTTGAACGGGTGAGTTTTGATCTGATCTATGGTCGACAGAATCAAACCTGCGAAGACTGGGAAGCGGAGCTAAAGCAGGCTCTAACCCTAGCGATAGATCATGTTTCTCTCTATCAGCTCACCATTGAGAACGGCACCGCTTTCGGGGATCGATACGCCCGTGGCAAACTTGCCGGCCTCCCCAGCGAAGACCTGGGTGCGGATATGTTTCAACTCACGCAAGATGTCTGTGAACAATTCGGGATGCCGGCCTATGAGGTTTCCAATCACGCCCGCGAAGGTGCGCAATCACGCCATAACCTGATCTATTGGCGATATGGGGATTACATCGGCATCGGCCCCGGCGCGCATGGACGATTGACCTTGAACGGCAGCAAAATGGCGACGGAGTGTTACAGCAACCCAAACCGATGGTTAACCGGAGTGGCATCAGGCACTTCCGAAAAACCCCGAGAGGCGCTTTCACCTCAAGAGCAGGCAACCGAATTTCTTTTGATGGGCTTGCGGGTGAAAGAAGGGATTTCAATAGATCGTTTTGAAAAGATCGGTGGCGTACCCCTGTCCAGGGATACGCTTGATCATCTTACGGATATCGGCATGATCGAGGTTAGTGGCGACCGTTTAACTGTTAAGAATCAAGGTGTTATGGTTCTAAACGCTGTGATTGAAGCGTTGATGCCCCATTAGCCGCCACTTAACATCCGGCACAGGACATCCAGCTCGTCCAAAGACTTATATTGAACTGTCAGCCGCCCGTTTTCCTGCCCGGATTTATGATCCAGAACCACTTTCATCCCCAGAGAGGCAGATAGATCACCCTCAAGAGCAACCGTATCTGCATCTTTTTCATCCGAAGGATTTGATTTAGGTTTGGCTGTGCTTTCGCCACCGGCAGCTTCGCGTTTCACCAGCGCTTCGGTCGCCCGCACCGACAGGCCCCCTTTGACAATCTGCTTTGCCAAACCAACAGGATCCTGCGCGGGGATCAGTGCTCGTGCATGACCCGCGCTCAAATCCCCACGACGCACCATATCGACAACAGTGTCCGGCAGGTTCAGCAGGCGCATCAAGTTCGCGATATGGCTTCTACTTTTACCTAGAGCCTCAGCAAGTTTTTCCTGCGTATGCCCAAACTTCTCCATCAGCTGACGATAGCCTGCTGCCTCTTCAATTGCGTTCAGATCGGCGCGCTGAATGTTCTCAATGATCGCGACTTCCAGAACCTCAACATCCGTAAACTCCCGGACGATAACCGGCAGGCTATGCAGTTGCGCCATCTGTGCGGCGCGCCACCGCCGTTCACCTGCAACAATCTCATACCCCTGATCACCTGATTTGCGCACGATCAAAGGCTGAATGACACCTTTCTCTTTGATAGAGGCCGCGAGATCCGCAAGGTCAGCATCCTCGAACCGTTTGCGCGGCTGATCAGGATTGGGGGAAATACGCTCGATCGGGACAACCTGTTCCGCTGCCCCCGGGCCCTGCGCAGAGACCGCTTCGGTTTCCGCCACATCCGCCATCAAAGCAGAGAGCCCACGTCCAAGGCCACGTTTTCTGTCTGGTCTATCCGCCATGGTATTCCCTCCTAGGTCTGATTGTTCTGGATCATTTCTTTTGCCAATGCCCGATAGGCGACTGCCCCCTTGGACTGGCTGTCATAGCTCAAAACTGGCATCGCGAAACTTGGCGCTTCAGATACACGGACATTTCGCGGGATCATGGTTTTGAAAACCAAAGCACCAAGGTTGCTTCTCGCATCGCTTTCCACCTGCTGGGAAAGATTGTTCCGACTGTCGTACATGGTCAGAACAACGCCTTCTATCCTAAGCTCTTTATTCCCGGTTTGCCGTACGTCACGCACCGTCATCATTAGCTGGCTCAAGCCTTCCAAGGCAAAAAACTCGCTCTGCAAGGGAACAAGGATCGAATGCGCGGCAATCATAGCATTAACCGTCAACAGGTTTAGCGACGGTGGGCAATCGATCAAAATATAATCAAAGTTGAAGCCATCCATCTGGGTTTGGCGCAACGCATCATGCAATAGGAAACTGCGCTTCTCACTCGACATCAGCTCAATATCGGCAGAGCTGAGGTCAACGGTTGCAGGAACGATGCACAGCCCGTCATAATCCGTCTTCTGGATCACATCGTTCAGGTCCAAATCTTCCAGCAAAAGCTCGTAAGTGGTGAATTCGCGATCATCGACATCAATACCCAGACCTGTCGACGCGTTGCCCTGCGGATCAAGGTCGACGACCAGCACACGTTTGCCTTCTTCAACCAATGCCGCAGCAAGATTAATGGTGGTTGTTGTTTTCCCCACCCCACCCTTTTGGTTTGCGACTGCGATAATCTTGGGCCCTTTTGGGCGGGAAAGGTCAGACACGAACGATATCCTTGATCTTTAGAATTGCCGCCTTGGGGTTGGATCTACTTTTAATCGCATCGATCTGACATGACCACAGTTCCCGCGCGGAAACGATCTCTTTTTGCCATTTCTCGCCTTTCGGAAACAGAGCGAGACCATCAGATGCCAAGTGCAATGACGCAAAGCCGAAAAGATCGTTTAGATCCGCCAACGCGCGTGCAGAAAGGACATCAGCCTCAAGCGGCGCAATGCTCTCAATCCGCTCGGAAAGAACTGTCGCGTCCAGGTTTAACTCTCTGATGGCAGTTCTCAGGAAAACAGCTTTTCGCTGGTCGCTCTCAACAAGGGTAATTTTGTGATCCGCAGCTGCACCTTGGGACAGAATGGCAACAACGATGCCCGGAAAACCACCGCCGCTTCCCAGGTCCACCCAATGACCCTTCGCTGGCGCTAGATCGTATATCTGCGCTGAATCAAGAATATGTCGCTCCCAAACCTGTTCAACGCTGGCTTTGGACACCAAATTGATCTTTGCCGTCCACTTCTGAACCAGCTCAGCAAAGGCTTCCAGCTTGCCCAATGTTTCACGTGAAACATCAAGCGCTCCTTCCGCCATCATGCTGACTTTCCCACGACTGGACGCTTCAGCCGGGCCAGAATCAGCGTAAGAGCTGCCGGCGTCACACCCTCAACCCGTGCGGCCTGCGCCAGCGTTTCTGGGCGCGCGGTGGAGAGCTTGGATTTCAGTTCGTTCGATAGTCCACCCAAAGACAAAAAGTCAAAATCAGATGGAATCCGATAGGCTTCATCTTTCTTCAACGCATCAATTTCCGCCTGCTGCCGGTCAAGATAGTTAGAATAAAGTGCGTCCCGTTCAATCTGTCGGCGTGTTTCCATGTCAACACCTTCGAACTCTTCCTGTAGACGCATCACATTTTCAAATGTGGCTCCCGGAAATGAAAGCAGCTGAAAAGCGTTTCTTCTGGTGCCGTCTTGGCTGACGGATAAACCACTTTTGATCGCTTCAGAAGGTGTAAATGTGCGCTCCGTCAGCAGGGTTTTGGCATCAGTAAGCCGCTCCAGCTTGCCAAGAAACTGCTCCGTCCGCTCTTTTGAAACACAACCAAGTTCAATCGCCAAAGGTGTGAGCCGTTGATCCGCGTTATCAGCGCGCAGAGAAAGACGGAATTCAGCGCGTGAGGTAAACATCCTGTAAGGCTCAGACACGCCTCGCGAGGTCAGATCATCAATCATCACACCGATATAGCTATCTGCCCTGCTGAAAATCACTGGCGGTTGTTTCCGCACAGCCCGCGCAGCATTTAGACCGGCAACCAGCCCCTGTGCCGCGGCTTCTTCATATCCTGTGGTACCGTTGATTTGACCTGCCAGGTACAGACCTGAAACAGCATCTAACTCGAGACAACTGTTCAACGCCCGCGGATCAACGTAATCATATTCGATAGCGTATCCCGGTTGAAGGATCACCGCCTCTTCAAGGCCCACCATCGATTGGACATAGTCAAGTTGAACATCTTCAGGTAAAGACGTCGAAATACCATTTGGATAGATGGTGAAATCATCCACCCCTTCCGGTTCAAGAAAAACCTGATGAGAGGTTTTCTCGGCGAAGCGGACAACCTTATCCTCAATCGACGGACAATAGCGCGGCCCCACACCGTCAATTTGTCCGCCATACATGGCAGATCTCTCTAGATTCTTTCGGATAATGGCGTGAGTTGCCTCATTTGTATGGGCGATGCCGCAAGAAATCTGCTGGGCGAAAGGTGCTTTGGACAAGAACGAAAACAAAACCGGTTCATCATCACCTGGCTGACTTTCCAGAATATCCCAATTGATCGTTCTGCCGTCCAGACGTGGCGGCGTGCCGGTTTTTAAACGTCCCATAGGAAGCTTTAAACTTCCCATCCGATCAGCCAGCTTTACAGATGCTTTATCACCCATCCGCCCACCTGAGTGCGACACATCCCCAATATGAATGATCCCACGCAAAAATGTCCCCGTGGTCAAGATCACCGCCGCAGCCTGAATTTCCTCTCCACTGTCCAACTCAACTCCGGTGATCCTATCCGCATCCAACAGAAAATCAGTAACTTCACCCTCAATAATGGTAAGATTCTCTTGTTTCTCCGTCTCTGCGAGCATCTCTGTTTGATAAATTTTTCGGTCGGCTTGTGCCCGTGGCCCCTGAACCGCCGGACCTTTTCGGCGATTAAGAAGGCGAAACTGGATCCCCGCCCGGTCAGCAACACGTCCCATCACACCATCCATGGCATCGATCTCTCTGACCAGATGCCCTTTCCCCAACCCGCCAATTGCCGGATTGCATGACATCACGCCAATCCCCTGACGCGACATCGTGATCAAGGCTGTCTCCACGCCCATACGCGCAGAGGCATGTGCCGCTTCGGTTCCGGCATGACCGCCACCAATAACAATGACCTCATAATGTTTCACGTGAAACACTCCTCTACTTTCCGATGCAAAAGCTCAGAAAAATTTCATCAAGCAGGTTTTCAACCCCGATCCGCCCAACCACAGTTTCCAAGGCGCGTACCGAAGAGCGCAGCTCCTCCGCAGCGATATCATATTGTTCGCTGCCTTGGGAAAGGATGTTTTTCACGCGTTCCAAACCGGCAAGTGTATGCAGCATTGCGGATCGATGCCGCTCATGTGTGGCGACGCCCACCGCACTGCTTCTCGACTTCAATACATCTGTAACGCGATCCACCAGCTCAGTCAGCCCTGCCCCTGTACTCCCAGAGACACCGTTTTTAACATCCGGAAAAAGGTCTGCTTTTGGATGAACAATGATATCGTCGGCTTGCGGTTCAACCGGCAAAACATCCGTCGGTTGTTTTAAAAAGATGCGTAGATCCGCGGTTTCTGCGCGTGCCATGGCGCGCTCGATGCCAATCACCTCCACAGCATCTTCGCTTTCACGAAGACCAGCCGTATCCAAAAGCGTAACCGGCAAACCATCCAGATGCATGCGCACCTCTACGATATCCCGAGTCGTCCCTGCCACTTCTGAAGTGATCGCAGCATCACGACCGGCAAGCGCATTTAGTAAAGTTGATTTCCCTGCGTTCGGCGCACCCACAATCGCAACCTCAAAACCGGACCGTATCCGTTCCGCGATCTTGGATCCTTCCACTTCGTTACCCATCTCAACGGACACACCTTCCAGAAGGGTCGTCACCTCTGGCGTCACGTCAACGGGCACATCCTCGTCAGCGAAATCAATTGTCGCTTCCAACAGAGCAGCAGCCCGGATCAGATCCGCGCGCCAGCGCTCCACGATAGATCCAAGATGGCCGGAAAACACCCGCAGCGCTTGCTTTCTCTGCGCTTCCGTTTCCGCCTCAATCAAATCAGACAGGCCCTCCACCTGTGCCAGATCCAGCTTGCCGTTTTCCAAGGCCCGTCGGGTAAACTCCCCCGGCTCGGCCAGCCGCGTCAACGGAAACATCGACAGCCGTCGCAAAACCGCCTGCATCACAGCCATGCTGCCATGTAGTTGCAATTCAACGATATCTTCGCCGGTAAAGCTGTTGGGACCATCAAATTTCAGGACCAGCGCCTGGTCAATGATACTCTTGTCGCTGTCCCTTACCAATCGCAATGCAGATTGATGTGATCGCGGCAAGGATCCAACCATGTCGCTTGCAACTTTAAATGCGTCTGGCCCCGATATCCGTACAACCGACACACCAGCCCGACCCGCAGCTGTGGCCTGCGCAAAAATCGTGTCCATTTCTACATAACCTTTTGTTATTAAATAACAATCAGGTGTTCATAGAGTCAAAGAAATCCGAATTGGTCTTTGTCTGTTTGAGCTTCCCGATCAGGAATTCAATCGCATCGGTGGTCCCCATCGGGTTCAGAATCCGACGCAGGACAAATGTCTTTTGCAGATCAACCTTATCGACCAGCAAGTCTTCCTTACGGGTACCGGATTTCAGAATATCCATCGCCGGGAACACACGTTTATCAGCAATCTTACGATCCAGCACGATTTCAGAGTTACCCGTGCCTTTGAATTCTTCAAAGATCACCTCGTCCATCCGCGAACCTGTGTCGATCAAAGCAGTTGCGATAATCGTCAGTGAACCGCCTTCTTCAATATTACGTGCTGCACCAAAGAAACGCTTGGGGCGTTGCAAGGCATTAGCATCCACACCACCAGTCAAAACCTTACCAGAGGACGGCACAACCGTGTTGAACGCCCGACCCAACCGCGTGATGGAATCAAGCAGGATTACAACATCACGTTTATGTTCCACCAGACGTTTCGCTTTTTCGATGACCATCTCGGACACGGCAACGTGACGCGTTGCAGGCTCATCAAACGTCGAGGAAACAACCTCGCCTTTCACCGAACGCTGCATATCGGTGACTTCTTCAGGGCGCTCATCAATCAGCAGAACAATCAGATAGCACTCTGGATGGTTCATCTCGATCGAATTCGCGATATTCTGCAACAGAACCGTTTTACCCGTCCGCGGGGGCGCAACGATCAGACACCGCTGGCCTTTACCGATGGGTGATACCAGATCAATGATCCGCGCTGAACGGTCTTTGACAGTGGGATCTTCCACTTCCATCGTCAGCCGCTCGTCCGGGTAAAGCGGCGTCAGGTTCTCGAACGCAACCTTGTGACGGGCCTTCTCTGGCTCTTCAAAGTTGATCTTGGTGACCTCGGTCAGGGCGAAATACCGCTCAGTATCGTCAGGGGCCTTGATCAGCCCCTCAATGGTGTCCCCGGTGCGCAGGGAATGCTGGCGGATCATATCAGGTGAGACATAAATATCATCCGGGCCCGGCAGATAGTTGGCTTCCGGTGACCGCAGGAAGCCAAACCCATCCTGCAAAACTTCCAAAACACCGTCGCCGGAGATTTCCCAGCCCTCATCTGCACGTTCGCGCAGGATCTGAAACATCATTTCGCCTTTTCGCATGGTAGAGGCGTTTTCGATCTCAAGTTCCTCGGCCATTGCCAGAAGGTTCTTGGGCGTTTGCGCCTTAAGATCAGCGAGGTTCAGCGTATCGGTTGTCATGAAGAAATCCTGTGCAGCCGCGCGGAAACTGCTGGCTGGTCGATATGGAGAATGAAAAAGCTAAGACCGATCCCCGAACGGGGTGGTGCAAGGGATATAAGCGGCTGACCGGCGCGAGTCAATCAGTCAGAATTTCACGACAACCGAGAAGACGATGATGATCATCAAAACCGTCGGCACCTCATTCATCAGCCGGTATTGCCGCCCGGACACGGAATTCTCACCCCGCTGGAAGGCCTTCATCCGAATGATCAGCCAAGTATGAAACACTGTCATTGCAAGGACGCTGGCAGCTTTGGTCCAGGGCCAGATGGCGGACCAGTCCACAATGCCCGGCGTGAAGACCAGTAACAATCCGAAGGTCCAGGTGGCATGCATCGCGGGTCGCATGATGACACGCGCCAGTTTGAATTCCATCATGGCAAAGAGATCATGGGTTGCCCCCGACAATCCGCCCTGTTCCGTATGGTGCACAAACAGGCGCGGCAAATAGAACAAAGCCGCCATCCAGGAAATCACCGATATGATATGAAGTGCTTTGACCCATGGGTAAGCAAGCGCAAGGATGTCTGACATATCTCACTCCGTTCTTTGTCCTTCTTATAATAATAAAGAAGATAAGAAAGATGATGATGTAAGTAGGGAGCAGATTTTCTGTGGATTAATGAGTTACCCCAAGGCTGGCAGGGCCAAGGAAAAACTATCCCGGGCCTGTGGGTAAACAGAGGTAAAGGTCAAAAATATCTTTTAAAAATAGAACTTTATGCAGGTAGATTTTCACTGAAACTGTGTGTGAAATCAAGATAACTGACGGCAAAACCGATTCCTCCCAAGGGGAGGTTGTTCTTTTCCTCAGGTGTACGAAACGGCCAGCCGGGGGCATAACCCGGCAAATTTCCTGAGCGTGTTTCGTCTTTGCAAATTCTGCACTAAAACTCCTTAAGAAACCCTTAACACCGTCCACAAGGTTATCCCCATGCCGCAGCCTCTTATCCTCGCTTCCGGTTCCGCCATCCGGGCAAAACTGTTGACGCAGGCCTGTGTGGACCATCTGGTTCAGGTGCCCCGGATTGATGAGGACATGATCAAACAGTCCTTGATCGTTGAAAATGCGCCGCCCCGTGACATTGCCGATACACTGGCTGAAATGAAGGCGCGCAAGGTCAGCGAAAAGAACCCAGGTGCCTTGGTCTTGGGATGTGATCAGGTATTGGATCATAGGGGACAACTGTTGTCGAAACCAACCAGTCCCGATGACGCCTTTACCCAGCTCCAGTCGTTGCGTGGTGATCGCCATTCCCTGCTTAGTGCGGCAGTTCTTTGCGAGGACGGCAAGCCGATTTGGCGTCATGTCGGTCAGGTGCGTCTGCGGATGCGCGATGCCACAGATGGCTACCTAGAGGAATACATCCGGCGGAACTGGGAAAGCATCCGCCATGCAGTGGGATGTTATAAACTGGAGGAGGAAGGTGTGCGCCTGTTCTCGAACATAGAAGGGGATTACTTTAACGTTCTTGGTATGCCACTTCTGGAGTTGCTAAATTATCTGACCTTGCGCGGGGATCTTGCCACATGAATTTGCCTAACATCCCCTTGGCCGGGGTAATCGGATCACCAATTGCACATTCGAAATCGCCACAGGTGCACCGTCATTGGCTCAAGACCTATGGCATTGCCGGTCACTATATACCGATGGACGTGAACACGGATAACCTTGAACAGGTGGTGCGTACCCTGCCCAAGATGGGCTTTGTCGGTGCCAACGTCACGATCCCGCATAAGGAAAAGATCATGTCGATCGCTGATCTGGTCACGGATCGGGCGATCTTGATCGGGGCTGCGAACACGTTGATTTTCCGTAAAGATGGGAAAATCCATGCGGATAATACAGATGGTTATGGGTTTCTGGAAAACCTCAAGATTGGCGCGCCAAACTGGTCACCTCAATCCGGTCCTGCCGCCCTGCTTGGTGCCGGTGGCGCGGCGCGGGCGGTCATCGCCTCGCTTCTGGATGCAGGTGTGCCTGAAATTTTCTTGTCCAACCGGACGCGGGTGCGGGCCGAGAAACTAAAGGCGGATTTTGGCAATCGTTTGCGGATCTTTGACTGGGTGCAGGCCGGCAATATGATGGAACATGCCGCTCTGGTCGTGAATACCACATCACTGGGTATGATCGGCAAAGGTGAAATGCGTGTGCCGCTCGATGGATTGAATCCGGGAACCGTAGTGACGGATCTGGTCTATGCGCCACTGAAAACCAATCTGCTTGCGACGGCTGAACAGGCGGGTTGCGTCACGGTGGATGGATTGGGGATGTTGCTGCATCAAGCGGTCCCTGCATTTGAACGTTGGTTCGGCAAACGCCCGGAGGTTGACCGCGCAACCCGTGCGGCGGCGCTGCGCTGATGTTTCTGCTGGGCTTGACCGGTTCAATCGGTATGGGCAAGTCAACAACTGCGCAACTTTTTGTGCAGGAGGGGTGCGCGCTTTGGGATGCGGATGCCGCTGTGCATCGTTTATATAGCACAGGAGGGGCCGCAGTTGCCCCTGTTAGAGACTTGTTTCCTGATGCCATCGAAGAGAACGCAGTGTCCCGCGCAAGGTTGAAAGAGATCATTCTTGCCGACCCCACAGCGCTGAAAAAAATTGAGGTGATTGTCCATCCACTTGTCGGGCAAGACCGCGCCGCCTTTATCGCAGAGGCCGCAGAGGACATCATCGTCCTTGATATTCCTCTGATCTATGAAACCGGTGGAGAGGGTAAGGTGGATGCAGTGGCCTGTGTGATCATTGACGCGGATACCCAGAAAGAACGGGTGATGGCACGGGGGACGATGACCCTGGAACAATTCGAAGTGATCCGCAGCAAACAATTGCCCGCAGATGAAAAAGCGGCCCGGGCAGACTATGTGATTACGACGGACACGATTGAAAATGCGCGCCGTCAGGTGCAAGAAGTGGTCAGGGACATCAGGGAAAAACAGCGCCATGCGTGAGATTGTACTCGATACGGAAACCACAGGTTTTGATCCCGAATCCGGTGATCGCATCGTTGAGATCGGTGCGGTTGAACTGATCGGGCATATGGCGACCGGCGAAACTTATCACCAATACATCAACCCCGAACGCGCCATGCCGCAAGAGGCGTTCGAGGTGCATGGTTTGGGCGATGATTTTCTGCGAGACAAGCCAAAGTTTGCCCAGATCGGTCAGGCCTTTCTGGATTTCATCGGCACATCAAAGTTGATCATCCACAACGCCAAGTTCGACATCAAATTCCTGAACGCCGAGTTGAAATGGATGGGATTGCCGCAAATCCCTTGGTCACAGGCCGTTGATACACTAGAGATTGCCCGCACTAAATTTCCCGGTTCACCTGCATCTTTGGATGCGCTGTGTCGCCGGTTCAATATCGATAACACGTCCCGTACCTTGCACGGTGCCCTGCTGGACAGTGAAATTCTGGCAGAAGTCTATCTTGAGCTGATCGGTGGGCGGCAACCCGATTTTGCCCTGTCTTCACAGCCCCAGACGGGTTCGCAAACAACGACAACCCATTGGACGCCAAAACCACGGCCAAATCCCCTGCCCTCAAGGCTGACCGAAAAGGAAAACGCCGCCCATGCTGAATTTGTCAGCAAGCTGGGCGGCGATGCGATGTGGTCAAAGTTTTAGGCGTCAGCGGGCGGTGGTGTGCCTTCGGAAGCCTGACGACGCGCGATTTCGTTGCGGTAAAGTGATACGAAATCAATGTTTTCAAGGTTCAGCGGCGGGAATCCACCGTCGCGGGTCACATCACTGACGATGCGGCGCAGGAATGGGAAGATCATCCGCGGGCATTCGATCAACAGGAATGGATGGATCTGGTCATCCGGGATGTTCTCGATGTGGAAAATACCGACATAGTCGACTTCCAGCAGGAACAGGGTTGTGTTGCCAGCTGTGTCCTTGGACGTCACGTTCAGCTTGATTGCGCTTTCATACTGATTGTCGACAGAACGCTTTCTCGCGTCCAGTTTAACCTCAACTTGCACATCCGGCTGCACATCTGCGCCGCCGCCTTTTTGCGCCATGATGTTTTCAAATGACATGTCGCGGATGTATTGGCCCAATACGCGCATCTGCGCCGGTGCGGGTGTTGCTTCTTCTTCGGCCATGAGGCTGTTCCTTTGGTAAATCAATTTCAAGCGGGCTTAGCAGAAGGCGCGGCGGCGCTCAATGGTCTGTCCTGCCCGCATATCAGTTCGCGAAAAACTTGAACCACCGAGCCTTGCCAGAAACCGGATATTCCAACGCGTTAAGCGACGCGCTTTCTATCAGGTTTTGTGGAATGCTTCAGTGTTTTGTCCAGCCGGAGGGGCCATCGTCGCGCGGTGTGTCATCAAGGATTTCGTGATAGTCGGCATCAATCACATCGCTTTGGTCTGAACGGCGCGATGGTCCTTGATAGGTGCCCTGCCCCGGTGTGCCGAAGGACTGCACATTGACCCGTGCACGTAATGCCTTATAGGCGGCCTGCCGGATTGAGGGGACCAGAAAGGCAAAACCAACCGCATCGGTAAAAAATCCGGGCGTCAGTAACAATGCGCCGGCAAACAGGATCATGGCACCATGCACCAGTGGTTCCGTGGGATCGCGCAGATCAGAAAACGATGTGCGCAACTGGCCCAAGGCCATGGCACCCTGAGTGCGCACCAGCCAAGTGCCCAGAACGGCCGTGACCAACACAATGGCGAGTGTGGGAAACAGTCCGATCAGCCCTCCGACCTGAATAAAAAGCCCGATTTCGATCAAGGGAACGGCGATAAATGCGATCAATAGCCACATGCGGTGAATGTCCTTTTACTTGGGGTAGAGTGGACTCACCCAACCCAAGCACCTACATAGGGACAAAGCGCACATATTTCCATGTTTCACACCGTGAGGTTTCGATGAATTCACCTTTGATACAGCTTCTGGTCCTGGCCGGTATTGCAGTATTCCTGATCCTGCGGCTCAAGAATGTTCTGGGAACCCGGGAAGGTTTTGAAAAACCTCCCGTGACCGATCAGGCCCCCCGGTCTCGCAGCAACAGCCCGGCTTTCGAAGTGATTGAAGGTGGTCCTGATCTGGATATCACCGATCATGTGCCTGAAGGCAGCGATGCCGCAAAGGCATTAGCAAAAATGAAGCGGCTTGAGCCGTCTTTTGGTGTTGATGATTTTCTGGGCGGTGCACGGCAGGCCTATGAGATGATCGTGATGGGATATGAACGCGGTGATCTGGCCGATATCCAGCCGTTCCTGTCTGAAGAGATTTACGAGAGTTTTGTCGATGGTGTCGCTGCTCGCGAAGATCAGGGTCTTACCATCGAAGCCGAATTTAATGGCGTGCGGGAAACTGAATTGATGGATGCGACACTTGACGCCACCACCAATGAGGCCGAATTGACGATCCGCTTTGTTGGTGAGCTGACCTCGGCCGTACGTGATGCCGGTGGTGACATCATTGAGGGCAGCTTGACTGAGGTGAAGCGCCAGAAGGATGTTTGGGTCTTCTCTCGTATCATGGGCTCGGATGATCCAAATTGGCAGCTGGTTTCTACAGACGGATAAGCCGTGCATGGGCAGCATCACTATGGGCCGGGGTTCTTATGATGACTCCGGCGCATGCCACTGATGTCACCTATGATGTACTGGGTTTTGATCAGCTTGATGGCTGGGCCGAGGATGATCACGCCGCGGCCCTTAAGGTGTTTCTGAACACCTGCCGCGATATGAAAGACCCCGATTGGCGTGCGCTGTGCAAATATGCCTCTGCCAATCCTGATGCGCGCCAGTTCTTCGAATTGTTCTTTCGGCCAGTTGTGATCAGTGATGGTCAGGACGCCATGTTCACCGGATATTTCGAACCCGAACTTGAGGGCGATAAATACCGCTCTGCCCGCTATCGCTATCCGGTCTATGCGATCCCGCCGGATCATCTGCGCACTCTGACCCGCCGGGAACTCCTTGAAAGGGAGGTATTGGCGGGGCGTGGGCTTGAGATCGCTTGGGTTGATGATCCTGTCGAGCTGTTCTTTCTGCAAATTCAGGGATCTGGCCGGATCAAACTGCCCGATGGCAGTTATATTCGCGTGGGGTATCGCGGCTCCAACGGTCATGAATATCGCTCCATTGGAATGGAGCTGGTCCGGCGCGGGGTATATCAGGCCCATCAGGTCAGCGCCGATGTGATCAAGAACTGGGTGCGCCGCAATCCTGTCGAGGGGCGTGAATTGTTATTTCACAACCCGTCTTATGTGTTTTTCCGCGAGGTCAGCAAAGTGCCTGCTGATCAGGGCCCGCTGGGAGCGATGAATCGCTCTGTCACCGCAATGCGCAGTATTGCGGTTGATCCGTCTTATGTGAAACTCGGCTCGCCGGTCTGGGTGGAAAAAGACGGCAAAAAGCCATTGCGCCGTTTGATGATGGCGCAGGATACAGGATCAGCGATCAAAGGGGCGCAACGGGCGGATGTGTTTTTCGGCACTGGTGACCTTGCTGGCAAGGAAGCCGGCAAGCTGCGCGATCCGGGCCGTATGGTTGTTCTGATGCCCATTCAACGCGCCTATGCCCTGCTGCCCGAAAGCGCGATCTGATGCGACATCGCAAGCATGGTCATCTGAACGAAGATGATCTGGCGCTTTGGCGTAGGGTCACGGAACGCACCGAAAAGCTGGATTTGAAATCGTTGTTTGTGCCCGAGATTGACACGCCAGCACCCACTGTACCGGCGTTGCGTAAATCGAAATCTGTGGTGTTGGGCAAACCCATCGGCAAGCCGCGAAAATCTACCCATGATCTGGCCCCTTCACTGCCCGATCAGATGCGTCATGTGCCAGTTCAGATGGATCAAAAAGCCTTTGGCAAACTCAAGCGCGGCAAGTTGAAGCCCGAAGGGCGCATTGATTTGCATGGTATGACATTGGACCGCGCTCATCCCGCCCTCAGCCGTTTTATCCTTTCAGCGCATGCATCGGGAAAGCGGCTGGTTCTGGTGATTACAGGTAAGGGCAAGCAGCGCGACGAAGGTGGACCCATCCCCGTGCGTCACGGCGTCTTGCGCCATCAGGTGCCGCAATGGTTGGGCATGGCACCGCTAAAGTCTCTGGTTTTGCAGGTCAGTCAGGCCCATATCAGCCATGGTGGCAGCGGCGCCTATTACGTCTATCTGCGTCGTCAACGCTAGCGGCCAAGTGTGGGCTGATATCGTTTGATCCCATAAGCGGCAAGCGCGGCGGCGATAAGGTAATATAGGGAAATCGGCAGCATCTGGTCGGGAAAATCAATCCCAAGGTCGATCAACACACCTGTAACCCCCGGACCAATGGCCGAACCAAACACCATAATCGCTGCCGCCACCGATTTGATTGAACCGATATGACGGGTGCCAAAATATTCGGCCCAAAAGGTAGAGGTTGCGGTGCTTTGCAACCCTTGCCCAACCCCAAAGATGACCAATCCGACGCCAGCCATAAATATCGTATCCGCAAAGGCCAGCACCGCAAAGCTCAGCGCGAAAGGCAGCATCTGGATCGGAACAACCCGGCTGACACCATAGCGGTCAATCGCCCAGCCGGAGGCAAAGGTCGTGGCAATCGCTGATAGGGTATAGATGGGCATCAGCGCGACATAGGCGACCAGCTCCCAACCCTTCACCTCTGCCAAGTGTACCTGCTGAAAGAACAATGCCGTTCCCCATGCGGAGGGGCCAAGGATCAGTGGGATCATCAGGAAAAACAGCCCCGAGCGCAGCATCTCTGCCCTGCTCCAGTGACGTCCATGCATCCCGTTCATCTGTGTTTCGGCGGCCATGGATTGCGGCGTGCGTTCCTGTCGAAGCAGGATCACCAGAAACGGTATTGTCAGCACGATCAGGAGGGCGGCCAGAACCCAGAGTGACCGCCAAGAAGTCACCGCAAACAGGGCCACAAAAACGATGGGCAAAATGGCTTGTCCGGCTGCAAATCCCGTGGAGGCCAGCGAAAGGGCCTTGCCGCGTGTCGCCTCAAACCAGCGGACCATCGCCACGGAACCCAATTGCGACATCATCCCCTGCCCTGACAGGCGCAGCGCAAAGATGACAATGATCAACAGCACCCAAGATGTGTTCAGCGCCATCGCGATACAGGCCGTCGCCAGGCACAGCATCACACCAACCGCCAGCGCCCTTACGCGGAACCTGTCCGTCAACACCCCGGCCCAGATCATTGCAACCGCCGACATGGTGGTGCCGATGGTATAGATCCCACCCCATTGTCCATCACTCAGGCCAAAGTCGGTTTTGATCTCACCCGCGAACAGCGAAATGAAATAGGTCTGCCCGTAAGACGAGGTGAACGTCAGCAAAAAACCGGCTAGCAGGAACAGCCAGTTCGTACGAAGAAACGAAAAATAGCCCATCCTGTCTTGGTCTCAGGATGGGCCGGGAATGGAAAGCCCTAAAGCACGTAGCGGCTGAGGTCTGCGGATTTGCTGAGGGCGCCAAGGTTCTTGTCAACAAACTCTGCATTGACCTCGATGACGTCACCTGACCGGTCTGGGGCGCTGAACGACAGCTCCTCGAACACCCGTTCCATTACGGTATAAAGCCGCCGCGCACCGATGTTTTCAACCGATTGGTTCACATCCGCCGCTATCTTCGCCAATGCGGCGATGCCATCCTCGGTAAAGCTGACAGTGACCTCTTCGGTGCCCATCAAGGCGGTATATTGCAGCGTCAGCGCATTGTCGGTCTCTGTCAGAATGCGCACAAAATCCTCTTCCGTCAGTGCGCGCAACTCTACCCGAATGGGCAAACGCCCCTGCAATTCCGGCAACAGGTCAGAAGGTTTTGCGATGTGAAACGCGCCCGACGCGATGAACAACACATGGTCGGTTTTCACCGGCCCGTGTTTGGTGCTGACGGTTGTTCCCTCAATCAGCGGCAGCAAATCGCGCTGCACCCCTTCACGGCTGACGTCACCGCCACGGGCATCAGAGCGCGCGCAAACCTTGTCGATCTCATCAAGGAAAACAATCCCATTCTGTTCAACTGCGTCGATGGCCGCCTTGGTCACGGTTTCATCATCCAGCAGCTTGTCTGCCTCTTCCCCGATCAGGATTTCATAGCTTTCAGCAACCGACAGGCGTTTCTTTGTTGTGCGTCCACCCATGGCTTTGCCAAACAGATCGCCAAGGTTCATCATCCCGACGCCCATGCCGGGTTGTCCGGGGATATCCATTGTTGGAAACGGGCTGGTGGTGTCGGCAACTTCCAGTTCGATCATTGTATCGTCAAGCAAACCGTCTTTCAGCTTTTTGCGGAACATGTCGCGGGTGCTGTCACGTGCTTCTGCCCCTGCAATTGCGTCAATCACGCGTTCCTCTGCGGCTTTATGCGCCTTGACCTTCACATCTTCGCGCATGTGCTCGCGGGTCATGACAATGGCATTGTCGACCAGATCGCGGATGATCTGCTCCACATCCCGCCCGACGTAGCCAACTTCGGTGAATTTGGTCGCCTCAACCTTCAGAAACGGCGCACGCGCCAGTTTTGCCAAACGCCGGCTGATTTCGGTTTTACCCACGCCGGTGGGTCCGATCATCAGGATATTCTTTGGATAAACCTCATCGCGCAGGTCATCGGACAGCTGTTTGCGCCGCCAGCGATTGCGCAGGGCCACAGCCACGGCGCGTTTGGCATCATTCTGCCCGATGATGAACCGGTCAAGTTCCGAAACAATTTCGCGGGGTGTCAGATCAGTCATTTGGAAATTTTCTCCACGGTCAGATTGCCGTTGGTGTAGACGCAGATGTCCGATGCAATTGCCATCGCGTCCCGCGCCACGGTTTCGGCGTCGCGGTCGCTGTCGATCAACCCACGCGCTGCGGCCATTGCAAAGTTCCCACCGGAACCGATAGCGGCAATGTTATGCTCCGGCTCCAGAACATCACCGGCACCGGTGATGATCAGCAGTTCCGTGCCGTCGGTAACAATCAACATCGCCTCCAGCTTTTGCAGGTATTTGTCAGTGCGCCAGTCCTTTGCCAGCTCAACACTCGCCCGGGCCAGCTGACCGGGGGTTGCCTCCAGCTTGGCCTCCAACCGCTCCAGCAAGGTAAAGGCATCTGCGGTTGATCCGGCAAACCCTGCAACCACGTCAAACCCGCCGGGTGACAGGCGGCGCACCTTGCGCGCGGTGCCTTTGATCACGGTCTGGCCAAGGCTGACCTGACCGTCACCGGCAATTACCACTTCGCCGTCCTTCTTCACACCGATGATCGTGGTGCCATGCCAGCCGGGAAATTCGTCTCGTGTCATGCGGGGCTCCTTTTTCTTGATTTGTTATATGGCGCTCGGCGCACAAACGCACAAGGGCGCCCCTGCATGGGACGCCCTTGTGGTCTTGAACCTAAACAGAAAGCTTAGATGGACTCTTCGATCCAGCTTTGCAGTGCGGCCTTTGGTTTGGCACCGGCCATATTCGAAACGACTTCACCGTTTTTGAAGATAAACAGCGCTGGAATGCCGCGCACACCCATTTGGGCGGGGGAATTCGGGTTCTCGTCTACGTTTACTTTGACGATCTTGACCTTGCCTTCCATCTCCGTGGACAGCTCTTCCAAAGATGGGCCGATCTGCTTACAGGGGCCGCACCATTCCGCCCAGAAATCCACCACTACGGGGATGTCGGAATTCTTTACTTCGGCATCGAATGTGTTGTCGGTAACTGCGAGCGTAGCCATGGGGCTCTCCTGCTGAGAATTGCGTTAGGGCGAACCTATGAACGCGCATGCGTGGCGTCAAGGTAGGGAGAGGCCGCAAGTGCAGATGTCACAAGATCGTGCGGCAGGGGCATCAATGATGCGGTGGCTGTCCACAGGATGATCGTGTCGATCTGGCGATCAGGATAGATCTGCGCCAGCATCGCAGCGTAAGCGCCCATTTGCCGCAAAATACCGTCGGGACATGTTTCAGGTGTGTCAGGCACCGTGCGGTTGGTCTTGTAATCGATCAGTGAAATACGGTCTGGTTTGATGATCAAACGGTCGATGACCCCATGCAGGCGCTCGCCCCGCACACTGGCCGTGACCGGCACCTCCGTCAGCGTATCATTGGCAAAGACCGGGGCCAGTGCAGGATTGTCCAACACGCGCCGCACTTCGTTGATTGCCTGCTCGGCCTCCTCTGGGGTGGCCTTTTGGGTGTGGTATCTTGCGGTGTTTGAAAATGCAGGCTCAACCAGTCCGGGCAGGGCTTCCAGCATTTCATGCACCATTGTGCCATAGGTCATTGCCTGTTCGCTTTCCTCGCCCAACACCCCCGGTAACGCCTTTCTCCCACCCAGATCAGAAGGCGAGAAAACAACGTCTTCCAATGCGAGAATAGGATAGGGTTGTTCAAAAATAGGCTCTAACTGGGGCATTTCAGCCGCGACTTCCGGGTCGACCTGCTGGTCAAGCCCCTCCCAATCGCCCTCTTCAAACCGTCTGATACCGCTGCTGCCAACCTCGACGCCGTTCAGGTGATCCATTGCGTCTTCGGCGATCTGATACCAGTCGCTACGGTCTTTGGACAAATCCCCTGCTGCTGCGATCATCAGCCATTTCTCGGCCCGGGTCAGCGCAACGTACAACAGCCGCAGCCGTTCAGCACATTGCGCGCCTTTCATATCCTCGACGGTCACACGCATCGCTTCCGGCAGGTCGGCAGTGGCGGGTTTCCAGACCGGCGTTTCTTCCAGTTCGACAATCTCGTCCTTGATTACAATATCACGTCGCCCCGTATCCGGGAGGATCACAATCGGTGCCTCCAGCCCTTTGGAACCATGCACCGTCATCACCCTGATCTGGTTCGAGGCACTGTCAATCTGACGTTTGATTTCAAGGTCGTCGGTCTGCATCCATTCGATGAAGCCTGTCAGACTGGGAATATCATTGCGTTCATAGGCCAGTGCCTGCGTCAACATCGCGTTGATGCCTTCTTCAGCCTCCGGGCCCAATCGCGCCAGCAATTTTTCGCGCCCGCCATGTCGGGTTAGGATGCGTTCGATCAGGTCATAGGGCCGCAGAAAATCGACCTGCCCGCGCAAGTCATTCAAAACGCTGAGTGTTTCAGCATAGTCTTCCTTGCGATCACGCAGCGCTTGCGTCAGGCTGGAAACCGTCCGCTTATGAGCCAGATCGTAAATGTCCTGTTCCGACCAACCAAACAGCGGAGACTTAAGCGCCGTGGCGAGCGACAGGTTGTCATCAGGTGTTGCAAGAAAGGACAGCAGCGCGGCCAGATCCTTGACCGCTAGTTCCGCGCCGACCTTAAGGCGATCCGCCCCGGCAATTGGTAAACCGGCAGCTTTGCAGGCACGGATAATTTCAGCAAACAGGGCAGAGCGCCGTTGCACAAGGATCAGAAAATCACCGGCACGCACGGGACGTTTGATCAAGGTGCCCCGCTCTTTCCCGTCGTCCGGGATAAATGTCGGGTTGTCAGGATCGGTCAGTTCCTTGATCTGTGCTGCAATCTGTTCGGCCAGAATAACCGTGTGATGCTGCTCGGAACGCCGGTCCAGGGGGTCGGTCCACGGGCGGTCCTCATCTGCCTCCGCCTTGGCCACCACGGGCCAAAGATCAACGCGGCCGGGCAAGGTATCCTTGAACGCAATATGCTGGCTTTGACGATCAAAATCCGCTTGGCGGGTCGGATCAAAAATAGTGTCTACAAAGCGTAAAATGGCGCTGGAGGACCGAAAGGAATAGTCCAGACTGCGGTGTTGGAAAACCTGACCGGCGGCTTTGATCTTTTCCTCGAAGGTCAGGCTTTTGCGATCAAACTCCAGCGGGTCGGCACCCTGAAAAGAATAGATCGACTGCTTCTTGTCGCCAACCACAAACAGGGTTCGCGCCACGTCGACCCGTGCGCCGGACCCGCTGTAAAACTCATCGGTCAGCAATTCGATGATGTCCCATTGGTGTGGCGAGGTATCCTGCGCCTCATCCACCAGAATATGGTCAATGCCGCCGTCAATCCGGTACAGCACCCATGCCGCGACCCGCTCGTCCTGTAACAAGGCGCGGGCGCGCAGGATCAGATCGTCAAAGTCCAGCCAACCGCGCAGTTGTTTGGCCGCAGCGTATCGCGCAAGGAATGCCTGCGCAAATTGATGCAGTGCTTCTGCCTTTTCTGCCGCCATCAGCGACAACCGGGCATTTCGTGTGTCTTCGACCCGCAACATAAGCGCTTCAAGCGGATCCATCAGGGCACCAAGGACCGCTTGGGTGGCTTTGGTTGGGAAGCTACCAATCTTGGCCGTAAAGGGTGATTTTGCGCCGCTGCCGGTCAGAAAAAAACTCTCTAACAAGGGCAGAATGGCCAAACTCACACTGTCGATCTCTTGCAACTTCGCTCCGGCTTTCGCGTCATTGCCGCCCTTGGCCAACAAGTGCGGTACGATCGCGCTGAGCAGTTCACCTTCACCTCCAAGGAAAACACCACCCTCAACCGATTGCGTGTCCAGATCCGCAGGCTGACCCAGATGGGCAAGGACATCGCCGCGCGTCACAGGGGTTTCAAACCCGTCCCGCATCCCGACAATACGTCTGGTCAATTTGCCAAAATCCTCGCCCGTATAAAAACGGGCGATATTGCTAATCAAATGGGCCTCGCCGCCTTCCGACATTTCATCCACGATATCAGCGCGCAGCAGGTCGGCGGCGCGATCCTCGATTTCGGTGAACTGGGGGCTGACCCCGGCTTCCAGCGGAAAGCGCCGTAACAGTGACGCACAAAAGGAATGGATGGTCTGGATCTTCAACCCGCCGGGGGTTTCAATCGCCAGGGCAAACAGGGTGCGCGCCTTGCGCAGTTGCTCTGCGTCCAGCTGCCCTTGGACACCCAGTTCCGACATGGCTTCGCGTAGCTCAACATCGCGCAGCATCGCCCATTCGCCCAATCGTTTGAACAAACGGTTCTGCATCTCTGACGCGGCGGCCTTGGTATAGGTCAGGCATAGGATATGTTGCGGTTCGACACCATTCAGCAGCAAACGCGCCACCCGATCTGTCAGAACGCGCGTTTTGCCCGACCCCGCATTTGCGCCAAGCCATGTAGAGGCATCCGGCCGTGCCGCTTCGATCTGGGCGCGGGTGGCATCGTTAAGGGTCATGCCAAATCCTCCGGTGTTGCAGGGGTGGTGCCGTCCCATTCGCCAAATCGTGCCAGCTGATCATAATCCCCTGCGGCGTCTTCGGTTTTGACAAGGCGACGCGCAGTGAACCCCTGCTGCGCTGACAGATAGGTTTCAATCAATGAATGCAAACCGGCCAGAACGGTGGCTGGCGGTTCATCGTCCAAAGGAGCAGACACTTCTTTCGGGCTGCTGCCCAACCCGATGAAGACCGCATTTGCCACTGTGGCCACACCAACGTTTTCAAACCCGCCTTCCTCGATCATCGCCGCCTCAAGCAACAGTTGTTTGTCAAAGAACTTTTGTTCCTTGGCGCTGGGCGGGTTGCCGGTCTTATAGTCATAGATCAGCACATCGCCAAATTCGGTGCGGTCGATCCGGTCGGCAAACCCTTTCAGCCTGAAACCCAGATCCTTGAATTCATGCACCCCTTTGGCGGCTTCTTCAAACAGCATCGGTGTTGCAAAGCTTTGGCGGTGTTGTTCATTTTTGACAAACCAATCAGCAATCCGTTCAACCCGCGCTTGCCACATTAGCCGTGCGGCGGGCCATGGCACGTCGTTGCTCAACACCTCTCGCGTAATCTCGATCAAATGGTCTCGGGTCAGGCGGCTGGGATCTTCACGCACTGATTTAATAAACAATTCCATAATCTTATGTACGATGATACCGCGTACCGGGGCGTCCGGGGATTGCACAAGCGGATCAATGGGACGCAGGCGCAGGGTGTGTTTGGCATAGATCGCATAGGGGTCGCGGATCAGCCGTTTGATTTCGGTGACGGAAAGGGCATGTGGTCGCGCACTGACCGGCGGGCGTGGTGATGGGCGCGGTGCGGGATCAACGCGGGTAAAAGCCTCGATTGCCTGCACCTGCCCGGTCCAATACTGCCCCCGTTCGCGCATGTCCTTCAACGCGGTTTTCCCCTGCCCCTCCGGCAGACCGTTCAACAGGTTTTCCAGCCGGTTCAGCCAGCGTGATGGCACCGTTTCCGCCTCCTCTGAACGGATTGCGCGGGTCAGCCAGACTTCGGGCGCGGCAATAGCTTGTTGATAGTCATGCGCCGAAAGACCAATACGCCGTTCCGGCAATAACATACCGGAATCAAGCCGCATCTTACGGTTCAGCCACGGGTCGGGTGAAGGGGCTTCAGGCCATGCCCCATCGTTCAGCCCGCCCATAATCACCAGATCCGCGCCCTGCACACGGGCCTCAAGCGTGCCCCAGATCATCACGCCCGGATGTGGCGCATCACGGTCGCGCACTTCTTCGGCAGAAAGCAGCGCCCCGACCAGATCGTTGTAATCCGCGGCTGACATTTCGCCACCATGTTCCGCGTGTTCAGCCAAGGCATCAACGGTTTCGCGGGCCTTGCGACCCGCCTTTTTCTGCCAAAGCTCGTGTTTGTCCTCACCGGGCTGACCGGCTGCGATCCTCTCGGCCAAGGCAAGATGCGCAGCAACCCAATCAGACAGCGATTGTTCGGAGCTAATCGGGTGACCACAAAATGTTTCGCCAACCCATGCGATCCACGCCATAAATGCGGTATGGCTTTCGCGGTTTTCGATCTTGCCTGCGGCCAGGGTTCCGACCCGTATCAGCCCCTCAGCATCAGGATAAGGCAGTCCTTCGCGCCGGATGCGCATTTCCAGAAGTTGCGTATTCAACTGATGTTGGTTGCGCCCTTCGCCACTGTGGGTCAGCGGGTGTTTCAGCAAAACCAACAGCGCCTCTGCATCCAGTTTGCGCAGGAAAAGCGCGGAAACATGGCGCAGAAACCGGCCCGGTGGGGAAAGGTGCAGCGGCGTGCCGGCGCTGTCATCCGGCAGGATATTCCAGCGGTCCAATGCGGCGGTGACCTGTCTTGTCAGCATCCGATCCGGTGTGATCAGGGCCGCCTTTTGCCCATCCTCAACGGCTTTGCGCAGACGCATCGCAATGCTAAGCGCCTCCTCACGTGGTGTGGCGGCCTCGACCAGCGTGATGTTTTGCGTGGCCAGATCAATATCCTTTAGATCCGGGCCCTCGCTTAACCATGTATCTGTCACCGGTGCTGGCCGCAGCGACAGCGAGATCAGCGCATTACGCGCGGCAGACGGCGGCGGCGTGGGGGCCCAGCTTTCAATCGGCGGGTCGATGTTCAGCTGCTGCATTAGATCATGAAAACGGTATTGCGGGTGATCTTCTGGTGGGGTCTTGCCGCTAAGTACCGGCCATTGCGAAAGGGGCATTGCAAAATCGTACCCTGGCAGGATCAACGCCCCTTGCGGCAATCTGGCGACTGCCTGCATCAGCAGGGAGGTTGTGCCGCGCGACCCTGTTGATCCTGCAACGATAACGGGGTTTTGCGGCGGGTGCTCCTGCCAATGGGCAACAATCATCTGGGTCAATTTGCGCTGGCGGGCCTGAGCGTCGGGCGCTGCATCCATCCCGTTCAGATATTTCGTGGCGATGCCCAGAAACTGCTTGGCGCGTTCCCAATGGCCGGATTGATCCGTAACATCCAGTTTTGCGATATCGTCCGGGCTTACCCCCTCGCCCTGCATTTCATCGATCAAGGAGGCAAGGCTGTCCGACAGGGCATAAAGCGAGGCGCGCGGCGCAATGGTCGGATCGGTTGCAATCAACTGCGAAACCAGTTGGATTAACTCCAGTCGTCGGCGCAAAGCAGGCGTTGCGGGCGGCAGGGTCAGGCCGGGGACCAGTGTCTCAAGGTCGCCAAGCAGCCGGATATTGGGCAGGAAACCGGCAGGCCCTGCATCAAAAATCTCGCGCAGACGCCGCGCCATGCGTCGGGTGTTCACAATCAGATCAACCCGTGCAATGGCTTCTGGCGGCTGGCCTGCCAACTTGTGACGCAACCCGTCGATCAAGGCTTGTGGAAAATCGACACCGGGGCTGACGCCGAAAATGCGGGGCTTTTCGGAGGGCTCAAACATTGGCTGTTTCCAGCATGTTTTCGGCAAGGGTGATGCCATCGGGATGGCCCACATCGCACCATTTGCCCGGATAGGACAGGCCGAACAGGCGCTTATCTTCCAACATCCTGTTCCACACCAGATTAAGCGAAAACTTATTCTCCGCGATCTTGTGCAGCAGGTTGGTTTTCATGATCTGGATGCCGCCATACACCGTGCCGGGGCCCCGTTCGATTCTACCAGTTTCTGACAGAATAAAATCGCCTGATCCCGCGTGACCAATGGCCGAACCTGTGGGAACGCAAATCAACAGCGCGTCCATCTTTTCAGGGTCCCACGCTTTACACAGCATTTCGATGGGATTTGGCCCTGCCCAGATTGCATCGGTGTTCTGAGTGATCACCGGGCCAGCGCCCAATAGCGGCAAGGCATTGCGCAACCCGCCCCCGGTCTCAAGGATATCAGGCATCTCGACAATCGTATGCACACCCTTTGGGCGCAGATGTGCGTCCAGAATATCCGCCTTGTAATGCAGGTTGGCCACAATGGGCGACGCCCCGGCGTCCTTGGCAAGGTCCAGTGCGTGATCAATCAGCGGTTTGCCCGCCACCTCGATCATCGGCTTGGGTTTCTTTTTTGTCAGTTCTTTCATCCGCGCGCCAAAGCCTGCGGCGAACAGCATCAGGGGATAGGTTTGTGCGGGCATTGGCGTTTCATGCGCTCCAGAAAGGTCGGGGTTGGTTCGGGCAGCAGGGCCGTCAGCAGGGCAGAAAGTTCTTCCAGTTCAGGGTGCGCCAGATTGCGCCACACATACCCCCAGACGCGCGGGATCATATCGACATAATGTGCCTTGCCATCGCGCAGACAAAGACGGGCAAAGATGCCCAGAATGCGCAGGTTCCTTTGCAGGCCAAGAATGGCATAGGTGGTTCTAAAGCGCGCCGCATCCTCTTTTGTCTGCGTCAGCATATAGGTGATGATGCTCTCCTCGACCTTGGCGCTGACATCACGTCGGGCATCTTGCAGGATAGATACAAGATCATAGGCCGTTGGCCCAAGCAAAGCATCCTGGAAATCAAGCAGACCCACCTGCTCCACCCCTGTACGATCGGGTAACAACAACAGGTTTTGGGCGTGGTAGTCACGCAGGATCAGTACCTGATCGCCGGCCGTCGCCCGCTCTGCAAAAGATCGAAACTGTATGGTAAATGCGGTCTGATCTGCGGCATCTGCATCCTGTGCGTACCATTCAAACAAGGGCGCGATCATTTCGACCAGCCATGTTGCATCGCAGACAGGTAGCTGCGGTTTTGGCGTTGTTCGCAGGTGAATCAACACATCCGCCGCCGCCTGATACAGCGGGATCTCGCGCGCTGGATCATCGGCAACCAAATCGGCAAACAAGGCATCGCCAAAGTCTTCGATCAACAGCAACCCGGCGTCTGCATCTTGATGAAGTATTAACGGTGCAGCTAATCCGACCACACGCAAGTGGTCCGCAATGGCGACAAACGGGCGCACGTCCTCACCTGTTTCAGGCGGTGAGTCCATCAGGATGGCGGTGGTACCATCCGCAAGGCTTAGCCTGTCATATTTGCGCGCAGAGGCATCACCGGTGACCGGCTTGCGCATCGCTTTATCCCATCCGGCACGTTCAAGGAATTGCGCAATCTCAAAGGCACGTGCCGTCAAGTGTTCCATCGGCTGACCTTGTTGTCCCATTTTACGTCCGTCCAGCTGGCGTTGATCATCCGTGCCTCATCTGTCGCGCTTGTTCTGATCGCGAGGGTCAAGGCATGCGCCGGTGCCAGCTGCCCCAACCTGTCGGGCCATTCCACAAGGCAGATATCGGTTTCAAAGGCACCCACAAGGCCAAGTTCCTCAACCTCTTGAATCGACGTCAGCCGGTAAAGATCAGCATGCCAGATATCGCAGACCGGGGCGGGATAGGTCTGAACCAACGTAAAGGTTGGAGAAGGCACATCCTCGGCCATACCCAGAACCGACTGGATCAGCGCACGTGCAAAATGTGTCTTGCCCGCGCCGACATCCCCCTGAAGCAGAATCACGTCACCAGCCGCCAAAGCGGGTGCCAGCATCGCGGCAAGCTCTGCCGTCTGGTCAGCAGAGGCTGACGCGATCAAATGAGTTTTTTCGTTCATGCCACATGGTGACAACCGGCCCAATCCTGCGCAAGTCGAAAGCGGTTGGTGTGGGCATTTCTGTGGGTGATCCTAAGCGGGTGTGGTGATGGAAGCCGTGTCAGCCGTGGCAGGTTTTGCAACATGAGAAAACCTGAGCATCATCGCATCACCCGAAAGCGCACGTAGCCTGCAGCAAAGCCTCTCCCCCCCAACAAGATCAAGGGTGCAGCTTTGATCAGGGCGCGATCCGATGGTTGTGCCAAAGTGGGACAGTTCAGATAAGACCGCTGCATTTGCCACTCTTGGCGCCCATAGCTTAAGCGCATCATGGAGTGTCATATCGGCGAAACTGGCCTCAGGGGCGTGGCCCCACATCCCGCGATATGCGGCATTGCAAAATGTCAGAACTCCAGTGGCAGAGAAAACAACCAGCGCATCATCGACACTGTCCAGAAGCGCCTCGAATTGTTCTACCTCGGCGCGGTAACTGCGCGACAATGTGACCTCGGCACTGATGTCTTCGATCAGGAATGCGGTTGTTCCGTCAGGATGCTGGCGGCTTTGTACGGTATAGGTCCGCCCATCTTCCAGCGACCATGTCTCGTGATATTGTCCGTCTGATGCAGCGGCGATGACATCGGTAATGTCCTGTCGCCATGACCGGTAGTTTTTCGGCTCCGGCATCCGGCGGTTTTCGCGCAGCGCATCAAAGAAACCCAACATCGTCGGGTGTGTCGCAAGAAAACTGGCCTGTAACCCGGAGAGGTCAACCAAGGCCGGATTAAAAATGCCCAGTTGACCGCGGTTGTCGAAAATGGCCAGGCCAATAGGAAGATGCGCAAAGGTTTTGGCAAGGGTTTGGACAAAGCTGCGCTGCGCCTCTTCTGCCCGGACCAAAGCAGTAACCGGGGTGGCGTGATGGATTCCGCCCCGCGCCACCGCATGGGTCTCAACCTCAAACCACTCATTTTCATCACCTGACCCCATCAGCAAGCATCGTTGCTTCTGTTTGGTTGGATCCAGTGCAAATAAGGTGTCATTCTGAGCCGCCCCAATATCGCTGACGAGCCTGTTATAGGCGTCGTTTTTCCAGACCAGCCTGCCCTGTTCATCGGTTTCCCAAGCGGGATGTGGCATGGTCCTGATGCAATGTTCCGATGGCCCCGCATCTTGCGTCATGCGACCCGATGCACGGTCATCATCCACGGGTTCATATATGTGAACCCAACACAGCCCATCACGCCAGTTCATCTCAATTTCGGACCTGTCGCCTATGTCTTTTGGACGGATGCTTATGCTGCCGGCTGCACCGGATTCGGGAAGCCCCGGAAAATCGGGAAACCGCTCTATCAGAATATCGCGCAGATCGTCCCAAACATGCGTGCCGGGGGCAAAAGCAAAGTGTTTCAGCGCATCGGTATTGCCATGATGCAAGATGCCGTCATCAAATAAGAGCGCCAGGTGTTCCGATGATACATCAGGCAGGCAGGGCGCGGAGGAAGGTGGTGAAATTAGGAAAGACCGCGCGATCAATGCGGTGGTCGCGGCAATGGTCGTGACAAAAATGAGCTCGGAAACAGCCAACATTTGCGTGCCTCATTGCGGCGGAACGCCAACCTTAACCTTATGCTCTTCTTGGTTAATTATTGATTAACCTAATGGATGACTACCATTCCTGTACAAACGGATCATTCGTTTAGGTTTTCCCGGTTGGGGCAGGCCACCTTACGGCGTTATTTTCTGGTTCAGCCCCATCGGCTCCGCCTCGCTTTGAGGTGCCGTTTCCAATTTGGCACGTGGCCAGAACACTTCTACAACGGCACCTTTTTTGGTCGCCTCGGAGGTTCTGTCACCTCCATTGGCGAACCTTAGTGTGGCACCGGACCGTTCTAACAGGGTTTTGGCGATGAACAGGCCCAATCCCATTCCTTCATATTCTGGACGGGCGCTGGAGACACGCGACCGCGACCTGTCCCGCATAAACGGATCGCCAATACGCCCCAGAATCTGCGCCGGAAACCCGGTTCCATCATCCATGATGCGAATTGAAATACTGGTTTCGGACCAATTGGTTTCAACCCAAACTGTGCTGCCGGCGAAATCAACTGCGTTCTGGATCAGGTTGCGCAGCCCGTGGATGATCTCTGGCTGGCGGGGGATTGTGGGCTGGTTTCTGCGCTGTCTGTCTTCGGGCAGCTGGGTCAGGATTACCTTTTTGCCCCGGTCCATATGTGGCTCTGCTGATTCAAGCACCACGGCCTCAAGTGGGGCATGGTGCATGTGCAAATCATCCTTACCGGCCCGGCCCATATTGCGCAGGATGTCGCGGCACCGGTCAGCCTGATCCCGGATCAAAGCAGCATCTTCGGCCAGTTCCGGGGTGTCTTTCAGATCGTTCAAAAGTTCGGTCGAGGTCAGTTTGATCGTCGCCAGAGGTGTGCCCAGCTCATGCGCGGCGGCGGCGACAACACCGCCCAGATCGGTCAGTTTCTGTTCACGGGCCAATGCCATCTGGGTGGCGGCCAAAGCGTCGCCCATCGAATGCACTTCGGTGGTGACCCGGCGTGAATAAGCACTAGTGAAAACGATGGCGATGACCAATGCGGTCCATTGGCCAAAGATAAACAGACGCGGAATGCGTAGGATGTCACCGTCCAGCGTCGTCAGTGGCAAATGAAACATCGACAACAGTGTCACCAGCACAATTGCGGTTGTGCATAATACCAGTGTGGAACGCAGGCTGAGCGCAGTTGCGGAAATGGTTACGGGCCCAAGCAACAGCAAGGCGAAAGGGTTGTTCAGCCCGCCAGTCAGGAACAACAGAAATGCAATTTGTAGCAGATCAAATGTGATCATCCACAGGTTTTCAAATTCTGACAGGCGTTTGTTTTCAGGGAATATGAATGTGGCGACGAGGTTGGCAATTACCGATGCCCCAACGGCCAGATAACACAGCCCCAGTTCCAGCTGAATGCCATAGATCAGCTGGGCAACGTTGATCGCAATCAACTGACCTGCAATGGCAACCCAGCGCAGCACGATCATTGTGCGCAACCGTATCCAGTTCGCGCGGGTCCTGCCTGTCAGGGGGCGGATTGTTGCCTGCGTCATCTGCGCACCTTTTGTTTATTCGCCGTTGCGTCTGGGATTTTGTAGCGTAGGTCTGCACCAAAGGACGATCAAGAGCGCCAATTGGCACAGGAGGCCGAGATGAACCGTACCATTACATTATCCGCAGTTGGCGTTGCCGCCGCGTTCCTGTTGGGAACGATTTGGATAACGTCACAAAATACCGGCGGCGACAAGTTTGCACAGTGCCGCGACTCAGCGGTTGCCGGTGATCTGGGCGGGCCATTCGAGCTGGTCAATGCAGAGGGTAAGACGGTGACCGATGCCGAGGTGCTAACCGAACCTTCGCTGATCTATTTTGGCTATACCTTCTGCCCTGATGTTTGTCCGATGGATGTGGATCGCAACGCCTCTGCCATCGAAATATTGGAGGAGCGCGGCAAGGTGGTAACACCGGTTTTCATCACCATTGATCCGGCCCGTGATACGCCACAAGTCGTTGGTGAATTTGCCGAAGTGATGCATCCGCGCATGGTTGGTCTGACGGGTACATCAGAACAGATCAAGGCAGCCAGCCAAGCTTATAAGACCTATTACAAAGCGCATCCTGCGGTGGATGACGAATACCTTGTTGATCATTCCACTTTTAGCTATCTCGTTCTACCTGAAGAGGGTTTTGTACAATACTTCCGACGCGAAACCCCGCCGGAAGCAATGGCCGAACAGATTGGGTGCTTTTTGGATAAAAGCACGTAGGGGGGCTTCTTAAATTGACGGATTTGCGCCAAGGTCCATATGGTATCGCAAGTGAAACGGACTTGAGCGCAAGGAAGTGAACATGGACCAGATTGATATCGGACCTGACAAAACGCTGCTGCTGGTGGATGATGACGAACCCTTCCTGCGCCGCCTTGCCAAGGCCATGGAAAAACGTGGTTTTGAGGTCGAGACAGCTGACAGTGTTGCGGGTGGCCGGGCCATTGCAACGGCCCGCCCGCCGGCCTTTGCGGTGATTGACCTGCGCCTTGGTGATGGCAATGGATTGGATGTGGTTGAGGTGCTGCGCGAGCGGCGGGCGGATGCACGTGTGGTTGTGCTGACCGGCTATGGCGCGATTGCAACGGCGGTGGCTGCGGTCAAGATTGGCGCTACGGATTACCTGTCTAAACCGGCGGATGCCAATGACATCACCAATGCGCTGCTCGCGACTGGCGACGACATGCCGCCACCCCCTGAAAACCCGATGAGTGCGGACCGCGTGCGCTGGGAACACATTCAGCGGGTCTATGAATTATGTGATCGCAATGTATCGGAAACCGCGCGTCGGTTGAGCATGCATCGACGGACATTGCAGCGGATATTGGCGAAACGGTCACCGCGCTGAAACAGCGCCAAAAAAGGGGGTGCCATGCGCGCACCCCCTGTACACCCCCCATGCACCGGGCGGTGCATCGCTTATCAGCTATAGATCGTAACGCTTGAGGCGCTTGTCGACGAGATCGCCATTGGCCATCTCAAACCCTTCGATCACGCCATAATCCTGAAATCCGCGGCTTTGGTAATAAATCAACCCGCCCTCGTTATCGGCGCGAATGTTGGCGTTGATCCAGATATAACCCAAAGCCTTGGCGGCTTGTTTGGTCGCCTCGAACAGGGCCGATCCGATGCCCAGCCCGGTTTGTCCGATTTGCACGAAGGTTGCGATATCAACGGCGCCCTGCGGCAGATCGTCTTTTGGATTGATCCATTGGAAGCCGACAATGTTCTCCTTGGCATCGACGGCAACATGCCATGCGCTGCGCTCTGGCGCGAATGCCATCCGTTCGATCAGATCCGCACCTGTCACTGGCCGCGTCAACGCGGTGGTGCCGCCCTCTGCGATAATCTCGTTCAGCAGATCTGCCATATTGGCGGCATCGAAGTTGACGGCCCGTCTTACTTTGATCATGTCATGTCCTTTAACAAAGCGTGATGCCGATCTGTGAAGGCATTGCGTGTCTCGACGGGTGGGCGCAGCATGATCGACAGCCCGTCCATCAGGGTGGAATCCGGGGTGCCAAAGAATTTGGATGCCTCGGTTTCAGAGAAACCGGCAATCTGCACCGCTTCCATCCAGGCGCTGACCTTATCGGCCTTTTTAATCTGTTTCTTGACCGAAACCGGAATGCTGGCGGGCAGGCCAAAGCGCAGGTGAATGGCCGCAGTCAGCCGGTCATCCAATGCACCATATCCGGGGCCAACGGCAGCTTTCACCGGCGAGATCATATCGCCGATCACATATTCAGGCGCATCATGCAGCAAGGCGGCCAAGCGCCATTTTGTAGGGGCCTTGGGGTTGATGCGGCCAAAGATCGTTTCGACCAGCAGCGAATGTTCGGCGACGGAATAGGCATAGTCCCCGTTGGTCTGCCCGTTCCAACGCGCAACAAAGGCCAGACCATGTGCGATGTCTTCGATTTCGATATCCACTGGCGTGGGGTCCAGCAGGTCCAGCCTGCGCCCTGATAACATCCGCTGCCATGCTCTGGGTTGTTGCGCCATGCGGCCTGCCCCTACGTCATTAGAATTATTGGAACTATTCTTTGCTTGCCATGTTTTTCTCATGAAGGAGAGACCGATGAAACTGTTTATTTCGACCCTTACACTTGTTCTGGGGACAACGATTGCAACCTCTGCCGCTGCTGATGAGCCGGTATGCATGGCGACAGGCGAGATGAAAGCAGCGCTGACCGATTGGTATGGCGAAACACCGGTTGAGCCGAAGTCGGATGCGCGCGAACAGCTGTGGGTTTCAAAGGAAACCGGCACCTGGACGATGATCAAAAGCTTTTCCGATGGTAACACCTGTGTGGTTGCACAGGGCGACGATTGGATGATGGGCACGAATGAGGATCAGCTTTTGGCTGAACTGCGGGATTAACCGCTTACAGGGGCGTGATATCTGATCTGTTGAGAGATTGCGCCAAAACTGTTAGGCGGCGGTCAAACAACTTTGACCGAGGTGCCCAAATGGCAGACGACTATATCGTGAAAGACATCAGCCTTGCAGCTTACGGGCGCAAGGAACTGGATATCGCAGAAACAGAAATGCCGGGCCTGATGGCGCTGCGCACTGAATACGGCGAGAGCAAACCGTTGAAAGGTGCGCGTATTGTCGGATCACTGCACATGACGATCCAGACTGCGGTATTGATTGAAACGCTGGTTGAGCTGGGTGCCGATGTGCGCTGGGCCTCCTGCAACATCTTTTCGACGCAGGACCACGCAGCGGCGGCGATTGCCGAAGGTGGCACACCTGTTTTTGCGATCAAAGGCCAGAGCCTGACAGAGCATTGGGATTATCTTGATCGTTCGTTCATGTTCCCCGAAGGTCCGAACCTGATCTTGGACGATGGTGGTGATGCGACACTGTACGTCCTGCTGGGCGCGCGCGCCGAGGCGGGCGAAGATGTGATCGCGGTGCCGACCTCTGAAGAAGAGGAAGCCATCAAGGCGCAGATCAAAAAGCGGATGGCGGCCAGCCCCGGTTGGTTTACCAAGATGCGCGACCAGATTGTCGGTGTTTCCGAAGAGACAACAACAGGTGTTCACCGTCTTTATGAACTGGTGCGCGATGGCCAGCTGCCGTTCCCCGCAATCAACGTGAACGATTCCGTCACCAAGTCGAAGTTTGACAATAAATACGGTTGTAAGGAATCGCTGGTGGATGGCATCCGTCGCGCCACTGACACGATGATGGCAGGCAAGGTTGCCGTTGTCATGGGCTATGGTGACGTTGGTAAAGGCTGTGCGGCGTCACTGGTCGGTGCGGGCGCGCGTGTGATCGTGACCGAAGTTGATCCGATCTGCGCGCTGCAAGCGGCGATGGACGGTTTTCAGGTGACAACGCTTGAAGATGTGGTTGCCACGGCGGATATTTTCGTGACCACCACTGGCAATAAGGATGTGATCCGCATCGAGCATATGCGCGAGATGAAGGACATGGCGATTGTTGGCAACATCGGCCACTTCGACAATGAAATTCAGGTGGCCAGCCTGAAGAACCACAAATGGACCAACATCAAGGAACAGGTGGATATGATCGAGATGCCGAATGGCAACCGGTTGATCCTGCTGTCCGAGGGGCGTTTGTTGAACCTTGGCAATGCGACGGGCCACCCGTCGTTTGTGATGTCCGCATCTTTCACCAATCAGGTGTTGGCGCAGATCGAGCTGTGGACCAAGGGCGATGAGTACAAGAACGAGGTTTATATTCTGCCCAAGCATCTGGATGAAAAGGTTGCCCGCCTGCATCTGGACCGGATCGGTGTGAAACTGTCCACGCTGAATGCGGAACAGGCGGCCTATATTGGCGTTACACCGGAAGGTCCGTTCAAGCCGGAGCACTACCGTTACTAGGTTTCGTAGCGGCGATTACGCCGTTTGAGGAATTTGAAACGCCGGAGCATTTATGTGTTCCGGCGTTTTTCGTAGTGGGATCAACTGGTAAGGGGGGATACAAACCCTTCGCGGATCACGGCGCTGTCATAGGCTTTGCGCGCAAAGACCTCGCGCAGCATTGGTTCGAAATGTGCAAGCGTTTCAGTCTCATATGCCGGATCAAAAGACGCCTGATCCCAGCGTTCGCAAAACGCCGCACAGCTGTCGAAACAGGGGTGATCCCTGAATTTATCGCGGGCGTTTTCATCCCAGCCGTAGTGGTGTGCATAATAGATCATCTGGAAAATACCATGGTGTTCGACCACCCATGCCACATCCCAACGCACATAGGGGCGGATCACTTCGGCCGAGAAACGGTCGTGGTTCTGCGGGGCAAGCCCGTCGCCAATATCGTGCAATAATGCGCCAACGATCCAATCAATATCAGCCCCATCCCGCTGTGCCCGTGTTGCCGCTTGCAGACCGTGATCCAAACGGGTGATCTTGTACCCTTCGATTGAGGCCTGACCCTGGCGGCGTAATTCGTCGAGCACACGGTCCGCGGTCAATGCAACATAGGCGTGTTCCGAGTTTGCCAAGAGTTCATAATCGGCCTTGGTGCCGTCCTTCATCTGAGTAAAGCTGACGTTCTGTGCCATGCGCATCCTCCGATTTTGCATGTTGTGATCGTGGTTGGTTTTGCGAGGGGGAGCAACAGGGCAATTTCCCCTTTGTCCCTGCAAAATTAACGAATAGTGTCGGTTTTAAGGCCGGAATGGCCGATCATGTAACCAAAGTTGGGAGAAATTTATGGGCAAACGGGATGAGTGGATCGCAAAATATGCGGACGATCTGAAGAACAAATGCGGCATTACGCCGGATATGGATCTTTTGACGAAGGTGACGATTGGCTGTGGCCCGTCGATCTATAATGCAGATGCCCAGACTGTTGCCGCCGGTCAGGCAAGCGAGCTTGAGACCGTCAAAAACAATTTCCTGATCAAGAAGCTCGGCCTGCCCGATGGTCCGAACCTGATGGAAGAGATCAACAAGGCGATTGAGACTTATGGCAAATCAGAGCGCAATAAATACCGCGCTGTTGTTTATTACATGCTGACAAAACAGCTGGGTAAAGAAGCCGTCTACGGCTAAGGCCCATACCGAAGAACAGCTAATGCGCCCGCGGTTTAGACAGCGGGCGTTTAGCATTTGAAAAGTAATTTAGATATCAATTGCTTGGCTTAGACCGGGCGTTTTGCTAGACATTGTTCAACGGCTAGGATGGCCAGAACATATTTCGATACGTGTGTGGGTAGTGGAGCACGCGGGGTGAGAAAGGGTTCTGGTGATCATGCCGGAACCCTTTTTTCCGCGCTTCTAGATCGCCCCTTCTTAAACATAAACCGCTTGTTCGCGGCCTCTCTCTTTGATCGAACGCGAAAAGCGACGTTTGCTGCTTCAGGTAAAGGTGGAGCGCCTTAGAACAGGGTCAGGACCAGACCCATAAGCGCGCAGCCGAATGTTGCATAGCCGCCGTCAATCAGGGTCAGCCGGAAAGGTCGGCCACCATAGCCATTGTTGATCATGATCCAAGGGCTGATGAAAAACAGGCCGATGCCCAGACCGGAAATCAGCCCTTTGCCGGCAGTATCAATTTGCGACAGGGCAAATGTGTGGCGCATCATGCCGGCGACAAGAACCATCGCAACAGCGGCCATGATGAAGGGCAACGGTGATTTATCCACGGGCTTTCCATCTGCATCGACCTGAATACCGGTCGCTGCAACCCATGGTTTGGCAAGCATCATATACCAGATGGCCCCAAACCCAAACCCGGCCGCTGCGGCGACGATGACTGCTACAAGTTCCATATCAACCTCCGACATTTGTGTACGGGGTAGTATGCGCAGGCTTGGCGCATTTGGCTATGGTTTCGTCTGGCCCATGGTGCAAACCAACTGCCATTCAGCATCGGTGACAGGTTGAACTGACAGGCGGGAGTTGCGCACAAGGACCATATCGGCAAGCCGTTCCTCGGCTTTGATCTGATCCAGCGTGACGGGTTTGACAAAGGGGCGCACGGCCTGAATATCGACGCATTCCCAACGGGGATCATCGGTTGTGCTGTCAGGATGTGCCTCTGCAATGACCTTGACGATGCCGACCACGGATTTCTCTTTCATCGAATGATAAAAGAACCCCAGATCGCCGATTTTCATCTCGCGCATGAAATTGCGGGCCTGATAGTTGCGCACGCCATCCCATTCCTCGCCAGCTTCGCCTTTGGCCAGCTGATCGTCCCAACCCCATGTGTTAGGCTCTGATTTGAACAGCCAATAGGCCATTATCCCACCACCTTGACCCATTCGCGCAGGGTCACGCTCTGGAACAATCCGGCTTTTGCGTAGGGGTCATTTGCGGCCCAGCTTTCAGCGGCAGCAAGATCAGGCACATCCAGCACGATCATGGAGCCGCACATTTCGCCCTGAGTGTCTTTCATCGGCCCGGCGAGGGTCACGCATCCGGTGGATTCAATATAGGCAAGATGCGCCTCGCGGTTTTCCTTGCGCACCGGTAGGGCACCGGATTTGTCATGGGCCATCAAACAGACAAGCATTTCATTCTTCCTTTAACGGGCGCGCCAAGAGGCCACGCATTGCGGTTGCTACATCTAGCCTGTTCTCAAGCAAGCCTGCAACGGCTGCAGTGATCGGCAGATCAAGTGCGTTGTCCTGTGCCAACTGATGCACAGCCTGCGCGGTGGCGGCCCCTTCGACGGTGGTGCTTGGGTCAAATGGGGTGCCCTGGCCCATAGACATGCCAAGACTGTAGTTGCGCGACTGCTGGGATGTACAGGTCAGGGTCAGATCGCCAAAACCGGACAGGCCAGCCAGGGTTTGCGGGTCAGCGCGCAAATGGGCAGCCAGTCGCTGCATCTCGGCAAAGCCACGTGTCATCAATGCGGCACGTGCGCTTTCACCCAGACCAGCCCCCATCGCGGTGCCACAGGCAATTGCGATGACGTTTTTCAACGCGCCGCCCAGTTCGGCGCCGCTGGTGTCGGTGGTGCGATAGAGCCGCAGATTTGCCGTGCTTAGTCTCTGCTGAAGGTGTTTTCCGATCTCATCATCGGTGCAGGCAAGGGTAAGGGCGGTTGGCAGCCCCCGTGCAATGTCACGTGCAAAGCTGGGACCGGTCAGAATGGCGGGCACGGCGGTTGGGATCACGTCAGCGATGACGGAAACCGGGCCGGTGCCGGTGGAGATTTCGATGCCCTTGCAACAGGCCACAAGAGATTTTCCGGCCAGTGCTGTTGCATTGGCATTGAGAAACCCGCGCAGTTTCTGGGTAGGCACAGCGATCAACAGAGTGTCGGCGGTGGTGGCATATGCCAGATCATCCGTTACGAACAGCGCATCGGGGAAAGGGCAGCCCGCCAGCCGCGCAGTATTTTCACGCTGCTTGGCCATGTCGCCTGCGTCACGCGCCCAAAGGGTGACGGGACCGTTTCGAGACAGTGAAATTGCCAGCGCCGTGCCAAAGGCCCCTGCGCCCAGAACCGCGACGCTCACGCTTTGGCCCCCTTTTTGCCACTGCCCAACATGCCGGGCTGTGAGGTATCCAAGGGCCAGCGCGGACGGGCGGACAGGGTCAGGTCGTCATATGGGCGATGGCGCGATTGCTCTGCACCGGCATAGGCGATCATGGCGGCATTATCGGTGCAAAGGGCAAGGGGTGGGGCGATAAAGCTTGTCTCAAATTCAGCTGAAACAGTCTCTAACTCGGCGCGAATGGCCTGATTTGCAGCAACGCCACCAGCAACGCACAGGGTACGGGAGGCACCATCAGGGTAGGTTGCCAATGCGCGGCGGGTCTTTTCTGCAAGCACGTCAACCACGGCCGCTTGAAAGCCAGCGGCAAGGTCGGCCTGATCCTGCGGAGTCAGCCCGCCCTTGTCGGCAACCACAGCATCACGGGCGCGCAGCACAGCGGTTTTTAACCCGGAGAAAGACATGTCGCAGCCGGGACGATCCAACAGCGGGCGGGGCAGGGCAAAGCGTTTGGGGTCACCGGATTTGGCTGCGGTTTCGATCGAGGGGCCGCCGGGTTGGGGCAGGCTGATCAGGCGGGCGACCTTGTCAAACGCCTCGCCCGGGGCGTCGTCGATTGTCCCGCCCAGGCGTTTGAAGTCAACCGGCCCATGGACCATCAGGAACTGGCAATGCCCGCCAGAGACCAGCAACATCAGATAGGGGTAGGGCACATCATCGGTCAGGCGCGGCGTTAGGGCATGACCGGCAAGATGGTTCACACCGAACAGCGGTTTACCCGTGGCAAGGGACAGGCCCTTGGCGCACATCACGCCGGACACCACACCACCAATCAGGCCGGGACCTGCGGTGACGGCGATCAAATCAATCTCCGCCAAGGTTGTTTTGGCCTGTGTTAGAGCCTGTTCTACACAGAAATCCAGTTTCTCTGCATGGGCGCGGGCGGCGATCTCTGGCACGACACCACCAAAGGCGGCATGCAGGTCGACCTGTCCGTCTACAACAGAAGAGAGCACCGTTGCGCGGCCCGAGGCGGGCAGATGTACAACAGCGGCTGCGGTATCGTCGCAGCTGCTTTCCAATCCCAGAACTGTAAGTGCGGTTGGCATGGCGGCTTTCCGTTGCAAGGGGGGTATCCCGCAGGTATCACCACAGGGGATGGCAAACAATGCTTGGACCTCAAATGTATAAGCGCGCGCTGCTTTTGACGCGGCCGGATGACAGTGCCGCGCGGTTTGTCGCGCGGCTGTCTGACTGTGCCATGCAGAGTGTGACTACCTGCTTTTCCCCTTTGTTAGAGATTGTTTCGACGGGAGAAACCGCTGATCTGACGCAGGTTGACGCTGTGATCTTCACCTCTGCGCGGGCAGTGGAATTCGTGCCGGCCGTATCACAGATTGCCGCATTTTGCGTTGGTGTGCAGACAGCCGAAGCGGCGCGGTCAAACGGTTGGGATGTGAAACTGGTGGCGCAGACGGCGGATGCTTTGGTGGCATCCATGCGCGCCGCAAAAGTCAAAGGACGGTTGCTGCATCTGGCGGGGGTGCATCGGCGGGGACAAATCGCCGCACGCCTGGGCGAAACCGGCAGTTTGGTGGAGGTGGTGCCCCTGTATGAGCAACGGTTGTTGCCGCTGTCGGATGCGGCGAAAGACCTGCTTTCGGGGGAAATCGCCGTTGTTGTTCCCCTGTTTTCCCCGCGTACAGCTGCGCAATTTGTGGATCAGGCACCTGAACTGGGGCGCGTTGTTGTAGCGGCGATCAGCCCCGCCGTAGCGCAGGTTTTTGAAAGCGGTTCAGTCAAAGCGATGCATATTGCAGAGGCACCAACCGGAGATGATATGGCCCGATTGGTTGAAATGCTTTTATGCCACGATAGGTTACCTTGAAGCGGGATAGTGTTGGCGGCTAAGGTATCAGAGTTCATCTGGTGCGAGCCAGAATCAGAAGGGTATGCAGTGTGGCGAAAGCAAAAAAACCGACCCCGAGCAGCAAAAGCACATCGGGTGCACCGAAAGATCTAGGCGGCACGGCAGACAGCAAAGCGAAAACCGCAGCGCCGTCGAGCCAACCCGCGAAAACCGATGGTGCAAAGACGACCGCCGCGAAGACAGTTGCTGCAAAGACTGGCATCCCAAAGACTGGCACCCCGAAAAAAGCGCCTGCGCCAAAGGCTGACAAGGTAACGTCGGATAAGGTGGCCACCACGCCAGCGAAAGCCGCTGAGGCGGTGAAAACCGCCGCTGCGACCACGACAAGCTCCGTGCCAAAGACACCCAAACCGGAAGCGTCTCAAAAGACAGGGCCCTCGGTTGACGTGAAAAAGCCCGATGAACCTGCCAAAGCGGAAAGCAAACCCGCCGAGCCAGCTAAAAACGTTGAAAAACCGCAGCCGGTGAAAGAACAGACGCCCGCCGCGTCCCCGCAGCAAGATGTGCAAGAGCCAAAAGGCAGCGTGTTCTGGTCGCTGGTGTTTGGGGGATTGGTTGCGGGCGGCATCGGGTTCTTTGCGGCGGAGATGGATGTTTTTAACCTTCGCGGTGAAAACGACAGTGTTACAGAGGCGCTGAACGCGCAGGCGGCGCGGATTGCGACGCTTGAAAATGCTGAAGTCCCGGATGCGACTCCTGTGGAACTGCCGGAATTGAACGCCATTAAAAGCAGCATCGCCGCCCTTTCCGATGGGGTCACCGCCCTTGAGGCGCGTCTGGCAGAGCTGGAAAACCGCCCTGCCTCAACGGTGGCACCTGCGGGTCCTTCGCCGGAGCTTGAAGAGGGCCTTGCGGCCCTTCAGGCCTCTGTTGAGGCGCAGCAGAACGAGATTTCACGGCTGTTGGAAAACGCGCAAAGCGTTGAGGAAGCTACCGCAGATGCGGCGCGCAGGGCGCAGGCAGAAAGAGCATTGAGCACGATTACCGTGGCGCTGGGCAGTGGGGCCGGGTTTGAAACGGCCTTGCAAGATCTGACCGCCAGCGGCGTTGAGGATATTCCGGCTGCCTTGAGCGAGAATGCAGAGGGGATTGTCCCATTGCTGCGGCTACAGACGAGTTTCCCTGATACGGCACGCGCGGCCCTGTCTGTGGCCCGGACCACCGGTGGTGGGCAAAATGAAACCGGCGTTGGCGGGTTTCTGAAACGACAGTTGAGTGCAAGGTCCGTGGCCCCGCGCGAAGGAGATGACCCTGACGCGGTGCTGTCACGCGCAGAGGCCGCGGTGCGCGATGGCCGCGTGGCGGATGCGTTGACGGAAATCGAAACGCTTCCCGCGCCGGTGCAGGACGCCATGGCCGACTGGCTGGCATCTGCACGCGCGCGCGCCGCAACAGAAGCTGCGGTGCAGGATCTGTCCCAACGCCTGACGGCAAACTGAGAAAGTTGAATTTATGTTGTGGTCATTGATCAAGATTATTGTGTTTGTCGTCGCGGTAGCGGCGCTGGCCTGGGGTGCGGGATTCTTGTTGGAAAGCGAGGGTGGTATTCAGGTGACCGTCATGGGGACCGAATACAGCTTTGGCCCGTTGCAGTCGGTTATCGGCGTTGTGGTTCTGATGATCGCGGTTTGGTTGCTGCTGAAGGTGTTTTCCCTGCTGGTGGCCACATGGAAGTTCCTGAACGGGGATGAAACCGCCCTGTCGCGTTATTTCGATCGCAACCGCGAGCGCAAGGGGTTTGATGCCCTGTCAGAGGGGCTGATGGCGCTGGCCAGTGGTGAGGGCAAGGTGGCGATGGCCAAGGCGGCGAAGGCTGACAAATATCTGCAAAAGCCGGCGCTGACGAACCTGTTGACCGCACAGGCGGCGGAAATGGCAGGGGATACACGCAAGGCCGAGGAGACTTATCGCAAGCTGGTAGAGGATGAGGCGACCCGTTTTGTCGGGGTGCGCGGCATCATGAAACAGAAGCTGGCAGAGGGGGATACCGATACGGCGCTGAAGTTGGCCGAGAAAGCCTTTGCCCTGAAGCCCAAACATGTCGAGACCGGGGATGTTTTGTTGCAGTTGCAGGCCGGTAAGGAAGACTGGACCGGTGCGCGTAAAACCCTGAGTGCCAAGTTGAAGAACGGCCAGCTGCCCCGTGACGTGCACAAGCGCCGCGATGCGGTGCTGGCTCTGTCCGAGGCCAAGGACATCATCGACGATGGCAAGGATATCGAAGCCCGTGAGGTGGCGATTGAGGCGAACCGTTTGTCACCCGACCTGATCCCGGCAGCAGTTATGGCCGCGCGGGGGTATATTGAGCAGAGCAAGCCGCGATATGCAGCACGTGTGCTGACAAAGGCATGGGGTGTGCAACCGCACCCGGATCTGGCCGCCGCTTTTGCCGCGATTGAACCAGACGAGAAACCGGCAGCGCGGATCAAGCGTTTTCAGGCGTTGACCAAGGTGCAGCCGGAACATGCGGAAACCAAGATGCTGAAAGCCGAATTGCATATTGCGGATGAGGATTTCCCCGCCGCCCGCCGTGCGCTGGGCAAACTGGTGGAAACCGACCCGACCGCGCGCTCGGTGACCTTGATGGCGGCGATTGAACGGGGCGAAGGTGCGTCGGACACGGTGGTTAAGGGGTGGCTGGCACGGGCATTGACCGTTTCCCGCGGACCGCAGTGGATTTGCGACAATTGCCACAATATCCACAGCGATTGGGCCCCCATCTGTGGCAACTGCAAGAGCTTTGACACGCTGTCATGGAAGATACCGCCGATGTCAGAGGTTGCCATGCCCGGCGGCGTCTCGATGCTGCCGCTGATTGTTGGCGCGGCGGAGGATAACTCAGGTGCGGATGGTGCCGGTGCGGTTGTGGTGAGTGATACGATTGAAGATGTCGAGTTGATCACCGACCCGCCAGAGGCTGACGTAAAGGTGGAAGATCCCGCGAAGCCCTGAGGGGCCGCGGGTTATTTGCCTTTCCAGACAGGATCGCGCTTTTCTGCAAAGGCGCGGGCCCCTTCCATCTGGTCCTCTGAGGAATAGAGCAGATCGACCGTCGGCAATTGCCGTTTGGTGATCCGGTTCATGGCATCCTGAAACTTGGCATCTTCGGCATCGCGCACGATTTCCTTGATCGCGGCATAGACCAGAGGCGGACCGGAGGCCAAGAGGCGCGCCAGTTCCCATGCGCGATCCATCAATTGATCGGCCGGCAGGATTTCATTGACCAGTCCCCAGCCTTTGGCCTCTTGCACGTCAAACCAGCGACCGGTCAGCAAAAGCTCCATCGCGATGTGATAGGGGATGCGTTTGGGCAATTTGACAGAGGCAGCATCGGCCACAGTGCCGGAACGGATTTCGGGTAGGGCGAATGTGGCATGATCGGCGGCGAGGATCATGTCAGCGGAAAGGGCCAGTTCCAATCCCCCGCCGCAGGCAATGCCATTGACAGCGGCGATCACCGGTTTGTTCATGCCGCGCAGCTCCTGCAAGCCACCAAACCCGCCAATGCCATAATCGCCATCCACCGCATCCCCGTCTGCCGCAGCTTTCAGATCCCAGCCGGGGCAGAAAAACTTGTCGCCACCACCGGTGATGATCGCCACACGCAGGTCGGGATCGTCGCGGAACCCGGCAAACACCTCGCCCATCTGGCGCGAGGTTTGCAGATCAATCGCATTGGCCTTTGGCCGGTCCAGCGTGACTTGCAGGATGGCGCCATCGCGGTGGGTTTTGAGGGGGGAGTCTGACATGGAGTTTCCTTTTAGAGGGCGCGGCGCAGCAGAGCATCAGCAGCAATGGCATCTGTTGGCGTGCAGAGGAGGGGGTTGATTTCAATTTCTTGCAGATCACCCCGATGGGCAATGGTAAAATTCTGAACGGCGTTGATGGCGCGCAGGATGGCGGGGAGGTCCGCCGCCGGTTTGCCACGATAGCCCCGCAGCAGAGGGGCGATGCGCAGGCTGTTGAGGGCGGTTGTGATCTGTTCATCGCCAGCAGGGATCAGGAGGGAAACGGTATCATCCAGAATTTCGGTCAGGGTGCCGCCCGCACCAAGGGTGAGGACAAATCCATGGGCAGGGTCATTGATCACCCCGACCAGCAATTCGGCAATTGAGCCGGTGATCATTTGTTCGATCAGGAAGCTGGAGGCGCGCATCGACTGCGCGGCGGTGCAGGTCTCTTCGCGGGAGGTGAGGTTGAGCTTCACCGCGCCCGCTTCGGTTTTATGGGCGATGCCTTCGCCTTTCAGAACCTGTGGAAACCCGATGTCGTCAGCCTGTGTTTCCACCTCGGTAAGTGACATGCAACGGGTCGATTTGGGGATGGGCAGCCCATAGGCGGCAAGGGCGGTTTTTGCCTCACCCTCTGGAATCAACCGGGCCGCACCGCCCGGATTGGGCAGGGTGATCGGGAGAGGGTCACGCGGGGCAGGCAGGACCGCGCCGCAAGCGGCAAGCGCTTCTGCCAGTCCACAGAAGGGAACGACACCTGCTGCCATCAGGCTTTGTGCGACCGCTTCGGGCATGAGTTCGGGCAGGGTTGCGACCATACCGTAAAGCCGCTCGGTTTGTTGGGCCGCGGCGATGGTGGCGTCGATCACGCAGTCCCAATCGGAAGGGTCACAAAGATCGGCGCGGGGGAAATCGACAATCAACAGGGTGATGGCAATATCAGGGTCGGCGATGGCCGCAAAGGCGCGGGTCATGGCAGGCACATCCCGCCAGATATAGGTGTGGTAATCCAACGGGTTGGCCAGCGCCACACGGGGGCCAAGCGCGGCACGCAGGTCGGTTTTCTGGCGGGTGTTCAGCGGGGGAAAGGTGACGGCGCGGGACAATCCCATGTCAGCGGCAAGGCTTGCCTCGCCACCCGAACAGCTGATCGTTGCGACAGTGTTTTGTGGCAAGGGACCGGCGATATGCAGCAGCTTCAGAGCCTCGACGAAGGACGGCATATCGTCAACGCGTGAGATGCCAAGACGGGCAAGCAAGGCAGCGGCCCCGGCGTCCTGACCCGCAAGTGATGCGGTATGGGAGACAGTGGCGGCTTGCGCCTGATCGGAGCGGCCGACCTTGATTGCAACGATGGGTTTGCCCAATTCGCGGGCGCGATCGGCCAGTGCTTCGAAGGCGCGCAGATCGCCGATGCCCTCGATATGCAGTCCCAGCGTGGTCACCCGTGGATCATCCAGCAGCGCCATGCCAATCTCGGCGATCCCGGATTGCGCCTGATTGCCCGCCGTGACGACATAGGCCAGCGACAGGGCGCGCGCCTGCATGGTGAGGTTGATCGCGATGTTGGAGCTTTGTGTGATGAGGGCGGCACCGCGATCAACCCGCCTGCCGCCATGTTGATCGGGCCAGAGCAACGCGCCATCAAGGTAGTTGATAAAGCCATAGCAATTGGGGCCAAGGATCGGCATGTCACCCGCAGCGTCAAGAAGTGCGGATTGCAGATCAGCGCCCGTTGCATCCTCTGCCTGTGCTTCCAGAAAACCGGAGGCAAAGCAGACAGCGCCGCCTGCATCCCGCGCAGCAAGGGCGGCGACAATATCAATTGTTGCCTTTCGGTTCACGCCGATGAAGGTGGCATCGGGGGGCTGGGGCAGGTCATCAACGCTGCGAAAAACCGGCAGACCTTCGATGCTGTCAGCGGAGGGGTGCAGCGGCCAGATGTCACCGGCAAAGCCCATCTTGCGGCATTGCAGAACCACCTGTTTGCACCACGCGCCACCCCCGACAACGGCGATGGTGCGGGGCCGCAGCAGGCGGTCAAGCGAGCGCGTCATTCAGGCCCCCAAAGGACGCAGCAGATCGCGCGAGATGATGTGGCGCTGAATCTCTGATGTGCCGTCCCAGATGCGTTCGACACGGGCGTCGCGCCAGAACCGTTCAATCGGGAAATCATCCATCAACCCCATGCCACCAAATATCTGCAAAGTCGTGTCTGTCACGCGGGCCAGAGCCTCTGACGCATAAAGTTTGGCACTGGCGATTTCGCGGTTGGCGGGCAGCCCCTGATCCAGACGCCATGCTGCCGAAAGGGTCAGCAGATCCGCCGCGTCGATTTCGGTGATCATATCGGCAATCTGGAAAGAGACACCTTGAAATTTGCCAATCTGCTGGCCGAATTGTTTGCGTTCGGCGGCATAGTTCAGGGCATAATCGAAACAGCGACGCGCCCGCCCGACGCTGAAAGCTGCAACTGTGATCCGCGTGGCATAAAGCCATTCGTTCATTACGGCAAAACCGCCATCAACCTCGCCCAACACCTGCGCATCGGGCAGGCGGCAGTTGTCGAAATAGAGGATGCAGTTTTTGTAGCCCTTGTGGCTGACCGAGTTATAGCCATCGCGCACCTCGAACCCCGGTGTGCCCCGATCCACAAGGAAGGTTGTGATGCGTTTCTTGGGGCCTTTGAGGGTTTCATCAACGCCGGTCGCGATGAACACGATGAAGAAATCCGCATGTTCCGCCCCTGAGATGAAATGTTTGGAGCCGTTGATCACCCAATCCCCGCCATCGCGCACCGCGCTGCATTTCATCCCGCGCACGTCCGATCCGGCATCCGGTTCTGTCATCGCCAGCGCATCCATACGTTCACCCCGCACCGCAGGCAGCAGATAGCGTTCGCGCTGTTCGTCGTTGCAGGCCATCAGGATGTTTTGCGGACGCCCGAAGAAATGGGTGAGCGCCATGGAACCCCGGCCAAGCTCTCGCTCTACAAGAGTGAAATCAACGTGGGACAGCCCGGCACCGCCAACACTTTCGGGGAAATTGCAGGCGTAAAACCCCAGATCGATCACCTTTTGCTTGATCTCTTCGCCCAGTTCATGCGGGACCTGTCCGGTCCTCTCTACCTCAGCCTCATGGGGGTAAATCTCCTTTTCCACAAAGCTGCGCACGGTAGAGACGATCATCTCTTGTTCTTCGCTGAGGCCAAAGTGCATGTGATCATCCCTTATCGATGTATTTCCATGAGCTTAGGCTGATCTGTGGTGAAAGCTATCCGCTAAAAGCGACATCTGATGGTAAAACTTAATCTTCTGTTTACCGGTTTTGGGGCAGAACAAAGGGAGGGCATGGCAGACCCAAAGGGATGGTCCCGCAGAAAAGGAAGATGATGTTCGGAACCTGTAAAATGATGGCGGCAGTGCCTTTGTGGTGGTGCTGAGATGGGTCAACCGCAGCCGGAATTTGATCAGCTGGTCTTTGCCGAAGACATTCGATTGGTCATTTGGGATCTGGACGACACCTTTTGGGATGGCACCCTGACCGAAGGGGGGATCGGGTATCGTGACGATCATCATGCCCTGGTGATCGAACTGGCCCGGCGCGGGATTATGTCTGCGATCTGCTCCAAGAATGATGCGGGCACGATCGAGGCTTTGCTGCGGGAACGCGGGTTGTGGGATTATTTTGTTTTTCCCAGCATTGACTGGACACCCAAGGGGCCACGGATTGCCGCGATGCTGGGGCAGATTGGGCTGCGCGCGCCATCGGTTCTGTTTCTGGATGATAACCCGATGAACCTCGCGCAGGCGGTCCACGCCAATCCGGGGTTGAATGTGGGCTTGCCGGATCTGATTTGCGATCTTTCGGATGCGGCACAGTTACAGGGCAAACCGGATGCAGGATTCACCCGGCTGGCGCAATACAAGCTGAAAGAGCGCAAGGCGGTGGCCGCTGTTGTGGCAGGTGACGACCCTGTCGATTTTCTGCGTAAATCGAATGTGCGGGTATTTATCGAATATGATGTTGAGGCGCATCTGGACCGCGCGATTGAGCTGATCAACAGGACCAACCAGCTGAATTTCACCAAGATCCGCCTGCCTGAGGATCAGGCCGCCGCCCGTGCGGAACTGTCTGCGATGCTGGCGTTGAACACGACCGACGCTGGGCTGATACGGGTGCGGGATGATTTTGGCGATTATGGTTTTGTTGGTTTCTACCTGACGGAACGGCTTCACAATATACGCCGGATAAAGCACTTCTGTTTCTCCTGCCGCACGTTGAATATGTACATTGAACATTGGACCTATGCACATCTGGGTCGTCCGCCGATGCAGGTTCTTGGCAAGACCCTGTCGGATGTGAGCGATGGGGCCATGAACGTCGACTGGATCACCCCTGTCACAGCTGTGGAAATGGCGGCTGAAGCGCCCGCGCCGATGATTCGGTTTGATCATATCATCGCGCGGGGCGGGTGTGATCTGGCCAGTCTGATGCATTATTTTGCGCTGCATACCGGGGATCTGGTTGAGGAATTTAACCAGCCACAGAATGGGCAGATGTTTCGGCGCGATCATACGTCTTTCCTGATGCCGGCGCTTGAAGGTGCTTTGACTGATGATCAGCTTGCAGCCGCAGCAACGCTTGGTTACGGGCCGGATGATTTCACCTCGCAGCTAGGTGCGATCCCCGGTGGGCGGGTTTTGTGTTTCCTCAGCTTCTGGGCTGATGCGGATATTCCCGAATATCGCCATGGTTCAACCGGGCTGTTGGCACCCTATTGGCTGGTCGGAGCGCAAAACCATGATCTGATCGCCAAGACAGAGCTGCGCGAGGCGGTTGCGGATACAGATGTGCAGCGGCAGAGGCTGAAGGTTCTGGCCCGCGATTTCACCCATATGGGGATGTTGAAGAGCACGGAAATGGCGCGCAGATATGGCTGTATCCTTGATCATATTCCGACAGATGTGCAGGTGGTGATCATGCTGGCCCCGGAACGTGGGCCGATGCAGTTTCGCACCCCGGGCAGGCCGCCCCATCCACATCACCAACGCCTGAACGCGGCCTTGCGAGAGGTGGCGCGCGGCAGGGGAAATGTCATGCTGCTTGACCCTGCGCAGTTCATTGAGGGGGCGGATGATATGATCGATCTCAACCACTTCAAACGCCCGGTCTATCACCGGATGTATCAAGAGGTGATCGCGCGGTTAAGCGGTAAGGATCAAGGAATGGCCGATGTCTGAGCGATTGTTCTCTAACCTGTTTTTAAGCATTGGGGCGATGAAGGCCGGGACAACCTGGTTATACGCGGTGTTGTCCCGGCACCCGGCGCTGCATTTCGCGATGGAGAAAGAGCTGCATTATTTCTACCACCGCTATGTGAACCCGAAACAATTGAGCGAAGCCTATCGGTTGCGGGAGGCGAAGAACCGGTATTTGTTTCGCTTTGACCCCGAAAAAGCGAATATTGATGCGGTGCGTGGCAATGTCCAATGGGTCGCGCAGTATTTAAGCCGACCTGTGGATGACTATTGGTATCGAAACCTGTTCCAAATGCGTGATCATCAGAAATACGCCTGTGATTTCTCGAATCTGAACGCGCAGCTGCCGAAAGAGGCATGGCCGCAGATTGCTGGCAAATGTGACCAGCTTCGCGTGCTTTATACCATGCGGGACCCGGTAGCACGGCTGTGGAGCCATACGAAATTCCATCTGCAATTGACCGGCCATCTGGACAAGCTGGACACATGGGGCCCTGCGGAGTTTGGCGAGTTCATCCGGCGGCGGCACATCTGGGTGAATGCGGAATATGGTAGGGTTTTGCGGAACCTGAAGGGGGGGCTGCCGCCCGAGACGTTTAAGGTGCTGATTTATGAGGAGCTGCATCAGGATCAGCGCGGGACATTACAAGAGATTGAGCAGTTTCTGGGAATACCCGCGTTTGATTATCCGCAGGCGATTTTGGAACAGCGGTTTACGGAAAGCGTGAAACACAAAATGCCCGGCTTCTTTCCCACGCTTGTTCGTGAGGATGTGATGCGCATTTGTGATGAGCTTACCTCGGAAGGGTATCACATCCCGGACCGTTGGATGACACCCGCACCGGTTGAAGCCTGACAAAGAATCGCCTGTGCATGGCGCAAAAGGGCGAAATCATCGCGGTTGGTTTCCTCAAGCAGCTTGCGCATGTCGGGGGAAACGGCCTGCGCGGTATTTTGGGCCGCGGCATTGATGATCACAGGATGCCAATCGAAGGCGGGAAAACCGGGCCTAAGTACGGCGGTTAACCGCCGCATGGCTGCGTCAAAGTCAGAGACCAACCCCAGAACACCGTCTCGCGCGATCAAGCTGGCCGCAGCTTTGGCGCGGGAAAGCTCATTGCCCGGGTGCGTGAAGGCCAGTGCGGCGAGGCGGCTGGTCTGAAAATTGCGGCACTGCCGATCACCTTTGATGTTCAACCGCGCATGGACATAGCCGGCGAACCCGTTTTGCCGCGCAAGCTGTGCCCCGCGCGAATTGGACTCCTGTGTTTTTTCAAACCGATAGGCAGAGGCGATGCGATCAACAGGATCCCGCAGCATGACAATCTGGATAATCCGAACATCAGGAATGATCGGCAGCACGGATTGAATTGTATGGGATGAAAAGGCGATGGCATCAGTGTTTTTTGTGATCCAATTGGCGATCTCGGCTGTTTGCCCGGGGCCGGGATTGGAAAATTCCCGCGTGACCCAGCGGCCCTGAAAATTTTGCCGCAGAATATGATCCACCGAACTGCCGGCATTTTTGAACAGGTGGTTGTGAAGAATGACCTGCCGCATGGCCCTGTCAGATCCGCGCGCCAAACATGTCAGCCGCTTCGAATGCGGCACGCATCAACAGGCGACCGCGCTGAAACGAAAAACTGGTGCGCATATAGCGACGGGCGTTCTGGGAGAGGGTTTCCCATAGATCATCATCCCGGCAGAGTTGACCAATTGCATTCACCCATTCCTCTGGCCGGTCGGCAATGATGCAATCATAACCGGAGCGCAGACCAATCCCTTCGGCGGCAATCGGGCTGACGACGCAAGGGATGCCATGGGACAATGCGCTGAACACTTTGCCTTTGACCCCAGCACCGGACAGGAGAGGGGCAATAAAAATGCGGTGGGATTTATAGGCGTCAGCGGTATCGTTGATAAACCCGTGCGGCAGGACATTTTCGGATTGCAGCGCGCGGATGTCACCGCCCATGCAAGAGCCGTAGATGGTCAGATGGGCCGAGGGATCTTGCGCGATAAGCCTTGGCATGACATCGCGCACAAACCAACGCACGCCTTCAACATTGGGGTGGTGTCGGAAGCTGCCCAGAAACGACAGACCCTTGCGGGCACCTGCCGCTGGAATGGCATTTGGCACATCGACAACCCAGGGGCATTTTACAACGGTGGCCGCGCCATCGGTATAGGCCTGGATCACCGAATGCTCTACCTCGTTGTAGGAAAGTACCACATCAACATTGCGGATCACTTCGATTTCTTCGGACCGGGTTCGGCGGGCACGCTCCAGCTTGCTGGCGTCCCCTTCGCTTTTGGCGGCGCGCAGTTCCCGCAGGAAATGTAGATCGGCGTTGTTGAAAAACACCCGCGCTTTTGGGGCCAGTCGCCTGATCTGTTCCAGAACCGCCTGCGCCACATAATAGCGGGTGATGTAGAAGGCATCAAAATCGCTGGCGTGCTGTTCTAGATATTCATCGGTGTTTATGTAGAAAGGTGCATAGATCACCTCGACCCCGGATTTTTGCAGGTCTTCGGTGTATTTACCAAGGTGGGCCATATTGGTTGAGACAAAGGTGACCTTGTACCCCAAGGATTGCACCAGCCGCATTTCCTGAAGGGCGGCATAGGATCCGGCATCCTTGTCCGCGCGCGGCGGGGCGTAGTCGATGAACAACACCCGACCAATGATGCCGCGGTCCTTTTCTAGGTCTGGTGTTTGCCCCTCAACACCATGTTTGGCAAAGGCGCTGGCCCAGGTTCGTTTGAATTTGGGGCGGTTGATTTCCTGAAATTTCTTGAAACCGGTGGTGACATCCGTGCCGGAGGTCATCCCCTCAAAATGGTAGACCACCGAGGACGGTACAAACCAAGTGGCATATCCCGCCGCGCGCACCTTGAAGGCAAGGTCGGTATCCTCGAAATACATCGGTTCAAGATAGGAAGAGAGGCCGCCAACCTCTTTCCAGACGGAAGCGGGGGCCAGCAAGGCGGCACCAGAGAGATAGTCAACCTGCCGCGCATAGCTGAACCGCGGATCATTGGCATTTTGCCGGTTGCCATAGTTCCAGGGGTTGCCACTGCCCCAGACAATGCCACCGGCGTCTTGCAGGTCACCGTTGGGATAAAGCAGTTTGGCACCGACCAGCCCGACATTGTCGAATCGGTCAAAGGTGGCAAGCAGTTCGTCCAGCCACCCGGCTGTGACCTCCACATCGTTGTTAAGCAGGGCGATATATTTTCCGCGCGCGCGTTCGGCCCCTGCATTGCAGGCGCGGACAAAGCGCTGGGCGATGGGTTGGCGGATGACGGTGATGCCGGTGATCAATGCTTCGATCTGGCTGGTTTCATCGCTGGAAGCATCATCGACCAAGATCACTTCGAAGGTGGCGTCGTTTGATCCGATCAGCAAAGAGCAGAGCGCAAGATAGGTCAGATCAATATTGTTATGCGCGGGAATGATGATTGAGACATCCGGTGCCGCCACTGTGGGAAAGTGAAGCGGTTTGCGGATGACGTTTTCGGGGCCGCCCTCAAGGGTATCAATAGCGTGCAGCAATTGTTCAAAGTTGGTGGTGGATTCTGCTTTGGCGATCAGGGATTTAAGCGCCTTGTACCGATAGGGGGTCGGCGGCAGCAGGGCATTGGGAAACGGGGCAGCGGATTCGCGGCGCATCACGTCTTCTGGTGTGAGGACGCAGGGCAGCAATTGTTGGTCTTCAAACAGCACCACAGATCCCGACCGATCCTTCAAGGCGAGGTGGCGCACATGGCCATTCAGATAGCGGGACGGGAGACGGACGACATTTTCGCCCGGTGTGATGTTGATCACTTGTACAGACTCGCCGTCAATCGAAAGCACCAGTTCAAGCGCCTGCGCAGATTGACAGATCAGCGTGTGGCCGTAGTTTTCGCGCACCACGAAATCCGGTTTGGACATAGGGGTAATGGGGACAACGTTCTGGCCCATTTGAAATGACAAGCCCTGACCGGGTGCCAGCATATTGGGCAAATTGGCGCTGACCCATTGGCCATCAGACACTTCCGCCTGCCCATGGATCCATTCCGGTTCCAGCATCAGCGTTTCTGTTTCTTCCACCTCTTCATCAGCCACGTGAACGTCAGCAAGAAAAAGAAAAGGCTCTGTGCCTTTGTCGTCCGGCAGGTGGTTGCGGTATTCGATCTCCAGCATCACATCGCATTTTTGAAAATGCAGCGGCAGCGGGTGACGGATATCCGCATAGCCGCTGGGTAGCGTGCCCCCGGATTGGGCTGTGTCAAAAGGGATAAAATGCCTTTCTTCCTGTAGGGATACCGGATCATGAAAGATCAGGCACAGGCTTGCCGCCGCGCGATGTGCGGCAAGTTTGGCCTGAAAACACATGCCCTTTCTGACCTTTGGCACCGATATCTTATTCTCGAAGAATATCTGGCAGGGTGCTTCATACCGGTTGATCATCACCTGCACTGTCTGGCTTCCGTTAAGTGCCCAGTCTTTTAAGTGATTGACCCAACAGGCATAAACCTCTCCAGGGACCGTTTCCTCGGGCAGGGAGCAGGAATGTTGCGCCATGTTTCGTGTGTCCAGCCGAAAACGGGAGACACGTTTCAGAATAGATGCCGGATTTTGGGTGCAAGCTTCAAACGGGGCAAGGGTGTCACCCAACCTGATTTCCATCGGACGACTGGTCGCGGCCTGATCAACGTTACCAAAAACCTTGCCGTTCAACATGACAAGACAGCGCAGTTCGGGAGAGAAATCTAGGGACATGACACGGTGAACCTCTTGTAACTCCACAGACAGCCTATGGTTGTCTTAGTCCACTAACGTATGAATTATATTAAATTTGAGTTAACGTTGATTAAACAGTTCTTACTTATCCAGCATATCCCGATGATAGCGATTCAATAGAAACAGACCTGCCATTGTGCATAGTGCGGCCACCGCCAATGGGTATGCGATAGAGACGTAACCTGGCTGGTAAAAAGGATAAAATCCGTCGCGCATCAAGCCAGCGATATGGACGATGGGATTGAACCACAGATAGTCCGAATAGGGCCGTGGCACGCTTTCGAAAATGAAAAAAACGCAGGACATCAGAAATAGGGGGCGGTTTAGAATCGACCACGCTGTTTGCCAGACCGGATAGGCCAACGTGAGAAAACTGTTCAATGTGCCGATGCCGATGGCCAGCGCAAGCGTCAACAGATAGGCCTGTCCAATTTTGGCATAATCCAATGTTGTCATGGGTTTAAGAAACAAGATGATGAAACCAAGGACGATGAAATGTACCATCATCTGGGTCAGAAAGTTCAGGACAAACCGTGCGATCAACGCATCAAGAAAGGTGATTCTTGGATAGATCAGCAGGGCGCGGCTGAACTGAATGGTCTGCGCCAGCTTGGTTGAAATATCGGTGTACATCATCAAAGGCAGAATGCCGGCGGCGTAAAACAGCGCAAAACTTGTCCCTAGGGGAGGCGTTCGAAACCCGATGGAAAAGACCAATGTCAGCAGGGTGATCCCGGCGGCGGGTTCGAGGATGGCCCAGATGTACCCCCCCGGTGAACGTCCATAAGTTGTTGTGATTTCGCGCAAAATCAGTGCCCCAATCGCACGGGGTGTTGCATAGGAACCGGTTTGGGGTCTGAGCGTCGATGATGTTTTCGATGAGCTGGGCATTGGTGGCCTCATGACTGGTTAAGGTTACCAATAATTAACCTTACACGGGATAATCTTTCATAAATACAACCAAAAAGTTAATTCACATGGCGGAAGGCTCCCAAGAGGAGGCGCAGCTGATCAGCAGGATCAGGCACCTCAAACACTCAGCGCCGGTTGAAGCCCAGCCACGCGTTGTGGCACCGCATGTTGTGTCGGGGGCAGATCTGGCAGAACCGGCACCGCCACGGCCAGCTGGCCCGGTCATTCCACAATTTGACATCAGGCCACCAGCCAGACGGGCAAAGCCACGCAAAAGGCACCGGTTTCTGGTGTTCACATTTATGCTGTTTGTGGTCAGCCCGATTGTTCTTGCCAGTTATTATTTGTGGACGCAGGCCGCCGACCAATATGCATCCCGCGTGGCGTTTTCGGTGCGCACGGAAGAGCAAACTTCGGCCATCGAGCTGTTGGGCGGGATTACTGAACTATCCGGTTCCAGCTCCTCTGACACTGATATTCTGTTTGCCTATCTTTCAAGTCAGGAACTGGTGTCGCAGGTGGATCAGAAGATCGGTCTGCGCGAGGTCTGGTCACGTGTCAGTATAGAACAGGATCCGATATTTGCCTTTGATCCGGCGGGGACAATCGAGGATTTGCAGGACCATTGGGAACGTAAGATTTCGATCATCTATGACAGCAGTACCGGATTGATTGAACTGGAGGTTTTGGCCTTTGATCCGCAGGACGCCCTGCGCGTGGCGCAGGCAATCCTTGCGGAATGTACGGCGATGATCAACGGCTTGTCACGCATTGCACAAGAGGATTCGATCCGCTTTACCCGCGAGGAATTGGCAAATTCGGTGGAACGTTTGAAGGTGTCGCGCCGCGCCTTGACCCAATTTCGCAATCGGACACAGATTGTCGACCCCAGCATTGATACGCAGAATCAAATGGGCCTGTTGGTCACCCTGCAACAACAGCTGGCCGAGGCGCTGATTGATCATGATTTATTGCAAGATACCACGCGCGAAAATGATCCGCGGATCACGCAGGCCAAACGCCGGATTGAAGTGATTGAAGAGCGGATTTCATCGGAACGGGGGAACCTTGGATTGGGGGTGGACGGTGAAAGCGGCGATGCTTTTGCTAATCTAGTGGGCGAATATGAAGGGCTGATTGTGGATCGCGAGTTTGCCGAAGCGGCCTATGTCGCCGCCTTGGCCGCGCATGATTCCGCTTTGGCGGAAGTGCGCAAACAAAGCCGCTATCTGGCTGCTCATGTGAAACCAACCCTGGCGCAAAGGGCCGAGTTTCCCAAGCGCGAGCTGACCCTCGCATTGATTGCCCTTTTCAGTTTCTTCACATGGTCCATCCTGAGCCTGGTCTATTACTCCGTGCGTGACAGAAGCTAGGGCTATGATTTGCCTTGAGAACCTGACCAAATATTTTCCATCGCGCGGCGGGCGGCAGGTCATTGTCGATAACCTGACCGCAGTTTTTCCAACCGGTGCAAGCGTGGCGCTTTTGGGGCGCAACGGGGCGGGGAAGAGCACCCTGTTGAAACTGATCGCGGGGACAATCCGGCCAACGTCTGGCCGGGTCTTATCAACGGGCAGTATTTCTTATCCCGTTGGTTTTCAGGGATCGTTTCATCCAGATCTGACGGGGGTGCAGAACACGCGTTTCGTTGCCCGATTGTATGGCGTTGACAGTGACGGTCTGGTTGATTTTGTTGAGGAATTCGCGGAATTGGGTGGTCATTTCCGCATGCCGCTGCGGACCTATTCCGCAGGAATGAAATCGCGGCTTTCCTTTGGTGTTTCGATGGGAATTCCATTTGACACCTATCTGGTGGATGAGGTGACCTCAGTCGGCGATGGTGCCTTCCGACATAAGAGCGTGCAGGTCTTTGACAAACGGAATGAGAATGCCGGGGCTATTGTTGTAACCCATTCTCCGCCGATGGTGCGCCGGTTGTGTAACATGGCGGCGGTACTGGAGCGCGGGCAGTTACATTTTTACGAAGACCTTGATGCCGCATTGGAGCATCATGAATATAATCTGACGCTGCCACCTGACCGGTTGCGGAGCTGAGGACAGAGCGTATCAGCGTACGGGCGTTGTGCGCGAATATGGCCGGTGCCCAATTGTCTCGCCAAACCTGTTGAGTTTCGACACGCAAAGCTGTGGCATCGCGGTCAAAGAAGTCGAGCAGGGTGGTGATCCGTTTCGCCTGCAGGGAGAGGTCGTCGCTGTCCATCAGCAATCCGCAGGGATGTTTGGCCACCAGATCCAGCGCCCCGTCAAAATTGCGCAGGATGATGGGCAATCCGGCCTCAAACGCCTCCAATGCGCCGATGGGAGTGCCCTCATAACGCGAGGTCAGCAGATAGGCATCTGCGTTGCTGATCGGCTGGCGCACATCGGCCAGTGGACCCGTGAAGGTGATCCGGTTAAAGACATCCGGCGGGATCAGTGCGGCAATGCCGGATTGAAATGTCGCATCCTCTGTCCCCGGACCACAAAGCGTGAGGTGGAAATGGGCAGGCAGTTGCGCCAGGAGCTGCGCGGCAATGTCATAGTTTTTTTGACGATCTGTTCGCCCGGTCATGATTAACCGTTTGATATTTTTATCTGTTTTACGCGGGATAGGCCGCAGATTTGAACAATTGGGCAAGATATAGACACGATGCCGGGCCAACCGTCTTGCCCGCGCATCCCGCGCCATGCTGCCGGCCATGCGGTGATTGAGAAAAACCAGATGTTGCGGCGGACAAGTAGCGACCAGCATCTGTTCCAGGGCCTTGCAAATGCGATGCACCAGCGGGTGATAGCCCCGCCCGTAGGGCAGACCATGATGGGTAAAAACCACCGGGCATTCCGGTTTCCAGATCCGCAAGGCAAGCAACAGCCGGCACAGCAGAACCTGCAAACGGGCGTGAATCCAGATCAGATCGGCAGATTGTGTGCGGAGTGTATGCAAGAGCGTAGTAATTCCGCGCCAATGGTGACGGGGCGAGAGGCCTTTGGTCAGCCCGTTAATGACAATATGCCGGACGCCCATTTCCGCAAGTGCGGTAAACCCGCCCTCGTCCTTGTCACTGATCACGGTAAGTGTGGCCTCCTCCTGCAAAGCAGTTGCGAGGTGCAAAATGTGGCGAGGCACGCCGGAGGGTCGCCCGTCACCGCCCACCAATAGAATTCTGGGTTTGTGGTTAGATGCAACCAAGACTTGCAGCCCCCCAGAACCCCAAAGTTTGCGCACGGCGCTGCCGGTAAAGGGCAATGCGGTGGATGGCCAGAAGCCGCGCCCCTGTTGAGGCATGTCGGGCCGCAGAGAAACATCTGCACAGATCGCGGGCCTGCGGCGTCAGCAAATCCTCAACCGCGCGTAATGCTTGCAGGTTTTTGTCTATCCGCTGGGAAAACACACCGCGTAGCACCTCCGCCTTGCGTCGAATCTGACACAGAACACCCGTGCCTGCGCCAATCGCATTATGTGCATGTTGTCGGTACAGGATGCCGGGAGGGTCATTGTCAAACAGGACCGCACCGCCCGTCGCCGTCATCAACAGATAAAGCCACCAGTCATGAGCGAATACGGACCCGGTTTGGCGGGCGGCCCGCCGTGCAAGATTGGCAGCAGCCGGGTTAAGCAGAATGGTGTTTCCGCTGGCAACATTTTCGATCAAGGCATTGCGCAGCGTGAAGGGCCGCGCCATTTTTGGGGAGTGAACCAGACGGTTTGTCTTTGGATACCAATAGGATTGCCTGCCGCAGTAGAGCGCCGGGTCGCCACCGGAGTTTTCCAGACTAGGCAGAGCACGGGCCAGCTTATCAGGTAGCCAGATGTCATCCTGATCTGCGAAACCGACATATTCAGCATCCTCAGGAAGTCTGCGGATAAGGGACATGAAGTTGTCGGCAAATCCGCTGCAGGGGCCAGTGTGGATTGTGACCTGTCCGGGCCGGGTTTCTGAAAAATTATATATTATTTTCAGACTGTTATCGGTTGAGCCATCATCGCTGCAGATCAGCCGCCAGTTGGTATGGGATTGCCGGGCAATGCTGTGCAATTGGGCGGCCAGATGATCCGCGCCGTTGTGGATGCCCATCAGAATCGTGATCTTGGGCCCATGGGGAATGGAGGATGCGTTGCTTGTCATTTCGACCTCACAACAAGCTAAAAAAGTTCACAAATTGTTAAGTGTCGCCCCTTAAGCGTCTTTCCAGCGTCACAAAGGAGACCTCATGTGTTGAAATTGCCCTTGCTCACTTTGATCAGGCGGTTTAGGTCCGTTTTGAAGCGAGAGGGCACCGGTGCGGCGGTGCTACGTGCAGCAGGCTATGTTCGTCGGCGGGTGCGGGGGTTGGGCACGGGAACCCTGTCCCTTGCCACGGATACTGGCCCACGCGGGTCAGAACAATATCTGCATGGTATCTGGCAAACCCTTGCGCGGCAGGACGCGTTTCACATCCTACAGGCCCCCGGCGTTGATCGGGCGCGACGACAGATTGCGATGATTGCGGACCTGAACCTGCCGCAATGTCGCAAGTACCGGGTTGAACAACTGGCCGGTTTCTGGCGCAGCCGGGGTGTTGAATTTGAATATGCGCATTATCAGGATATCCCGCGCGCCACGCGGATCATGCAACATGCGACCCATCTGATGGAATATCGTCTGCAATCCAGTGCGGTGACTGATATGTTTCGTTACGAGGCGCGGCGGCTGCGGCTGCCCATCTTGTATGATCTGGACGACCCGCTTTTTTCAGTGTCGGCCTACGAAACCTATCGCAATATGGAAGCCCTGGATCCGGGTTTGAAATCGCATTTCCTGTCCGAGGCACCGAAATACCTTAGCATGATGAACGGGGCGGATATCATGTCTGTTTCGACCCCCGGCATGGCACAGCACGCGGCGCTTTATACCGGGCGCCCGGTCTATGTCAGGCGCAACTTTGCCGATGCAGAGACGCTTTGCGCAGGGGCGGTGGCGATGCTGAACAACGGGCCTGATGACGGGATGTTTCGAGTGGCCTTTGCCAGCGGATCGCAGGGGCATGAGGTTGATTTGGCAGAGATTCTGGAACCTTTGTCAGAGTTCATTCAGGCGGATCGCGGCAGACGGTTGATGCTGATTGGTCATTTTGATCTGGCACATTTGCCTGCCAAACTGAAACCACAAATAGAGAGGGTGGAATTTGCGGGATACGATCGCTATCTCGCCGCACTGGCAAGGGCCAATTGTACGCTGATGCCGCTTTGCGATGATGCTTTCAATCGGTGCAAAAGCGCCGTGCGGGTGTTGGACGCGGCATCTGTCGGTGTGCCCTCAATTGTTGCGGATGTCGGGGATCTGTCATCGGTTGTGCGCACCGGTGAAACCGGATTTGTCGCGCAGAAGGGCGGCGATTGGATGGATGCCCTGCGCGCCCTTGCCGCCTGTCCAAAAGACGCAGCGCAGATGGGTAGAAACGCCCGTGTCAATCTGGAGGAACGATGGCGGGCCTCTGATCAGCCCCACATCATCGCGCCGGAATTGATCGAATGGGTAGAGACATGAATTTACGCCATATTCTGGTGGCAAACGTCTTTTTCGCCCCCTTCAGCTATGGCGGCGCGACGGTGGTTGCGGAACAGGTCGCGACCGCATTGATCAAGCAGGGGGGCTATCGCGTTACTGTCGTGTCTCTATGCGCCCGAAATGACATTGCGCCTTATGATGTAATCAAAAGCCAGAAAAACGGGATCGTGAACTATTTGATCAACGTGCCTGAACACCGCTCCTATGGGGAAATCTACAACAACCCTGAGGTAACCGCGCGGCTGGCTGAATTGATCAGCGCGCTAGAGCCTGATCTGATTCACGCCCATTGTATTCAGGATATCGGAACCGGCATTATCACTGCTGCCGAAGGGGCAAATGTGCCGGTGATCCTGAGTGTACATGATTTCTGGTGGCTGTGTGAGCGGCAATTCATGATCAAGCTGGACGAGAAGTATTGTGGACAGAACCCCGTCAGGATCGACAGATGCAAGGGTTGTGTTGATAATTTTTGGGCGGCGAAGACCCGATTTAACCATTTGCAGGCGATGAGTGAGAAAGTAGCGCTGGTTACCTACCCGTCGCAATTTGCAATGGAGCTCAGCGAAGCATCCGGTTTTGCCAAAGGGCGGGGGGTGGTTTGGAAAAACGGTGTTAACCCACCTGAACCCGCGTTTTTCAACAAACAGGCGGCCCGGCGGGCATCAGATCAAAGGATCACCTTTGGGTATGTGGGCGGACCTGCACAGATAAAGGGTTGGCCGCAGATAGAGCAGGCTTTCGCCGGCATTAAATCGGGCAAGTTTCGCGGGCTTGTTGTTGACGGCAGCCGCGACGGGTCCTGGTGGCAGGCAAAGCAGCTGAGCAAACTGCCCGGCAGCTGGGAAATTTATCCGCGGTTCGAACAGCATAACATGGACGATTTTTACGCAGAGATCGACGTGCTGTTGTTCATGTCCCAATGGAAAGAGACATTCGGGCTGGCCATCCGCGAAGCATTGGCGCGTGGCATTACAGTGATCCAGACTGACAGCGGTGGCACTGTTGAGCATGGGGCGATCCGACAGGAGGATCTTATCCCGATTGCCGCGCCACCGGGTCAATTGCGCGAGCAGATGGATCAGGTGTTGCGGTCCGGGAAACGGGAACGCGCGCCCTATCCAGTGGTGCATTTTGCAGATCAGGCCCGGGAATTCTCTGCCCTGGTCGATCAGGTTTTGCAGGAGGTTGAACGCGCCGCCTGAGCCGCTGGTGGCGATTAAAACACGAAATCGTTCTCGTCCAAATCGTCAAGGTTCACGCGATTGAGCCTGATAGAACTGTTACTGCCGGTCTGGATCACAACGTCCTGCCCGGTTTGGGTGGAGACATTAAGGACATCCGAGAAACGGTTAAAGCCGTCCACCCGAGAGAGGTCGATCACTTCATTTGCGCTGGTTGCGTCGAAGTCGCAGATCGTATCATTGCCGTGGTTGTTATCAAACAGGAATTCATCCGCGTTAAAGCTGCCGTATAGTGAGTCATTGCCTTCGCCACCCAGAATCGTGTCGAAACCGGCACCACCGTAAATGGTGTCATCCCCGGTTTCGCCATCAATGATATCATTGCCCTGCCCACCGAAAAATCGGTCGCCGCCGGTGCCGCCCCACATGGTGTCATTGCCCTGCTGACCAAACACCCCGTCGCCGCTGTCACCGCCAAAGAGCTGATCATCGCCACGCCCGCCGAACAGCCGGTCAAAGCCGAGCCCACCCAACAGGATGTCGTTACCCTCTTCGCCATAGAGGTTGTCCGCCTGATGACCGCCATCAAGAACGTCATCGCCATCGCCGCCGTTCAGCAGATCGAAACCGGCATTGCCAAAAATCGTGTCATTGCCACCTTCGCCAAAAACCGCATCCACGCCATAGCCAATGTTGCTGCCGGCGCTGAGCCAATCATCCCCGTCACCGCCCCAAACCCGATCCGGTGATGATCCGGCCCAGACCCGGTCATTACCAGAGCCACCGCTGATCCGGTCGAATCCGTCACCCCCCAGCAAGACATCATTGCCAGCGCCACCGCTGATGGAATCGGCATAGGTGTCGCCAGAGATTGTGTCATGCCCATTGCCGCCATCAATGGTATCGAACCCGGCGGCACCCAGCAGGAAGTCGTTGTCATCTCCGCCGTGAATCAGATCGTTCCCGCCTTCGCCGTTGACCGCATCGCGGCCCGACCCGGAACTTAACGTATCATTGCCCAAACCCCCAAAGACCCGGTCGTTGCCAGCACCGGTGGTGATTTGGTCATGCGCGTTTGTACCGCCGTTGTCATTTGCGCTGCGGTTCAGGGCAAAGGAAGGTTCGTTTTGCCATGTGGGTGCGAGGCTATTGGGATCGACGCTTGAGGGATTCGCGTTTGAGCCCGGATTGGGATCGGGCCGCGACGGGCCGCTGCCACCGGGGTAGAGCGCGGGATCTGTCTGGATTCGTCCGCCGGTGATCAGGTTGGTGGCATCAAAATCCTGTGCATAAAGGCGTGATCCATCAGAAGAGCGCACCTCAAGCACATCTGCGCCCAGCTGAAATTCGGCGCCCCAGCTGCGCGATACAATGGACATTTGCCCGAAGGCACTGGTCTGGCTGAAGTCGGTCATGTCGATGCGGTCAAAACCCATTTCGAAATCCTGAATGACATCACGCGCGCCATCTTCAGTCAGGACAAAAGTGTCACGTCCGCCACCGCCCCGAAGCGTGTCCGCACCAGCCCCGTCAAGCAGGATGTCATTGCCAAAGCTGCCGTTCAGCTGATCGTTGCCTGCCCCACCTGAAAGGATGTCGTCGCCCACCCGGCCATCTAAGGTGCTGCCAGTGGCCGAGGCTCCCAGATTGATGCCGAGATTGGGCAGGGCCACCGAAAACTCTGCCAGATAGGGTGCGCCCTCGGTTGAGACCCAGAAGCGCAGACCATCAGGCGTCGACATGGCATCGATTGAGGTGATGCCACGCAGTGGGGTTGCGGCCTCTGCAGGCATGGCGTCGATATGTTGCAGCCGCCCGCCGGGCAGAACGGTAAACATGCTGACGCCGCTGTCAGATCCGACGGCGAGGATAAAGCTCTGGCCATCAACGGTGACGCTGGTGACATGACTGGCATCGGCAAAGCGGGTGCCGAGGCTGTCGATCAGGTGGTCAACCGGCACCATGCCCTGGGGTGTGACAGAAAATGTCGACAGAGAATCGCTGCCCGACCCGGCGACAACCACATAGAGTTTTCCATCCGGTGCAGAGGTCACGGTCAACGCCCTTGGGCGGTCAACCCAGAAACCGTCGCTTGCATCTATATCGTTGATATGGATCATGTTTCCGTTTGCACCCTGGCGGAACATGCTGACCGTATCCTCGCCCTGATAGGTGACAAAAGCATAGGTTTGCCCGTCATGTGTGGCGCTGGTGATTCCGGTTGCACGTTCGCCCTGCATGGCGCTGCCCTGATTGATGTTGGACAGGTTCATGGTGGTGCCCGACCCGAAAGAGATATTTACTAAACCACCATTGCGCAAAGCACCAAGGCCGCTGTAGCCATCGCTGATCAGCTCCATCTCGGACAGGCCACCAAGGTGGCGACCCATGGCAGAATAGGAGATCCCCCCATCGATGGCATTACCTGCCCCGTCGCTGTCAAGTCGGACACCGGTCAGACGACTGTTGTTCAGGCCCGCCATATAAAGCTGCTGGCTGCCGCCGGTGTCGCGCAACACCAGATCGGTGGTTTCCAGTTGGAGCAGTTGGGGGGCAATCCGCCATTGTTGATCCAATGTGGTATCACCTGCGGAGCTGCCCAGATCATAGGCTGACAGCCAACCATTGCCCCGTGTTGCGGCGAACAACATGGGCCCGCCCGCGCCGTCGACAACCTTGATATCGTTCAACCCGACAAGGCCAAATTCCTCGATTGAGGACAGCGCCCCGTGATTTGTAAATACTGCTCTGACCATTGGATGACCCCTTCCGCGAATGGACAAGGTATTGGTGGTATTTCGGGAAAGATGCGGGTTCAGAAAATGGCGTTTCCGGGGCGAATACCGCAGATTTTAGAGGTTTGGTGTTGCGTAAAACTGGCGTGATGCGGGCGCTTGGGTCAGGGCATGTTTAACCAACTGTTACAGGGTCCGGGGCGTTGAGGTTTCATTCACGTTACAAAAGGACCGCCCATGTCTCAGACGTCTCCAACCCTGTCGCTGCCCTATATTCAGCCAGCACAGGCGCAAAAGCATGTGACCCATAATGAGGCGCTGCGGATTCTGGATGCTGTTACGCAGTTGAGCGTGATCAGTACAACACTGACCGCGCCACCGGGGCAGACTGCTGAAGGGGATCGTTACATCGTGGCCGATGCCGCAACGGGGGTTTGGGCCGGACAGGAGCATAAGGTTGCGGTTTGGGTGGATAACACCTGGCAGTTTTTCACACCGAACATTGGCTGGCGCGCGGATATTGCCAGCAGTGGCGAGGAGGTGCGGTTTGATGGCACCGATTGGCAGCCTGCCGGTGGGGGCGCGACAGGGGATTTGCAGAACGTGCCCTTGCTGGGAGTGAACACCAGTGCGGATGCAACCAACAAGCTGGCGGTTTCTGCTGATGCCACATTGCTGAACAACGCGGGCAGCGGTCATCAGCTTAAGCTGAACAAATCGGCAGCGACGGACACTGCAAGCCTGTTGTTTCAAACCGGTTTTGCAGGGCGCGCCGAGGTGGGAACCGCAGGCAATGATAATTTCGAGATCAAGGTCAGCCCGAACGGCAGCAGTTTTAAGACGGCCCTCCGCGCCGAGGCGGCGACAGGTGCGGTGCAGCTGCCCAGTGGGCAATCGTATTTTCAGGATGTGTTCATCCTGAATGACAGTGTCTGGTCGGTCACCATCCCGTGGTCGAATCCCTCGCGCATCCTGATGTGGTTAAGTGTCAATCTGGAGGGGCGGTATTTTCTGTTCTCGATCACCGGCACATTGACCGGTGTGAATAATTTTGGCGAGATGTTTGCCAATCCGCCGGGAACGTTGACTTATCATACTGGCCCGCTGACGGGCACGACCGGGCCTGCGGGCGGCATCAACATTTCAATCGATGTAACAGGCCCAGCGCCCAAGTTGTTCGTTGAGAATCGCCTTGGTTCCAACCGTCTGTTCACACTGTCCACGATGGGGAAATGATATGAGTGCTACCAAAAACAAACCTGCAAATTATCGTACCGCAGATCTGCCCGGCTTGGGTCAGGTGCAAATTCCACAGGGCGTGACAGATGATGAGGTGCTGGCGCAGGTATTGGGTTCACCCCCCGAGGTTGCGGCAACACCTGTGAAGAAAACCAAGAAAAAGCCGTAAAAGCGGCGTCAAATCGCTCTGTCCGATGTATTGATGTGTTGCAAAGCATAAGATCAGGCACGGAGCGACCAGTTGGATTTCATAACACCTACAAAACTGCCCGGTGTGGTTTTGGTAAACCCGCCGCGTTATGGCGATGCGCGCGGGTTTTTCTGCGAAAGCTGGAACCGTAAAAAGATGTCGGATCATGGCATCGATATTGATTTTGTTCAGGATAACCATTCGGTGTCTGCCGCTGTTAACACGGTGCGCGGATTGCATTTTCAATCCCCGCCCCATGCGCAGGCCAAACTGGTGCGCTGTGGGCGCGGTGCGTTGTTTGATGTGGCGGTGGATGTGCGCAAAGGCTCTGCAACCTTCGGGGAATGGGTTGGCTATGAATTGACGGCAGAAAATGGTTTGCAGTTGCTGATCCCCGCCGGGTTTCTTCACGGTTTTGCAACACGTGTGCCGGATACAGAGATCATCTATAAATGTAGCGATTATTATGCCCCTGAATGTGATGGTGCGGTGCGTTTTGATGATCCGGACCTTGGTATTGATTGGGGATTAAGCGGCTCTGCGGTGCTGTCGGACAAGGATGAAAAGGCACCGCTGATGTGCGATTTTGACAGTCCTTTCACATTTGAGGGCGCAGCATGAAGATCCTGGTGACTGGTGGTGCGGGGTTTATTGGTTCTGCCGTCGTGCGATTGGCCGTCAGCCGTGGGCATGAGATCGTGAACCTTGATGCGCTGACCTATGCCGGTTGTCTGGCGAATGTGGCAAGTGTGGCGGACAGCCCGCTTTACGCGTTCGAGCAGGTGGATATCCGCAACCGCGCCGCATTGGACGCCGTATTTGCCCGCCACAGCCCAGACGCGGTGATGCACCTGGCCGCAGAAAGCCATGTTGACCGGTCGATCGACGGGCCGGGCGATTTTGTTGAGACGAACATCACTGGCACCTACAACATGCTGGAGGCCGCGCGCAGCTATTGGGTGGGTGCGGGCAAACCGGACGGTTTTCGATTTCACCACATATCGACGGATGAGGTTTTCGGCTCGCTGGGCGCGGAAGGCATGTTCACCGAAGACACCCCTTATGATCCACGCTCGCCCTATTCCGCGTCCAAAGCGGCCAGCGATCATTTGGTGCGGGCATGGCATGAAACCTACGGGCTGCCCGTGGTTCTGACGAATTGTTCCAATAACTATGGCCCGTTCCATTTCCCTGAAAAACTGGTGCCGGTGGTGATCCTGAATGCGCTGTCGGGTAAGGGTATTCCTGTCTATGGCGCGGGGTTGAACGTGCGCGACTGGCTGTTTGTTGAGGATCATGCAGACGCATTGTTACTTGTGCTGGAAAAGGGCGCGCTGGGCCGCAGTTACAACATTGGCGGCGAAAACGAGGCGCGCAACATTGATCTGGTGCGCAGCATTTGTGCAATTCTGGATCAGAAACGCCCGAAAGACGGCAGCTATGCGGATCAGATCACCCATGTGCAGGACCGTGCGGGGCATGATCTACGCTATGCGATTGACCCTGCACGCATCCGCGATGAACTGGGCTGGCGGCCTTCGGTCACATTGGAGCAGGGGTTGGAACGCACGGTGCAATGGTATCTGGAAAATGAAGACTGGTGGCGGGCCTTGCAGGCACGTGATGGTGTGGGCGAGCGTTTGGGGGTGAAGTTGTGAGCATTCTGGTGATCGGAAAAACCGGCCAAGTGGCGCGGGAATTGGCAAAACTGCCCGAGGTGATTTGCATCGGGCGGGATGAGGCGGATTTGACCGCGCCCGAACAGGTCTCACATGCGATCCACGCCTATACACCAAGCGCTGTGATTAATGCCGCCGCCTATACCGCGGTTGATAAGGCCGAAGAGGAAGAGGCGCTGGCGACATTGATCAATGGCGATGCACCCGGTGTTATGGCGCGGGACTGTGCAGTTCTGGGCATCCCTTTTGTGCATATTTCGACGGATTATGTGTTTGACGGGGGCGGCACTCAGCCGTGGCAGCCGGATGCGGCAACCGGGCCGCTGGGTGCCTATGGTCGCTCGAAACAGGCTGGTGAGGAAAAGGTGCGCGCAGCTGGGGGTGCCCATGCGATCTTGCGCACCTCTTGGGTGGTGTCGGCGCATGGCGATAACTTTGTCAAAACCATGCTACGCCTAGGGGCAGAGCGGGATGCGCTGAACGTTGTGGCGGATCAGATCGGTGGGCCAACCGCCGCCAAGGATATTGCGCTGGCCTGTCACGGCATGGTGCAACAGTTGAGCCAAAGCCCTGACAAGGCGGGCACATATCATTTCGCGGGAGCACCGGCGAGCAGCTGGGCCGATTTTGCCCGTGCGATATTTGATCAGGCGGGGCTGAGCTGTACGGTGAGCGATATCCCGTCCACAGCCTATCCCACGCCTGCCAGACGACCGCTGAATTCGCGGATGGATTGCACCTCGACCGAAACGGCTTTCGGTATTAAACGCCCTGATTGGCGGGCCAGCCTGACAGAAATTTTGAACGAGCTCGGAGCAGTTAAATGACCAATCGCAAAGGTATCATTCTGGCGGGCGGCTCCGGCACGCGGCTCTATCCGATTACCATGGGGATCAGTAAGCAGCTGCTGCCGATCTATGACAAGCCGATGATCTATTACCCGATTTCGGTGTTGATGCTGGCCGGTATCCGCGAGATTGCGATGATCACCACGCCGCAGGATCAGGCGCAATTCCAACGCTCCCTTGGCGATGGTAGCCAATGGGGCATTTCCCTGACCTATATCGTGCAGCCGTCACCGGATGGTCTGGCGCAGGCCTATATTCTGGCAGAGGATTTTCTGGATGGTGCGCCCTCTGCCATGGTGTTGGGGGATAATATTTTCTTTGGTCACGGCTTGCCCGAGATATTGGCAGACGCCGACAAGCAAAAAAGTGGTGGTACGGTATTCGGCTATCACGTGGCTGATCCTGAACGCTATGGTGTGGTTGGTTTTGACAAGGCGGGCGTGGCGCAGACCATTGTTGAGAAGCCCAAAAAACCAGCGTCAAACTATGCTGTTACCGGGCTTTATTTCCTTGATGCAGATGCGCCGAAACTGGCGCGGGAGGTTAAACCCTCTGCCCGTGGGGAGCTTGAGATTACCACTTTGCTGGAAATGTATCTGGCGCAGGGGGCGCTGCGGGTGAACCGGATGGGGCGTGGCTATGCCTGGCTGGACACTGGCACCCATGCAAGCCTGTTGGATGCGGGAAACTTCGTGCGCACGCTGACACAACGGCAGGGGCTGCAAACCGGCTGCCTTGAGGAAATCGCCCATGATCAAGGCTGGATCAGCGATGACGAACTGCTAAAGCGTGCCGAGATGTTTGAGAAAAACGACTATGGCCGCTACCTCAAAGACCTTTTGAAATAGCGCCTTATCCCTTGGCCCCCTGGCCGCGGGAATAGACGTCTTCGTAGCGCACAATGTCATCTTCGCCCAGATAGCTGCCGGTCTGTACTTCGATCAGCTCCATCGGGGTGTCACCGGGGTTTTCCATGCGGTGAATGGCGTGCAGAGGAATGTAGACTGATTCATTCTGGTGCACCATTTTGACATCCAGATTGTCGCGGTCCGGCCCGACGGTGACCTTCGCGGTGCCCACCACTACAATCCAGTGTTCAGAGCGGTGTTCATGGCTTTGTAGGCTGAGCGCGGCACCGGGGTTCACCACAATGCGTTTTACTTGAAAGCTGTCAGACAGGATCAGTGTTTCGAAAAAGCCCCAGGGGCGGTGATCCTTGGGGAAGTTATCGGCCTGCGGCACAGCGGCGGCGCGCATCTGTTTCACCACATTCCCCAGCGTCGAGGTGCGGCTGCGGTCAGCAACCAGCACTGCGTCGGGCATGGCCACCGCAACGATATTTTCCAGACCTAGGCCGACCAGCTGCACCGCGCCGGATTCCGAACGCAGCAGCGTATCCTTGCATTCAACCGCATGGGTGCGGCCCTGAAGCGCGACACCATCGGCATCCTTTTCCGCATGCAGATGCACCGCGTTCCAGCCGCCCATATCGGACCAATCACCATCATGGGCGATGACACTGAGATTGCTCACCTTTTCCATGATTGCAAAATCAACAGAGATATCTTCGCATTTTGTCCAAGCGTCAGGGTCAAGGCGCAGGAACCCCAGATCGGGTTCGGCTGAGTCAACGGCGGCCTGCACATGGGCCAGCATCTCTGGCGCATGCGCGGCGAAGGCGTCAACCATCGTTTGGGCAGCATACATAAAGATACCGGCGTTCCACAGATAGCCGCCAGCATCCAACATTCGCTGTGCTTCGGCCAGAACCGGTTTTTCAACGAAACGTTTCAGCGGCATTGCGCCATGCACGCTGCCTTCGCCCAGCTCAAGATAGCCATAGCCGGTTTCAGGTTTGTCAGGGGTGATGCCAAAGGTTACGATCTGCCCTGCTTGCGCGGCGGCGACGCCGCGGCGGACGTTGTCGCAGAACACATCAGCCTGGGTGATATAATGATCCGACGGCGCGGCGAGCATTAGCTGCGCGGGATCTTTTTGCGCGGCAACCAAAGCGGCAGCCAGAAGCGCGGGTGCGGTATTGCGGGCTTCAGGTTCGATCAGAACCGTGTTTGGCGTAATACCTGCATCATGCAATTGCTGCGTGGCGATAAACCGGAAATCAGAGTTGGTGACAACAATGGGTTCAGCAAATCCACTGCCGGACAAACGTTTGCTGGATTGCTGAAACAGGCTGCCTTCACCGATCAGATCAATGAATTGTTTGGGAAAACTCTTACGAGAAACCGGCCAAAGACGTGTTCCTGATCCGCCACATAGGATCACCGGAGTGATGTCATTGGTTGTCATTGCTCGTCCTTTTCGTTGCCGCAGCCGTTAACGTCTTCTGTTAAAGTGGCGTGCCCCTGAGTTGCAAGAGACAATAGTCCAGTCCACCAAGAGTATGAGTGGCTTTTCGCCAAGTCACGAATTTTGTTGGTTTTTGGGATCACATGTTCCCTTTATGGTAGTGTTTTACAGGGAAAGGTGCTGTCAGCATGTGTAACAGAGGCGGTGAACAACAAGTTATCAGACGATTGCAATCGATTTAAGATCACCTATTGACCTTCCAGCTACTGGAACCCCTATCTGTCCCCCAAGAGAGAAATAGAAGGAAAAATGGCGTTGGGACAGTCTGTGGTTTTACCGGTACAGAATATGGTTTGCGGCTCTTGTGCCGCCCGGGTGGTCCGCGCGGTTGAGGCAGTTTCGGGGCTGAAAGATGCCTCGGTTAACCTTGCCGAAGAAACGGTGCAGTTTTCGTCGCCGGATGTGCAAACCGCCCAGGATGCGTTGCGCGCCCTGGAGGCGGCGGGATACCCGGCGCAGACCCAAGAGCTCCGCCTGATGATCAGTGGCATGTCCTGCGCATCTTGTGTGGGCCGGTTGCAAAAGGCATTGGATGCAAAGGCAGGTGTGTTGCATGCACAGGTCAATTTGGCGGATGAGTCCGCAACCATTGCGTTTGTGCCAAGCCTGATCACCGCGCAGGGTTTGGCCGATGTTGCGACCAAGGCGGGGTATCCCGCGTTGCTTCCCAGTGATGAAACACCTGTGGACCGGTACGTGCAGAAAGAAGCAGAGGCCGCGCATAGCCGGCGCATCATGTTGTGGGCGGCTGCCCTGTCACTTCCGGTCTTTATTTTGGAGATGGGCGGGCATCTGTTTCCGGCGCTGCATCACCTGATCGGGCGTACCATCGGGATGGAGAACAGCTGGCGAATCCAGTTTGTGCTTACCAGCCTTGTCCTGTTCGGGCCGGGGCGGCAGTTCTTTTTCAATGGCTTGCCGGCCCTGTGGCGGATGGCTCCGAATATGAACAGCCTTGTGGCATTGGGCGCCGGGGCGGCCTGGATCTTTTCGACAATTGCGCTGTTTATCCCTTCGGTTTTGCCTGCGGGCACACGGGCGGTCTATTTCGAAGCGGCGGCGGTGATTGTCACATTGATCCTTTTGGGCCGCTGGTTTGAAGCACGGGCCAAAGGGCAAACCGGTGCTGCGATTCAAAAATTGATCGGCCTGCAGCCCCGCACCGCGCGGGTTGCACAAGGACAGGACTGGGTCGAAGTGCCAGTAGCGGAATTGCAAGTCGGGGTGCGATTCCTGCTCAAGCCGGGCGAACGTGTTCCGACAGACGCGGTGCTGATCGAGGGCACCGGCACAGTTGACGAAAGCATGATGACCGGCGAGCCGATGCAAGTGACGAAATCGGCAGGTGATGGGCTGACCGGGGGTACGGTGAACGGGCATGGCAGTTTGATTTGCGAGGTGTCGCGGGTCGGCCACGACACGACATTGGCGCAGATTATTCGCATGGTTCAGCAGGCCCAAGGGGCAAGGCTGCCGATTCAGGCACTGGTGGATCGGGTTACGCTTTGGTTTGTGCCTGCTGTGATGGGGATTGCCTTGCTGACCGTGGGTCTCTGGCTGATTTTTGGCCCGGAACCATCGCTTTCTTACGCGCTGGTGGCGGGGGTATCGGTTTTGATTATTGCCTGCCCCTGCGCGATGGGGTTGGCAACACCCACCTCCATTCTTGTGGGCAGTGGCCGCGCGGCAGAACTTGGTGTGTTGTTTCGTCAAGGGGATGCCCTGCAATCGCTCTGTGATGTAAAAACGGTGGCCTTTGACAAGACCGGTACGCTGACGCTGGGCAAACCGATGCTGACTGATCTTGTCAGTATCGACCCGGCGGCAGGGGACCACATACTCGCGCAGGTTTCCGCCCTCGAGTCCCGCTCTGAACATCCTTTGGCACATGCGATTTTAGAGGCTGCAGGCGACAAGGGCCTGACCCTTCCAGAAGCCACGGATGTGCAAACCATCTCGGGCAAAGGCATCCGTGGTAAGGTTGAGGGGCAGGATGTTGCAGTGGGGAATGCGCGTATGATGCAGGACTGCGGTGCCGCCATACAGGAGCTGGAAGCGCGTGCATCAGCAGCAAGGGCAAAAGGGCATACCGTTTCCTTTGTTGCTGTCGAAAACAAAGTTGTCGCAATCATTGTCATCTCTGATCCCCTGCGTCCAACCAGCAAGGACGCCATCGCGGCGCTGCAAGCCCGTGAGGTGCAAGTGGCGATGATATCCGGGGACAGTAGGGACACAGCCAAAGCCGTGGCGCAGAGCCTTGGCATTGAAACGGTGATTGCCGATGTCCTGCCCGAGGGTAAAATCGATGCGCTGAAATCCCTGCGCGAGACGCATGGAAAGATCGCATTCGTGGGCGATGGCATCAATGATGCGCCGGTGCTGGCCGAGGCGGATGTGGGTATTGCAATTGGCACCGGGACGGATGTTGCCATCGAAACGGCGGATGTGGTGCTGATGTCGGGAGATGTGCAAGGTGTGGTGCATGCGTTTGACCTGTCGCGACAGACCCTGCGCAACATCAAGCAAAACCTTGTCTGGGCTTTCGGTTATAATGCAGCCTTGATCCCGGTGGCCGCGGGCGCGTTATATCCCGCCTTTGGTATGCTTTTGTCACCGGGTCTTGCAGCGGGGGCGATGGCGTTTTCATCGGTGTTTGTATTGGGCAATGCGCTGCGCTTGCGTCATGTGGGGGTGTGAGATGAACATCAAATCTGTCAGCGATGTTACAGGCTTGCCTGCCAAAACCATCCGCTATTACGAAGAGGTGGGCCTTGTGCGACCGTCGCGCCGGGCCAATGGCTATCGCGAGTTTTCAAACAGCGATGTGCATAAACTGGCCTTTCTGGCGCGGTCCCGTTCCTTGGGCTTTCCTGTTGAAAGCTGCCGAAGCCTTTTGGCGCTATACGATGATCAGGATCGTGCCAGCGCAGATGTCAAAGCAATTGCACAGCAGCATTTGGGCGAGATTGATCAGAAACTGGCCGAGCTAACGGCCATGCGCGATACGTTGAATGCCCTTGTTCGCTCCTGTGCGGGGGACAATCGCCCGGATTGCCCGATCCTGTCTGATCTGGCGCAAGAGGTCGAAGGTGGCTCCGCCCGACGGCAACTCCTGTATTGACCTCTGTGATGCGGGCATGTTGGGTACGGATATCCATCCAGACGCTGCAAAGGACACGTGATGTATGTAATCAATGCGCCCAAACAGGCCAGCCTTGCCGTACAGGGCAGCGCAGACCGTTTCCCCATTCGCCGGATCTTTTGTGTGGGGCGCAATTACGAGGCGCATGCCCGCGAGATGGGCAAGGATCCAACCCGCGAGGCACCGTTCTTTTTCACAAAACCGGCGGATGCCGCTTTGGATACCCCTTGTACCATCCCCTACCCGAAGCTGACCGAGGATCTGCATCATGAGATTGAGCTGGTGATAGCGATCCACAAAGGTGGCGCTGACATTGCCGAGGCCGATGTGATGGATCACGTTTGGGGCGCTGCTGTGGGGTTGGATATGACACGCCGCGACTTGCAGGGCGAGGCCAAGAAGATGGGCCGCCCATGGGATTGGGGCAAAGCCTTTGATCACTCCGCACCGATTGGCGCAATCAAACCGATTGCACAGGTGCCCAGCGTCGAGGCCGGACGCATCTGGCTGGCCGTGAACGGCGAGACCCGTCAGGATGCTGATATCGCTGATCTGATCTGGTCGGTACGTGAACATATTTCGATCTTGTCGCAAGCCATGGAAATTGCGCCCGGTGACATCATCATGACCGGCACCCCCGCTGGTGTTGGCGCTGTGGTGCCGGGGGATGTGATCACCGGTGGTGTGGATGGAATTGGCGAATTGAAAGTCACCATCGGGCCGCGCGCATGAGTGACCTGACGCTGCATAACTATTTCCGTTCTTCAACGTCGGTCCGGGTGCGGGCGGCGCTGAACCTCAAGGGGCTAAGCTATGATTATGTCCCGCTGTCGCTATTGAAGGGCGAGCAGGCAAGCGCGGCCCATCTGGCGTTGAACCCTTCGGGTCTGGTGCCGACACTGGTCACACCGCAAGGGGCCTTGCCGCAATCCATGGCGATCCTTGAATGGCTGGACGAGGTGCATCCCGAACCGCCCTTGCTGCCCCATGATCCATGGGGTCGGGCACGGGTGCGCAGCCTGGCACAGATCGTGGCGGCGGACATTCATCCGGTGAATAATCTACGCATTCTCAAACATCTGGAGGCCGAGTTTGGCGTCGATGCGGCGGGCAAGGCGGCATGGTTTCGCAACTGGGCCGCCGCCGGCATGAAGGCGTTGGAAACCCGGTTGGCGGCGGAGCCTGAAACCGGAGATTTCTGCCATGGCGATACGGTGGGTCTGGCCGATCTGTGTCTATATGCACAAGTGCTGAACAACGCACGTTTTGAGGTCGATATGTCACCCTATCCGGTAATCAACCGCATTCACGCCAATTGCATGGCTGTGCCTGCACTGGAACAGGCGGCACCGGCCAACCAGCCTGACGTGAGTTGATCTAGATCGGGTTGGCGGCCAAAAATTTGGTCAGATGCGCGGCGACCTCTTGCGGGGCATCCCAATGGATCGAATGACCTGCCGCCTCTATCGTTGCTTCGGTCAGGTTGGGGATGCCGGAAAAGCTGGGCTGTGCGGCGGCAGGCGGGACCATCAGGTCTTGTCCCGCATAAAGAACCAATGTGGGGCAGGTGATGTTTTCCGGTTTCGCCTTGGGCCGGAACGCGCCAAAAGCGGCAAGCTGATGCGCCATGGCATCAGCTGTCTGAGCATGGGGATAGGCGAGGCTGGCCTCCAGCGCGGTTTCGACATGCGCGGGATTCTCAAAAAAAGTATGGCCGAACAGCCATGGATAAAGCGCCCGCAGCCACAGTTCCTCGCCTTTGGGTGCGCGACGCACCGCCAGCAGCGCCTCAAACACCGCAGCGGTGCGCGGCACACGGATACGACCCGACGCAAGCACCGCGCAGCTGGCCACCTGATCCGGTACCATATGAGCAATCTCAAGCGATAATAGCCCGCCCAGCGAATGGCCTCCGACGTGGAACCGGTCAAACCCAAGGTGGTTCATCAGCGCCACTGCGTCTTGTGCCATCAAGCTGCAATCGGCAGGCGCATCCCAAGGCACGGTGCGCCCCGTGGTGCGGTTGTCAGGGCGGATTACGGTGAAATGATCCTTGATCAGCGGCAAGAATGCGCCCCAGGCGGCGCTGTCACTTAACATGCCCGCCAGTAACAAGAGCGGTGGACCGCTGCCGTCGGCTTCATAATGCAGGGTCACCTCATCGAGGGGCAGTTCAGGCATTCTGGGTTCTCCAACAGGGCAGCAGATCATCGGGGTTTGGCGTTGCCTCGTACACCGCGCGGGCGATGGCGCGGGCCAGACAGAGCGAGGCCGCATGCCCGATCAGGGAGACATCCCCGGCAGGCTTGTCCGCTGTAGTCAGGGCAAATACCAGATCACCATCCATCGGGGTATGTGCAGGCACGGTTGCCCGTCCAATTCCATCATGGGCCGCAACGGCGACACGTTGGCATTCGGCCTTTGTCAGGGTCGCATCGGTGGCGATGATCGCGATTGTCGTATTGGCCCGCTGCGACATTGCTACAACCTTCCGACTTTCCAAAGACAGGCCAAGGCCGGAGGCCGGATCGGGGCCAAGCCCGCCAAATTCTGCGTTCAATTCAAAAGGGGCGGCGTAGAAATGCCTGTCGCCAGGGGTTGTGACCGCACCAACCGGATTTGCCGCCACCAGCGCCCCGACGGTGCTGCCATCAGGCAAAACAAGGGAGGCAGAGCCAAGACCACCTTTCAACATTGCAGACATTGCGCCGGTGCCCGCGCCCGCTGTGCCAAGCGAAAACGTCTCTGATGCGGCGTCAAAGGCCTGTCGTCCCAGTATACGATAGGGGTTTTCCAACCAATCCTTGTCACCGCCGTTTAACAGATCAAACAGGATGGCACCGGGCACAAGAGGGATGGTTGCCCGGCCAACCTGAAACCCGCGCCCCGCGGCCCGCAACCCGTCCACAACACCCGAACAGGCGTCCAACCCATAAGCAGAGCCACCCGACAATACCAAGGCATCAACCGCCGCGACGGATTTGTCGGGGGCAAGCAGGTCGGTTTCCCGCGCGCCCGGCGCACCCCCCATAACATGCACAGAAGCGGTAAAGGGTTCATCGGCCAGAACCACCGTTGTACCGGATTTCAAAACTTCGTCCTGTGCGTTACCGACCAGCAGACCGGGCACGTCGGTGATCAGGTTCTTGGGTCCGGCAATCATAGTCTTGGTTTCGCCGCTGCGGTGGCCGGATCGCCGGTGTTAGGCTCTCCTTTCGGTTCTATCAGCAGGACCTTGCATTCGTGTTCCGCTCTGGGGCGGTGGGTCACGCCCTTGGGTACAACATAGATTTCGCCAGATTTCACAGGATGGGACGCGCCTTCAAGGTCCATGATCATTTCGCCTTTCAGGACCAGAAAGAAATCATCGGTGTCCTCGTGCAAATGAAACGGAAACGCCCCCTGAAATTTCACAACCATGACGTCATTACTGTTATAATCCGCCACCACATGCGGATCCCAATAGGTGCTGATCTGAGACAGTTTATCAGCAAGGTTGACGGGGTTGGTCATCTGGATGCTCCGATGTCGGGCAGTACGGGGGCGGCTGCAATCAGGGTTTGGGTATAGCTGTGCTGTGGGCGCTCGAACACATCTTCGGTCGGACCCTGCTCCACGATCTTGCCCGACTGCATGACCAGCACGCGGTCGGTGATGGTGCGCACCACAGACAGATCATGCGAGATGAACAGATAGGTCAGATTATATGCCTCGCAAAGCGTGCCCAGCAGATCAAGGATCTGGGCGCGGACAGAGACGTCAAGTGCGCTGACGGCCTCGTCAAACAGGATCAACTCGGGTTTAATGATCAATGCGCGGGCAATTGCGATACGTTGACGTTGGCCACCGGAAAATTCGTGGATGTATTTTGTGGCATCACTGGGAGACAGACCCACGGCGGTCAGTGCTTCATCAATCGCGCGGCTGCGATCAGCCCCGGTCGGCGGATCGGGCAGCAGGTGAAAGGGCTCTGTGATCAGGCGATCTACGCGATGGCGGGGATTGAAGCTGCCAAAAGGATCTTGAAACACCACCTGCATCTTGCGGCGCACCTCAAGGTTGGGCGCATTGCCGGTGAACACCGGATCCCCGTCAAGAGTGATTGTGCCGCTTTGAACCTGCTCCAGACCCAATAACGCACGTGTTAGGGTCGATTTTCCGCAGCCGCTTTCACCAACCAGCCCAAGACGTTCGCCACGTTGCAGGGTAAAGGAGACATCGTCGATGGCGCGAAAAGTTGCTGGAGGACCAAACAGGGTTTTGCGCGGCAGCCGGTAGTCACGCACAAGGTTCTGGACCTCCAACAAGGGTTGCGGGGGTGGCGCGGCGGGCAGGGCAACCTGATGGTTGGAGGCGGCAAACAACATCTTTGTATAGGGATGTTGCATGTCGTGCAGCAGGGTTTGTGTGGCCCCCTGTTCAACAATCTGACCCCGGCGCATAACCACAATTCGGTCCGCCATATCCGCGACCACGGCCAGGTCATGGGTGATCATCAACAGGCCCATATCGTCCTCGCGGGCCAGTGATTTCAACAGATCAAGGATTTGCGCCTGTGTGGTCACGTCCAGTGCGGTTGTCGGTTCATCGGCGATCAACAGCCGGGGGCGCAGGGCGATGGCCATTGCGATGACAACACGTTGGCGCTGACCGCCCGACAGCTCATGCGGATAGCGCGACAAGGGAAAGCGGTCTTGCGGTAACCCCACACGTGTCAGGGTTGCGGCGGCCTGCGCCTCGGCCTCTGCACGGGGCAGCGACGGATCATGGATACGGATCGTTTCGGCCACCTGCCTGCCGATGGTCTGCACAGGGTTCAGCGCCGTCATCGGTTCCTGAAACACCATGCCCATATCGCGGCCGCGCATCGCGCAGAGATCGGGCTCTGACAGCTGGGTCAGCTCTTGGTCGCCCAACAGGATATGACCCTTGGTTCGCGTTCCCTTTGGCAATAGCCCCATCACCGCAAGGGCGGTCATGGATTTGCCCGAGCCGCTTTCGCCGGTGACGGCCACAATCTCGCCCGCATCAATCGACAGGGTGACATCGCGCAGGATGTCGAGACCATAAATCGACAGGCTAAGATTGGTGATCTGCAAAAGACTCATGTCCGGGCCACCCGCAGACGGGGATCAAGATAGTCGCGCAAGCCATCCCCCATCAGATTCAGCCCCAGCACCGTCAGGATGATGGCAAAACCGGGGACCAGCGCCATATGCGGTGCAATGCTGACCAGCGTTTGCGCATCCGCCAGCATCCGCCCCCATGAGGGTGTCGGCGGCTGCGCCCCCAGCCCGACATAGCTGAGCCCCGCCTCGGCTAGGATGCCCAGACTGAACTGAATGGTGCCCTGAACAATCAGCAGATTGGTGACATTGGGCAGGATGTGTTCGACGGAAATGCGGGTTGCGTTTTTTCCAGCGACGCGGGCGGCCATGATGAATTCACGTTGCCATAGCGACAGTGCGGCCCCACGGGTGATGCGGGCGAAAACAGGAATGTTGAAGATGCCGATGGCAATAATGGCATTGATGGCCCCAGCCCCGAAAATAGCAGTGATCAGGATGGCAATGACCAGACTGGGGAACGCAAACACAAGATCATTGCCGCGCATGATCAATTCATCAATCAACGTGCCCTGCCGCGCTGCCGCCCATAGGCCAAGCGGCACGCCCAGCCCCATGCCAATGCCCACTGCCACCAAAGCCACAGCAATAGAGGTGCGTGCGCCCACCATGATCATGCTGAGCAGATCACGGCCGAAATGATCGGTGCCCAGCAGATGTGTGCCGGAGGGGGTTTGCAGCTTGTCCGGGATGCTGAGGGCGGTGTGATCAAACGGGGTCCAGACAAAGCTGATCAGCGCGGCAATCAGGAAAACCGCAGTCAAAAGGCTGCCAAGGATCAGGTTACGGTTCATGATCGTGCCCTCAGACGGGGATCAACGGCCGCATAGGCCAGATCAACCAGAAAGTTCACCACGATGACGGAGAACACCAAAAGCATCACCACGGATTCCACCACAATCAGATCGCGTGCCGAGATCGATTGAAACACCAGACGTCCAAGGCCGGGAAGGTAAAACACCTGTTCAATGATGATTGATCCCGCCAGCAGAAATGAGAATTGCAGCCCGATGATCGTCAGCACCGGTATCAGTGCATTGCGTAATCCGTGGCGCCATAGCGCCTGTCGTGCAGTCAGCCCCTTAGCCCGTGCGGTACGCATGAAATCCTCTCCCATCACGTCAAGGAGGGAGGAGCGCATCACCCGCGCAAGGATTGCCGCCTGTGGCAGGGCAAGGGCGATGGCGGGCAGGGTCAGCCCGTGAAGCCCGGCAAGAACCCCCTTGTCCCACCCGACAAACCCACCGGCAGAAAACCAACGCAGATTGATGGCAAAGATCAGCACCAGCATCATCGCAAACCAGAAATTTGGCACGGCCACACCCAGTTGCGTGGCCCCCATCACCCCGATGTCCCCTGCCTGACCGCGGCGGCTGGCGGCATAAATTCCGGCAGGGAAAGCGACCAGCGTGCTTAGCGTCAGGGCATAGAGCGCCAGCGGCAAGGAGACCCAGAGCCGCTCTCCGATCATCTGCGACACGGGCGTGCGGTAAGTGTAGGAGGTGCCGAAATCGCCGACAACCATCCCGCTGATCCAGGAAAAATACCGTTCGACCTTTGAGGCATCCAGACCAAGTTCTGATCGCAAGGCGGCAAGGGTTTCCGGTTGGGCATTCATCCCAAGCATAAAGGAAGCCGGATCACCGGGGGCGACTTCGATCACCAAGAAGATCACCACCGACGCAATAGCGAGGCTGATGATCAGAGAGATCAGACGTTTGAGAGTATAGCGCAACATTGCAACAAACGTTATGCGCCGTTGGTTGCGCCGTCCAGTGCTGTTAACGGCTTTGCAATTGCAGAAATGACTTTGTGATGAAGCAAGCACAGAAAATCGGTTCATGTTTTTATCGGTCATATCTGCGCATCAATTCAGCAGCTTAGGTTCCGAATGACAGGTGCTCGAACATCCCTTCAGTTTATTTGTTGGAACTGTTTGAGGGTGGGGCGGTTGTCTCTTCAACGAAGCATGAGGAGAAAACAATGACACGTACGTTCAAAACAATCGCCGCCGCAGCCATGATCAGCTCTATGTCGATGCCTGCCTTTGCAGCAGCTCACCTTGACATGACCACAATGACCTGTGCCGAGTTCAAAGCACTGGACTCTGGTGACCAGATGAAGGTCGCCGAGATGGCAATTGCTGAAATCGATGACGGCGCAAATGGCATGCCTACAGACGGTGAGCCGAAAGCAACCGAAGATTCCACCGGCACCACAACCGCTGCTGAAGCGACCGAAGGCGACACCACTTCCGGTGCTAAGGCTGACGGTAACGAAGACAATACAACCGAAGAATCGCAGATGACCGAAGCGCTGGAAGCACTTGTTGCCCAATGTGACCGCAATCTGGACACATTGGTGAGTGAAGCCGCAGCTGGTCTTGACGGCACACGCTAACTGCTGAAACTGCTTAAATGTAGTGACTAAAGGGCACCTTCGGGTGCCCTTTTTTCGTGTGCAAGGATAAGGTTGGCCCATGCTGAAACCGCAATTTATCGGTCACGAGATTTTTCGCCATTCCACCTATGGCCGCTGGCATCCCTTGCGGGTGCCACGGGTATCGACCGTGATGGATCTGGCCCGTGCTCTGGGCTGGCTGCCGCAGGACCAGTTTATCACATCGCCGCGCGCCAAACCTTCGGCGTTGGTCAATTGGCATACCTCCGACTACATCGCGGCGTTGCAACGGGTAGAGCAAGAGCAGGAGGCGAAGGAAAGCGATCGCCGGCGTCATGATATCGGCAGCGTGACCAACCCCGTGTTTGCCGAGATTTTCCGCCGTCCGGCAACGGCGGCAGGGGGGTCGATCCTTGCCGGTGAACTGCTGCGCGGCGGCGGGGTAATCTATAATCCGGCGGGCGGTACGCATCATGGCATGCCGGATCGCGCAAACGGATTTTGCTATCTGAATGATCCGGTGTTGGCGATGCTCAGTCTGCGCCACCATGGGGTGCGCCGCATCGCCTATGTCGACATTGATGCGCATCATCCTGACGGTGTCGAGGTTGGATTTGGCGGTGATCCCGACTGTTTGATGATCTCTGTCCATGAGGCGAGGTTGTGGCCGCGTACCGGCGGGATAGAGAATGATGGAGGTGGGAACGCGTTTAACCTGCCGGTGCCGCGGGGGTTCAATGATAGCGAAATGGCCTTTGTTAGAGACGGATTGATCCTGCCCAAGGTCGCGGCATTCCGCCCCGATGTGATTGTTCTGCTTTGTGGGGCCGACGGGCTGGAGGAAGATCCGCTGTCGCATATGGCGTTGAGCAATAATGCTCAATTGGACGTGTTGCGCGGGTTGATGGGCATGGCCCCGCGCCTGCTGGTGCTGGGTGGTGGTGGCTATAACCCTTGGTCGGTCGGGCGGTTGTGGACACAGGTTTGGGGCGTGCTGAATGGGCTGGAGGTCCCCGAAACCCTGTCGAAAGCGGCGGAGGATGTGCTGCGTGCGTTGCGGTTTGATGGAAACAGGCGGGGTAAGAACCCGCCTGTGCATTGGTTTACGACATTACAGGATGTGCCCCGTGAAGGGCCGCTGCGTGATGAGGTGAAGGCGGGGGTTCAGAGGCTCGCGAACCGCCGGCTGTGGCGCTAGGCAAGCGGGCCTCATACGCCTGAGGCAATCATATCGCGGATTTTTACAGCCTTTTCGAAATGATCCAGCTGATGTGTCTTGATCCACCACTCCGCTGCTTCCATCAGCAATTCGGGGTTGTCGTTTTTATTGGCAAAGAAGGCATAGAAGGACAGCCCAACGGTTTCACCTTTCTTTGCAATCTTGTCGTTGCAGATCGCAATAGCCTTGGTTCTAAGACTTGCCCGCATCCTTGATCCTTTCACAAAAAAGGACCCCTGCGGTGCAGGGGCCCTTTGGTTAACATTTATGTGGTTTATTCAGCCCAGCTTACGCCGGTCAGGTCATTCGCCTGTGTTGGTGCGTTTTCCCACAGACCCTGCACACCGGCCTGCGCGACCGTTGGCAGCGCCAGTTGGAACAGGTAGCCGTTCACATAGTCATCCGCGATGATCTGCTGTGCTTCAGCCATCATTTCGTTGCGCGCTTCGGGGTCAGCCGTGGTGTTGAACTTGGCAATCAGGTCCTGAAACGCCTTGTTGTCATACTGAAAATAATACTCGGGGTTGGCATAGATCCCGATGTCCATCGGTTCGGTGTGACTGACGATGGTCAGGCCGAAGTCTTTGCCTTTGAACACTGTTTCAAGCCACTGCGCCCATTCGACATTAGTGATCTTGGCGGTTATGCCGACCTCTGCCAGCTGTGCCGCAATGATCTCGCCGCCGCGCCGCGCATAGGAGGGGGGTGGCAGGTGCAATGTGGTTTCAAACCCCTCTGCAAAACCTGCTTCGGCCAGCAGGGCCTTGGACTTGGCCGGGTCATAGTTGGATTGCGCTGTCAGATCGACATAGGCCGGGTTATGCGGCGCAAAATGGGTGCCGATGGGCGTGCCCAAACCGAACATCGCACCGTCAATGATGGCCTGACGGTCAATCGCATGGGCCAGAGCCTCGCGTACTTTTACGTTGTCAAAGGGCGGCATCTTGTTGTTGGTCGAAAGGATCGTTTCACCTTCGGTTGATCCGACAAGGACCTGAAACCGTGGATCGGCCTCGAACTGCGGCAAGTTTTCAGGGGCCGGAAAGCCGGAGAAGACATCAACATCTTCGGCCATCACCGAGGCAAAGGCGGCGGTGGGGTCAGAGATAAACTTGAATGTAGCAGAGGCCAGCGCGGGGGCATCACCCCAATAGGCATCGTTGCGTGACAGTTCGACCTTATCGCCCTGCGTCCAGCTGTCGAATTTGAACGCACCCGTACCGACGGGCGTTTGTTTGATGTTCTCGATGCTTTCGGGGGCCACAATCACGGCATCGCCCCAGGCAAGGTTGAAAATCAGGTTGCCATTGGGTTCGGATAATTTGACCTCAACCGTCGTCGGGTCAACAACATTCACCTCTGAAATCGCAGCATAAAGCGCCTTTTGGGCGTTTGCGCTGTCTTCGGCACCGATGCGATCAAGGCTGAACTTCACGTCTTCGGCGTCCATTGCGGTGCCATCATGGAAGGTCACGCCAGAGCGCAGTTTGAACGTATATGTCAGCCCATCCTCGGAAATCTCCCATGATTCTGCGAGGCCAGGCACAACCGAACCGTCGCCCATAAAGCGGGTCAGCCCTTCGAATACGTTGGAATAAAGCACCGAATCGATGGCACCGGCTGCGGCAGAGGTTGGGTCCATATGCGGCGGTTCAAGCTGGATTGCGATGGTAAGATCGTCTTTGGCCATAGCGGCACTGGCCATCAAGGCCGCAGTGCTGACGCCAAGCAGAAGGCGGGATAGATGGAACATGGGTGGTCTCCCTTTTGATTATGGAGTGGAGGCTAGCCAATACGCGGGGCGGTGGCTAGGGGTTTGCCTTTGGTGTCCGTTGGGATTAAAGACGCGGCCTTGCGAAGAGGGGCGTTTGATGTCGGCAACACTGGGAATTGATTTCGGAACCTCAAATTCAGCGGCGGGGATTTGCGTGGATGGCAAACCGCAGTTGATTACCTTGGAAAGCGACGAGCCGACCATGCCCACGGCTGTGTTCTTTGACTTTGAGGAAAAGAAAATGCTGGTCGGTGCGGCAGCTTCCGACGCCTTGTTGGGTGGTGAAGAGGGGCGCTATATGCGCGGCCTCAAAAGCCTGCTGGGCACAAGGTTGATCCGCGAAAGCCGGATGTTGCTGGGCGAGCGGCTGGATTTCATCGACATTGTTGCGCGGTTCCTGACAGAGGTAAAAACACGCGCAGAGGCGGCTACCGGCCAGACCTTCACGCGCGCTGTATCGGGCCGCCCTGTGCGGTTTCATTCCGAGGATGAAGCCCGAAACATCCAAGCTTTGGAAGACTTGAAGGAATGCTATGCACGGGCAGGTTTCGACGATGTCAGGTTTCTGAACGAACCCGAAGCGGCGGCGCGGGCCAGTCGCGATGTGCTGAACGCTGGTGATCTGGGGCTGGTGGTGGACATCGGTGGTGGTACGTCGGATTTCACCTTGTTCCGGCAAAGCGGCAGCACCGATATCGACATTCTTGCCAGTTATGGCGTGCGCATTGGCGGGACAGATTTTGACCGCCGCCTCAGTATCAAACGGGTGATGCCGCAGCTTGGCATGGGCAGTCCGATCCGCCACGCCTTTGGCAATGACACCCATATTGCGCCCAACGCCATCTTTAACGATTTGGCGACATGGGCAAAGATTCCGTTTCTGTATGGCCCCGACACCCTGCGCGCGGCGAAGGATTTGCACAAATATGCGGTGCATGAGGGACGTCTGGCCCGTCTGGTTAAGGTGCTGGAGGAAGAGCTGGGTCATGATCTGGCCTTTGCCGTTGAGGCGGGCAAGATCATGGCGAATACGCCGGGGGTCGAAAACCCGGTGATCAAGGTGGGGATGTTAAAGCGCAAGGCGGTGCTGCCCCTACCAGCAGAGATGATGACCGCGAAACTGGCCGGGCTGGCAGATCAGATCGGGGCCGCGGCCGAGGCGACTCTCGCCGCCGCAGATGTGGATGCGCAAGCGGTGAACAAGCTGATCTTCGTGGGTGGTTCCAGCTTGATGCAAGTGGTGCAGGACGCGCTGACCACGCGGCTGCCACGCGCCGAAGTGCACCGTGGTGCGGCACTGACGGGAATCGTTGACGGTTTGGCGCTGGCCTCAGGTGACGGGCAGTAAAAGCGTCTCTAACGCGGCTCCCATTACCTTGGCACTGTCGATCATATCGTCGATGCCGATGTATTCATCGGGCTTATGCGCAAGGTCCAGAATGCCCGGCCCATAAGCGATGCAATTCTTGAGCTTGCCAATCCGGTCGATATGTTTCTGATCGTAACTGCCGGGCGAGGCGACATATTGCGGCGGTATCCCCATCACATCCTCAATCGCCTTGGCGACGGTGCGCACGACGGGTGATTCCTTGTCGGTCATCGACGGCAGAACCGAATTGCGCTCGGTGATCTCATAGTCGAAATTCGGACGGTTTTCGCGCAAGCCCTCAAGCAGGCGGGTGACCTCGTCACGGACCTGATCCAGCGGTTCCTCAACCAGAAAACGCCTGTCGATGACAATGCGGCAGGAATCGGGGACGCAATGTGCCTGTAGACCGTCGAAATCCTCGGCAGGTTCATTTTCGCCGCCATGGATGGAATTGATGTTCATCGTCGAATTGCGCGCCCCTTCTGGGACCACAGGCATTTCTGTGTAACGGGCAGCCATGGCAGGAAACAGCTTGTCTTCAAACTCTTGCAACACCGCACCCATATGGCGCACGGCACAATCGCCAAGGAAGGGCATCGCGCCATGGGCAATCTCACCCTTGGTTTCGATTTCGGCCCACCAGCCGCCGCGATGGCCAAGGCAAATCCGGTCTTTGTTCAGCGGCTCGGGGATGATCACATGCTGCACTTTGTCAGGGCTGAAATGACCATGCTCAGCCAGATAGGCCACGCCGCCATAGCCGCCGGTTTCTTCATCCGCAGTGCCTGAAATCTCTATGGCACCGGCGAAATCGGGATGCAGTTCGATAAAGGTCTCGGCTGCGATGATCGAGGCGGCAAGGCCCCCTTTCATGTCACAGGTGCCCCGCCCATAAATCTTGCCATCCGAGATTTCGGCCCCAAAGGGATCGAAGGTCCAACCGGCACCAACCTCAACCACATCGGTGTGGCTGTTGAAATGCACACATTCGCCCGCATGTTTGCCGTCGCGCCGCGCGATGATGTTCCAGCGCGGGTATTTTTCGCTGTCACCCGGTGTGCCAAAGGCACGGATCATCTGGGTTTCGAACCCATGGGCGGACAGGCGTTTGTCCAGATATTCGCAGATCAGCAGATAATCCTGTCCCGGCGGATTTAACGTCGGGATTCGGATCAGATCCTGTGTCAGGGCGATCAGGTCGTCCCGTTTGGCGGCAATGGCTTCTGAGAGTGGTGTGTTCATGTCGCCATCGTTGAACGGTTCCTTTGGATTGGCAAGACCTAGCCTGCAATATCCTTCATCGCGGCAAGTAAACTGCGCACTTCTTCATGGGTATTATAATGGCACAGCGATACCCGCACGGCAGCCTTAAGCCCCAAAGGATTAAGAATATTCCCGGAATAGTGATCTGCGCGGCGGATGTGGGTGCGGATGCCTTGCGCGTTTAATTGTTCGACGATTTCGTCCGCTGCAACGTGATCCAGCGCAAAACAGACCAGCCCCTCGCGGTTGGGGTTTTCCCGTCCGCCAATGATCGTGACGCCGGGCAGATCGGCCAGTCCCGGCAGGTTATCCACACCGTTCAACATCGCATCGGTCAGGGATTGTTCATGGACGTGGATGGCCTGCCCCGCCGCCTCAATCCGTGCCCGCGGGTCAGTGGCATCGGATGTTTCGCCGCCCAGCCAGTCAAAATAGGAAACAACATCCGTGAAAGTTGCATAGGCACCTGTGTCGCGGGTGCCCATTTCCCAATTACCGGCAGGGCCGTCCTTCAAGGTCTCAATCGACAGGGCGGTCAGCCGGTCAGAGGCCCATGCCACACCGTAGCCATGACGCGAGAACACTTTGTAAGGTGATACAACATATCCGTCGATATCATAGCTGGCGATGTCGATGCCTCCGTGACTGGCATGCTGGATGCCGTCGACGATGATAAATGCTTCTGGCGCAACCCCACGGATGGCCGACACGATGGCCGCCACATCATTGGCGATGCCGGTGACCGGCGAGGTATGCAGGATCGTGGCAACCTGAACCTCTGGCGTCATCGCGGCGGCATAGGCCTGTGCGGTGACCTGCCCGGTGGCATCGTCATGTGCGACATTGACGTATTCCTTACCGGCCACTCCGGCCCAATGCAGCGCCGCACTGCGCGAGGCGGGATGTTCTACGGACGATCCGATTACCTTACCACCCGGCGGGGTGCCCATGATGGCGGTACGGATCAAACGGAAGGTCAGTTCGGTCCCGGATTCACCGACGAAAAACTGGCCATCAGGCGCATTGAAAAACAGGGCCATATCCGCCTTGGCGCGTTTGATCACAGCAGTCAGTGCCTGTGACGCAGGGTTATCACGCCCTTGATTGTCCGGGATGGCCGCAAATTTGGCTGAGGTTTCCACCACCGAATGTAATGTCAGCGCACCGCCTGCATTTTCGAAAAAGATGCGCGGACCGGTAAAGGGGCAACTGTCCACATGGGCAAAACGGTCTTTGATGGCGCGGGTTAGCGCAGGGCTGGCAAGGGTCATGAGGGTCCTTTCAATTCGCAAGCATCATCACGGATGCGCAACGCGGCGCAAGGGGGGGCCATATACATCCCGCCTATTTTGTCTTGATTTTTCTTGCCAGTTGCTTCCGGGCGCTTCATCTGTTGGAGGGAACGAAGATGAAGGTGCCTATGAAAATTTCCAGACTTGGTTTTCGCGGGTATTGGGATGTGTTCAAGTCCAGCATCGTGCAGATTGGCGACAGCAATCTGGCCCTGATTTCTGCCGGCGTTGCATTTTTCTCTATGTTGTCTTTGTTTCCTGCTTTGGCGGCGCTGATCGCCATTGCGGGGCTGGTTGCGGATCCGGCAGAGGTTGTGGTGCAACTGGAAGATCTGCGCGAATTGATGCCGGCGGGTGTGTTCGACATCATCCACCAACAGGTTGTCAGCCTCGTATCTGCAAGCAGTGACACGCTGGGCTGGGCCGGGGTGGTGTCCTTGTTGCTGGCCCTGTGGTCAGCACGCGCGGGTGTTGGGGCGATGATCACTGGATTGAATTCGGTATACGCGCAACCCAACCGAAACACCGCGCGGCACTATATTCGGGCCCTCTTGCTGACGGTGGCTTTGGTCGGGGTTGGGATTGTCGCTGTGATCAGCCTTGTTGTGATCCCCGTGCTGCTGGCGTTTTTCCCGCTTGGTATTATCGGCACGCTGTTGATTGACGGGCTGCGCTGGATTGTTGCCGTTGTTGTTTTATTCGCCGGTGTCGGCGTGCTCTACCGCTATGGGCCGAACCGCAAGGTGGCGCGGTTTCGCTGGCTGTCTGTGGGGGCGATTGTCGCGGTCGCGCTTTGGGTGGTGCTGTCGCTCGCGTTTTCCTACTACGTAACAAATTTCGGCAATTACAATCAGGTTTACGGATCGATCGGCGCTGTTGTCGCAATGCTGATCTGGTTATGGATCACCAGCTTTCTTGTCCTTTATGGTGCGTCGTTGAATGCGCAGATTGAGCTTTGGGTCAGGGAAAATCACGCCAAACCACAATCTGGCGAATCTTCCTAAAGCTGTTCGGCGGGGGCAAATGTGTCTGCCCGCGCCCGTGACCAACGGTTCTTGTTGCCATTGTAATCCTCGGCCTTGTCATCCAGCAGATAGCCTTCGGGAAGGTAGCCATAGACATCCTTGGCCTCGACCATGCTTTTGTCGCCCTGACGCAGCATCATGTGATGGGGCAGAAAGTCACTTGGGTGGTGCAGACCAGCGGCCCCTGTCATCTCGCCCAGTGCCTCCATTGTATTGCGGTGAAAACGGGCGACGCGCTGGCTTTTGTGTCCCACATCCAGCGCCCGCATGCGGGTCTTGTCCTGAGTGGCCACGCCGACCGGGCAGTGATTGGTGTGACAGGCCTGCGCCTGAATACAGCCGATGGCGAACATATAACCGCGGGCCGAATTGCACCAATCTGCGCCCAGCGCCAATGCGCGCGCGATGTCAAAGGCTGATACAACCTTGCCCGCGGCCCCAACCTTGATCTGATCCCGCAGCCCCGCACCGCGCAGGGTGTTATGCACAAAGGTCAGCCCCTCGATCATCGGCATGCCAACGTGGTTTGAGAACTCGACCGGGGCCGCACCTGTACCACCTTCGGTGCCGTCAACGACGATGAAATCAGGGGTGATACCAGTCTCTAACATGGCCTTTACCATACACATGAATTCGCGCCGATGTCCGATGCACAGCTTGAATCCCACAGGTTTCCCGCCTGACAATTCACGCAGCTGGCCAATGAACTCCATCATTTCAATCGGGGTGGAAAAGGCTGAATGTGCGGCGGGCGAAACGCAATCTTTGCCCATCGGAACGCCGCGCGCCTCTGCGATCTCTGGGCTGATTTTCGAGGCGGGCAGCATCCCACCATGGCCTGGTTTGGCCCCTTGACTTAGCTTCAACTCGATCATTTTGATCTGTTCAAGTGACGCTGTTTCGCGAAATTTTTCGGGATCGAATGAACCATCCGCCGCGCGGCTGCCGAAATAGCCGGAGGCCAGTTGATAGATCAGATCGCCACCCCCCGCTTTGTGATAGCGGCTGACCGATCCTTCACCAGTGTCATGGGCAAACCCGCCCAGTTTGGCACCGGTGTTCAGCGCCTGAATGGCATTGGCCGAGAGGGAACCAAAGCTCATTGCGGAAATGTTGTACAGCGAGGCCGAATAGGGCTGGCTGCACTGCGGTCCGCCGATTTTGGTGCGGAAATCAAAATCCTCGATATGTACAGGCGCGACCGAATGGGTGACCCAGGAATAGCCAGCATCATAGACCCGCATGCGTGTCCCGAAGGGGCGGGCGTCCTCTTCGCCTTTGGCGCGTTGATAGACCAAGGACCGGCTGTCGCGGCTAAAGGGTTCTTCGTCCTGATCGGATTCGATCAGATACTGCCGGATCTCAGGGCGGATGCCTTCAAAAAAGAACCGCATATGGCCCAGAATAGGGTAATTGCGCAGGATCGAGTGTCTGGTCTGGGTCACGTCATAGATGCCCATACAGGTCAGAACGGCGAAGAGTGCGAAAGGCAGGAAGAACCAGCCGCTCCAGGTGAAGATCAGAATGAAGCTGACCAATGTCAGCACCCCGGCGAGCGCGAAAGTGGTAAATCTGGTCATCGATCCCAAGTCTGGCATATCGTTCCTAACGTATTGTCGCATCGGTCATCTGGACAGTGTGACCGGATTGGCAGCTTTCGCAAGCGCTTGGTGTTCGGATAGGGTGGTTGGGAACCACGGTAAAGGAACAGATATGAACAAAGGTCCATTGGCATCCTTGAAGATCGTCGAATTTTCCGGCCTTGGCCCGGCACCTTTGGCAGGGCAATTGCTGGCTGATCTGGGGGCAGAGGTGACAACCGTTGATCGCAAACCGGTTGCGCAGGACCCGACCGATATTAACCGGCGGGGCAAGCAGTCTGTGGTGCTGGATCTGAAGTCGGACGCTGGCATTGCTGCGGCGCGGGATCTGGTTGCCAAAAGTGATGTGTTGATCGAAGGCTTCAGGCCCGGCGTGATGGAGCGGCTGGGGCTGGGGCCGGAAGCCTGCCCCGGCAATTTGATCTATGCACGCATGACCGGCTGGGGTCAGGCGGGACCATGGGCGCATGTTGCAGGGCATGACATCAACTATCTGGGGCTGACCGGCGCGCTGCATGCCATGGGAACCGGGGATGCACCGCCGGTGCCGCCGCTGAACCTTGTGGCGGATTATGGCGGTGGCACGATGTTCCTGATCTTTGGCATCCTGTCGGCAGTGATTGAACGGGGTGTTACCGGCAAGGGGCAGGTGGTGGATGCCGCGATGGTGGATGGTGTGCCCGCGATGATGGGGTTGATCCATACCATGTTGGCACAGGGTAGCTGGACAGAGGACAGGGCATCAAACTGGCTGGACGGTGCGGCACCATTCTACCGGTGTTATGCCTGCGCTGATGGTGGGTTTGTCGCAGTCGGGGCGCTGGAACCGCAGTTTTTTGCCATCCTGCTGGAAAAACTGGGGCTGCCCGCCGCATATGTGAAGGACCAGAATGACAGATCCAACTGGCCTGCCCGCACGGCAGAATTCGCAACCGTTTTTGCCTCACGCAGTCGTGATGACTGGGCGCAGATCTTTGCTGGAACTGATGCCTGCGTGACGCCGGTACTGAGTTTTTCAGAGGCTGCGGGCCATCCCCATATGGCGCAGCGTGAAACATTGATTCACCGGGAGGGGGTGTTGCAGGCGGCTCCCGCCCCTCGTTTCCGACCCCTTAAGCCAACTGCAAATTAAGGTGTTGCACGGCGTATAAATCCTATATCTTAACGCGATGAAGGATTTTGCCGCCTCTGATCCCACGACCTTTCTGGATGACTTGATTGTCTGTCCACAATGCGACGCGGCCTATCGGATGAAAAAACCCGAAAACGGCGAAAGGGCGGTATGCCAGCGGTGCCACAAGGTGCTGATCGCGCCGCGCCGCAATGCGGGGCTGCACATCATCGCCGTGGCTTTCGCGGTGCTGTTCCTGATCGTCGGGGCGGCAGTGTTTCCTTTTCTGACAATTGATGCGGCGGGAAATAAGAATGCCGTGTCGATCCTTGATGCGGCCCTGGCATTCTCCGGTGGGCCGATGATTGTGTTGTCGCTGGCAACGGCAGCGCTGATCATTTTTGTGCCGCTCGCGCGGGTGTTGCTGACGCTCTATGTGTTGATCCCCGTGGTTCTGGACCGCCCGGCGGCACGCCATGCGATCCGCGCGTTTCGTATGTCAGAGGCGCTGCGCCCATGGTCGATGGCAGAAATTTTCGCAATTGGCTGTGCGGTGGCCTTGGTCAAAGTGGCCGATCTGGCAACGGTGGGTTTTGGCCCGGCGTTCTGGATGTTTGGAATTCTCGTTGTACTTGTGATCGCGCAAGACAGTTTTATGTGTAAATGGTCAGTATGGTATCGTCTGGAACATCCGAAGAATTCGTGAGCGCACGCAGTTTGGGCATTGTCGCCTGTCGCCGCTGCACCAAGGCGTGGCCGATGGACACAGCTGTCTGCGGGCGCTGCGGGCACAAGCTGCAATCCCGTGATCCGCTCAGCCTGCAAAGAGTCTGGGCGTTTTGGGTTGTGGGGGCGATTTGCTATATCCCGGCCAATGTATATCCGATGCTGCGCACGCAGACGCTGTTTCAGGTTGATGAAAGCACGATCATTTCAGGTGCGGTCGAACTGGCGCATTATGGCAGCTATGGCATTGCGGCGATTATCCTGTTCGCTTCGGTTGTAATCCCGCTGGCAAAGTTCTGGGCTGTTGCCTATCTCGCGATCAGCGTTAAGGCCCCCACCAGAGTGTCCAATCACCGTCGCCAGATGTTGTATGAGGTGGTTGAATACATCGGGCGTTGGTCGATGATCGATATCTTTGTGGTTGCGATCCTGTCTGCGCTGGTGCAACTCAAGACACTGGCGTCTATTAATCCCGGTCCGGCGGCCATTTTCTTTGCTTTGTCGGTCATCTTCACCATGCTGTCTGCTCAGGCTTTCGATTCCCGCATGATCTGGGATGTTCAGGCCAAAAATGAGGACCCGAAACACGATGAATGACGACTTGCCAGAAGTATCGGTGTCGCCCGCCCGCAAAGCGTTTTTTAGCGGGGCATCGGTTGTATGGATCATTCCGATTGCAGCTTTGTTCGTGGCTCTGTTTGTGGCCTGGCAATCCTATAATGACCGCGGGCCGATTATCACGATCGAGTTCGAAACCGGCGCCGGTATCAAATCCGGCGAGACCGAATTGCGATACCGTGATGTGACAGTTGGCGTTGTCGAAAAGGTCAGCTTTTCCAGTGGTCTGAACCGTGTCCAGGCGCATGTGCGGGTGGATAAGGCCGTCGCCCCGTTCATCGACAACGGTGCGGTGTTCTGGATCGTGCAGCCGGAAGTATCGGCGCGCGGGATCACGGGCCTTAGCACTGTGTTAAGCGGTGTCTACATTGAAGGGTCATGGGATGATCAGCTGGGCCCGGCACCGGAGTCATTCACGGGGGCCTCAGAAGCACCTTTGATTCGGCCCGGTCAAGGCGGGCTTGAGATTGCCTTTCGCACTGTCGCCAACAGCCAGCTGACCGATAACGCGCCGATCCTTTACAAGGGGATCGAAGTGGGGCGCATTGGCCGCGCCCGCATCTCGCCACGCGGCAATTTCGCAATTGTAGAGGCGTTGATTTTTGAAGATCATCGGTCGTTGATCAACCAATCCACCCGTTTTTGGGATGCATCCGGTTTCAGTGTCAGCATTGGCACAGCAGGTGCCGAGATTGATTTCTCTTCGCTTGCGACGTTGATCGGCGGCGGCATTACATTTGATACGTTCGTGTCCGGTGGGGGACGGGTGTCGGATGGCACAGTGTTTGAGGTTTTCCCGGATCGCGAAACTGCACGAAATTCTGTTTTCAATTCCTCGGAGGTTGAACCGCTGGGCGTCAGCGTAATCTTTGACGAGAACATCTCTGGTTTGACTGTTGGCGCTCCTGTGGAGCTGAGCGGTCTGAAAATCGGTGAGGTTGAATCGCTTTCGGGCATCGTCAACTATGACCAGTTCGGGGACAGTCGGGTCCGTTTGAATGTGGTGCTTTCGATCCAGCCTGCGCGCCTTGGCCTGCCTGATGAAGTCACCGGAGAGGCAGCTTTGGCATTCCTGCAAAACCGTGTGGTTGCCGGGCTGCGGGCGCGGCTTGCCTCTGCCAGCCTGCTGACCGGTGGATTGAAGGTAGAACTTGTGATGGTCGAGGACAGCCCGCCCGCGCGGCTGGTGGGCGAGGTTGGCGATTTGCCGGTGCTGCCGACGACGCAGAACGAAACCTCTGACGCTTCTGCAACGGTTGAGGGGGTGTTTACCCGCATCAACAACCTGCCGATTGAAGAACTGTTGAATTCCGCCATCACCTTTATGGACTCCGCAGAACGGCTGGTGTCGAGCGAAGACATTCGCGCCACGCCGGGTGATCTGCGCGCGTTGCTGGGCGAAGTGCAGGATCTGGTTGCCTCTGACGATGTGCGCAACATTCCTGTCAGCCTGAATGCGACCCTGACCCGTGTCGAGGCGCTGGTGACCGAGCTGGAGAAAGAGCGCGTGGCCACAAAACTGGCCGAAGTTCTGACCTCTGCCGCCAGCGCGGTCAGTGTTGTGGAAACCTCTGTTGCAGGTGTGCCCGCGCTGCTGTCGCAAATCGAAGCTGTTGCCGCAAAGGTTGAAACACTGGAGCTGAACGAGCTGGTCAGCGAAGTGACATCCTTGGTACGAACCGCCGAAGCGATGGTGGACAGCGAGGGTGTGCAGGCCCTGCCCGGTGCCGTGAAACAGACGCTGGATGAGGTAAACGTGACCCTCAGCGAGGGGCGTTTATTGCTGGGTGAAGTACAGGGGCTGGTCGCCTCTGAGGATGTGCAGAACATTCCTGTCACGCTGAATGCGACTCTCATGCGGGTTGAAGAGTTGGTGACACAGCTTGAACAGGAGCGGATCACCACCAAGATCTCTCAGGTGCTGGATTCCGCCCTTGGTGCGGCGAAGACCGTGGAAGACTCTGTTGCAGGGGTGCCGGCACTGATTACGCAGATCGAAGCCGTAGTGGCGAAAGCGGAATCGCTTGAGGTAGACGCCTTGATTGACGAGTTGACTGGATTGGCCAAAGCTGCCGAGGCAGTTGTTGGTGCGGAGGACGCCAAAGCCCTGCCGGGGTCATTGAAGCGTGCGCTGGACGAGGTGAATTATACGCTTCAGGAGCTGCGCGAAGGCGGGGCGATTGAGAATGTGAACCAGACGCTGGTCTCGGCCCGCAATGCCGCGGACAGCGTTGCGGTATCGGCCAAGGATTTGCCCAAAATTGTCGAACGCCTGACAGCGCTGTTTAACCGGGCGGGACGTACCATCGACGGCTATAACAAGGGTGACCAGCTGAGCCGCGAGGCACAAACCACGATGCGTGACATCCAAAAAGCTGCTGACGCCCTTGCGTCTTTGGCTCGTACCATCGAACGTAATCCCAACTCGCTTTTGCTTGGAAGATAGATATGACTTTTGCTGCCCGTTTGATTTCCCTCTTCCTACTGTCCTTGCTTGCCGCCTGCGGATCGGCGGAACGGTTTGCCGTCAGCCCGCCAGTGATCGGGGATACCTTGCGCATTGGGTTTTCGTCGGTTGAGGTCAAGGATGTATCCTTGCCCAGCTATGCCGCGTCAGACGAGATTTCCATTCGTGGCGCGGACGGTACACTGACCAGCTCTTCGGATGTACTTTGGGCGGATGCGCCGGACCGTGCCATCGCGCTTGAACTCAGCCAGAACCTTGCGCGGCTAACCAACCGGCGTGTCGCGTCAGAGCCATGGCCGTTTGAGGAATTCCCTGATGCGCGTCTGGAAATCAGGTTTTCGGAACTGGTGGCGACAAGCAGTGGCACGTTCGAAACTTCGGGCCAGTATTTTGTGGCTGTCGCGGATGGGCGGCGCGAGCGGTCGGGGTTATTTGCCCTGACTGTGGCCTTTGACCCGAAAGGTGGCCCCAATGCGATCGCACAGGCCCGAGGGCAGCTTATCCTTGATCTGGCCCGCTATATTGCGCGCAACGGATTGAAATAACCCGTTGAACGCGGACGTTTGCGCCGGACAGATGCTGTGGAATTGAATCTATTGGCAAGATGAAGCACGGGGGCGGCGCGGGATTGCACTGCCCCCGTGTTTGCCATTTGGGATCAGAAGTCGAGGTTTTCGACGTTCAGCGCATTCTGCTGGATGAATTCGCGGCGTGGTTCAACCACATCCCCCATCAGTTTGGTGAACAGGTCATCCGCATCTGCCATGTCTTCGACCTTGACCTGCAGCAATGTGCGCGCGTCCGGGTCCAGCGTGGTTTCCCAAAGCTGGTCAGGGTTCATTTCACCCAAGCCTTTGTAGCGCTGCAAGGACAGGCCTTTTTCACCTTCCGCCAAAATGGCATCCAACAGGTCCATCGGGCCATTGATAACCTGTGCGCGATCTTTGCGCAGCAGGGTGGCAGGTAATTCGTAAACGTCCTGTAGATGCTCCGTGAAGGTGCCGGATTTGCGGGCCTCACCAGAGCGCAGCATTTTGCCATCCAGCGTGCGCACTTCTTCGACGCCGCGCAGGATGCGGGCAAGTTTGATGCCGTGATCTTGCGTGATACGGCCCTGCCAGCCCTGTTCGTATTCCAGCGCGATCAGGTTCAGACGTTTGGCAACCTTGTCGGCCACGCCTTGCAAATCCGCCTCTACTGCGCCGGGGACGAAGGCACCGGCAATGGCGGCCTGTTCCAGAATGTGGCGCGGGTAATGCGTTGGAAAGGCTTCCAGAACGCGGCGCAGCTGGCGGGCATTATCGACCACACGGGCCAGATCAGCCCCGGTGATTTCCTCGCCATTGCCCTGGCGCAGCATGGCACCTTCGGTACCTTGGGTGATCAGGTATTCGTCCATTTCAGCCTGATCTTTCAGGTACACTTCGGATTTGCCGCGCGACACTTTGTAAAGCGGCGGCTGGGCGATATAGAGGTACCCCTGTTCGATCAGCTGCGGCATCTGGCGGAAGAAGAAGGTCAGCAGCAATGTTCGAATATGCGCCCCGTCTACGTCCGCGTCCGTCATGATGACGATCTTGTGGTAGCGCAGTTTTTCGATGTTGAATTCGTCGCGCCCGATGCCGGTGCCAAGCGCCATCACAAGGTTGCCGATTTCCTGACTACCAAGCATCCGGTCGAACCGCGCGCGTTCGACGTTGAGGATCTTACCTTTCAGCGGCAGGATCGCCTGTGTTTGACGGTCACGGCCGGTTTGTGCGGAACCACCAGCAGAGTCCCCCTCCACCAGGAAGACTTCGGTTTTGGAGGGGTCTTTTTCGGAGCAATCCTTGAGCTTGCCAGCAAGGAAATTCACATCCATTGCCGTCTTGCGCCGCGTCAGATCACGCGCCTTGCGGGCCGCCTCGCGGGCATGGGCGGCTTCGATAATCTTGCCGACGACAACGCGGGCCTCGTTGGGGTTTTCCTCGAACCATTCGGCCAGCTTTTCGTTAACCAGCCCCTCAACCGCGGGGCGGACTTCGGAAGAGACCAGCTTGTCCTTGGTTTGCGAGCTGAACTTGGGGTCCGGCACCTTGACGCTCAGCACACAGGTCAGACCCTCACGGGCGTCATCCCCGGTGAAGGTGACCTTTTCCTTTTTGGCGATGCCAGAGGACTGGGCATAATTGTTGATGGTCCGGGTCAGTGCGCCGCGAAAACCCGCCATATGGGTGCCGCCATCGCGCTGCGGGATGTTGTTGGTGAAGGGCAGAACGTTTTCGTGATAGCTGTCATTCCACCACATTGCCACTTCGACACCGATGTCGTCGCGTTCGCCGGTGACAAAGATCGGTTCGGGCATGACAGAGGTTTTGTTGCGATCAAGGTATTTCACAAATTCCTTTACGCCACCTTCGTAAAACAGCTCTGTGCGCAGGGGTTCCGCGGGGCGTTCGTCGGTCAGGATGATCCGCACACCGGAGTTCAGAAACGCCAGTTCGCGCAGGCGCTTTTCCAGCGTTTCGAAGGAATATTCGAGGTTTGAAAACGTATCCGTCGACGCCATAAAGCGGACTTCAGTGCCCTTGCGATCTGTGGGGCCGACAACCTTGAGGTGCTCTGTGGTGAAGCCGCCCTCAAAGCGTGCCACATGTTCCTTGCCATCGCGCCAGATGCGCAGCTCCAGCCAGTCGGAGAGGGCGTTTACAACGGATACACCCACACCGTGCAGACCACCGGACACCTTATAGGAATTGCTGTCGAATTTGCCGCCCGCATGCAGCTGCGTCATGATAACTTCAGCGGCGGAAACGCCTTCTTCCTCGTGGATACCCACGGGAATACCGCGCCCGTTATCACTAACCGAAACAGAGAGATCGTCGTGAATTGTGACGTTTACCGCATCCGCGTGACCGGCCAATGCCTCATCAATGCCGTTGTCCACGACCTCATAGACCATATGGTGCAGACCAGAGCCGTCGTCAGTGTCCCCGATGTACATGCCGGGGCGCTTGCGAACAGCTTCTAACCCTTTGAGAACTTTAATAGAATCGGCACCGTATTCTTCTGGTGCTTGCTCTTGCTCGGACATGCGGAAAAACCTCTTTTTGTTGTCCGATTTATAGTGGTTTCCCAAGGGATTGTCACGCGAATGGCACAAGATTTTGTGGGTGATTGTCGGCAGCGATCAGACCTGTCGGACGGTCGAGGCACCTTGTTCTTCAGTCACTTCCAGAACCTGTGCGCGATCCCCCAAAGCGGCGAACATTTCGGGGCCTGTGCCGGTCATCCAGGCCTGCGCCCCAAGCGCGCAAATCTCGTCGTAAAGCGCGGCCTGACGGTTGGCATCAAGATGTGCCGCGACCTCGTCCAACAGCAAAAGCGGCGGGGCACCAAGGTCGGCGGCCAGCGCACGGGCATTGGCAAGGATCAGCGACACCAACAGGGCTTTCTGCTCGCCTGTGGAGCAATCCCTGGCGGGGATATCCTTGGCGGCATAGATACCTTGCAGATCGGCGCGATGCGGCCCGATCAGGGTACGCCCCGCCGCCAGATCACGGGTCCGGTTTGCGGCCAGTGCCTCGCGCAGATCCTGCGGGGCGGCAGGCATGTCGCATTGCAGGGTGAGCGTCGCGGTGGGAAAGGCGGTTTCGGCCTGCTCTTGCGCCGCCCTGATCGCCTCCAGCGCGTTCAGCCGGCCTGCGTGGATGGCGGCACCTGCTTCGGCCATGCGCAGTTCCAGCGCGGCGTACCACGCGGGTTCGCGCACCATATCCTTGAGCAGCCGGTTGCGCTCACGCATGGCTTTTTCATAGGAGAGAGAATGTTCAGCATGATCCGGCAAAAAGCTAAGGGTCATACGGTCAAGAAACCGGCGACGGCCCTCTGCGCCTTCGATCCACAAACGGTCCATTGCAGGGATCAGCCACAACACCCGCCCGATCCGCCCCAGTGAGGTTTGCGGCGCGGCCTTGCCGTCGATACGGGTCTGGCGCGCAGCCCCTGCCTCCGACCAGATTTCGAGTTCATGGAGATTGTTCAGGGCGTGCAGAAGGCCGGTAACCTTCCACCCCAGCGCCTCGGGGCGACGTGTCATGTCTTGCGCACTGGAGCGGCGCAGCCCGCGTCCGGGAGACAGGAGCGACACAGCTTCAAGGATGTTGGTCTTGCCCGCGCCATTAGGCCCGTAGATGGCAACCGGGCGCGCGTCACAGTCGATCATGGCACGCTTATGCGAGCGGAAATGTGATAGCGTCAGCTGGGAGAGGTGCAGGTTACCCATCTGCGGCCCCGTTTTCAGTCAAGGAAAACGGTTGGAAACTTTGAAAGTTTCCGCGCCCCTCACACACGCATCGGCATGACGACATAAACGGCCGACATGTCATTGCCTTCGCGCATCAAGGTTGGATCGCCAGATGAGTTGAACAGGAACACGGCGTTCTCGCGGTCCACCTGGCTGGCAATCTCCAGCAGATATTTTGCGTTAAATCCGATCTCAAGCCGCTCGTCACCATAGGCCACAACCAGTTCTTCCTCGGCGGCACCGCTATCGGGCGCATTGACTGACAGGACCAGCCGGTCCTCATCCAATTGCAGCTTTACCGCCCGCGAACGTTCGGAGCTGACAGTTGCCACACGGTCCACCGCCTTGGCAAAATCAGAGGCATCGACTTCCATCTTCCGCGTGTTTCCCTGCGGGATAACGCGGGTATAGTCGGGGAAGGTACCGTCAATAACCTTGGACGTCAGGGTAATTTCGGGCGTGGCAAAACGCACCTTGGTTTCGGAAACGGAGACTGCGATCTTCATGTCGTCATCTTCCAGCAGCTTGCGCAGCTCGCCCACGGTTTTGCGCGGCACGATCACGCCAGGCATGTCAGACGCGCCCTCTGGCAGATCCGCATCAATCCGTGCCAGACGGTGACCATCCGTTGCCACACAGCGCAGCACCTTGCCGCCATCCGCATCAGAGATATGCATGTAAACGCCGTTTAGGTAATACCGTGTTTCCTCGGTAGAGATGGCGAATTTGGACTTGTCGAACAGGCGGCGCAGCACGGGGGCCGCCACGCTGAAGTTTGAGGCATATTCAGAAGTCGCCATCACCGGAAAATCCTCGCGCGGCAAGGTGGCGAGCGAGAAGTTAGACCGACCTGCCTCAACCGTCATCCGGCCGGCGGCACTATCCGCAGTCAGGTTGATCAAGGCACCATCGGGCAGTTTGCGCACGATCTCATGCAGCAAGGTGGCAGAAACGGTGGTGGCCCCGGCGCGTTCAACCTGTGCGCCCACTTTGTCGACCACTTCAATATCCAGATCGGTGGCGCGGAATGATACATCGCTGCCTTCCGCCTCGATCAGAACGTTGGCGAGGATCGGAATGGTATTGCGCCGCTCCACAACAGACTGGGCCTGACTGACGGCCTTAAGCAATGCCGCGCGTTCGATGCTGAATTTCATGTGCCGTCTCCCAATGACTGCCGGGAAAGGCAGACTACCCGGTTCCCCGTCTTTCGCAAGACTTTTGGGCTTTTGTGAATGCAAATGCAAGAGGGGGCAAAGAGCCCCCCGTTAAAACAGATAAGTCGTTGCAGACCTGTCTATGATTTCAGGGCGCGGCCCAGCAATTCAAGGTCTTCTGCAATCTGGCTGTCGGACTGCTTCAGCTCTTCGATCCGGCGCACACCATGCATCACCGTTGTATGGTCCCGCCCGCCAAAACGCCGCCCGATTTCAGGCAAGGACCGGCTGGTCAGTTGTTTGGACAGATACATTGCCACCTGACGGGGGCGCGCATAGCTGCGCAGACGTTTCGGTCCGATCATATCGCTGAGGCGAATATTGTAATGCTCGGATACCTTGCGCTGGATTTCCTCTACCGTGATCTTGCGTTCGCTGGAACGCAGCACATCAGCCAGACAATCCTGGGTCAGCTCCATATTGATCTCGCGGCCGACCAACGACCCAAAGGCAAACAGCCGCGTCAGTGCCCCTTCCAGGACACGCACGTTTGACGTGATCCGGTGAGCCAGAAACTCGAGCACCCCGTTTTCAACATCCAGACCGGGATAGGTTTTCTGCTGCACTTCCAGCTTGCTTTGCAAAATCCCAAGGCGCAATTCGTAGTCTGTTGGGTGCAAATCAACCACCAACCCGCATTGCAGGCGCGATTGCACACGTTCTTCAAGGTCCTTGATGTCTGTCGGGGCGCGGTCCGCGGAAATGATGATCTGCTTGTTCTGATCCACCAGCGCGTTGAAAGTGTGAAAGAACTCTTCCTGTGTGCTGTCCTTGCCGGCGATGAACTGTACATCATCCACCATCAGCACGTCGACAGAACGGAACAGCTCTTTGAAATCCATCATCTTGCGATCGCGCAGCGCCTGCACGAAACGGTACATGAATTGTTCCGCTGACAGATACAGTACAGACATCTCTGGCTGGCGCTGCTGCAATTCGCGGGCAATCGCATGCATCAGGTGGGTTTTGCCAAGGCCAACACCACCATAAAGGAACAGCGGGTTAAATGTGACAGGTCCGCCTTCGGCAACACGGCGCGCGGCGGCATGGGCCAGTTCGTTTGGCTTACCAACAACAAAGTTGTCAAAGCTGAAACGTGGATCAAGCGGGGCGGTGGTGGTGACGCTTTCGGGCGTGGCCACTGCGGGCTTTGTTGCCGCAGTGGTGTGTTTGGCCTGTGCCGGGGTGGTTTCGACAGCGGCGGCAGGCTTCGCGGAAATCGCAAAATTCAGCCGCGATACATCAATGCCCTCTGCGTTGATCTCGTGCAGAATCAGGTCTGAAAAATTCTGGCTGACGTAATTGCCAAAGAAGTTGGTCGGCACATTCAAAGTGATGATGCCGTCCTTAATATCGCCCGGAACCATGGGCGCGATCCATGTGGTAAAGCTGTTTTGTCCGACGGTCTTCAACAGGCGCTGCCTGATATTGCTCCATTGGTCCTGCGTCATCTTGTACATTCTGTCCCTGTATCCCAACACCGGAAAGTTCCGGCACCTACCAACTCATCTTCGACCGGCACGCATCAACCGGTTCGGCTACAACCAAGTAACCGACTTGCGTCCGATAGACACATTGCAGGATGACCCGCCGACATAATGACACCCATTCGGATGACATCCGTCAGACGAGATCCCCGCCTATTTATTATGTGACAGGTCAGATACGCATAACCGCATCTGCATTTCGGCTACCTAGACCCAGTGGCCTGTATCGTCCTTTGGGCTTTTAAGATGCGCGGCAACTTGCACCTTTTTCCAAAGCCTGTCCCCCTGCGATGTGAATCGCCTTATTGTGGTAGCAATTGTTCAGGGGGCGCTTCAACACATCTTCAAACTTGACTCGTGAATTGCCGAAAAGAATCTCTCGGCATTTTTCGAGACCATTTTTTCAAAGAAAAAGGCGCCGGATGCCGACGCCTTTTTTATCAGTATATTAGCTAATCCTCACAGTGTGAGAATCATGATTCTTATGCGATCGCTTTAACGCGTGCCGCCAAACGGGACATTTTCCGCGAAGCGGTGTTCTTATGATACACCCCTTTTGTCACGCCGCGCATCAGCTCTGGCTGGGCCGCCTTAAGTGCGGCAACTGCGTCTTCTTTCACGCCAGATTCGATAGCTTCTTCAACCTTGCGCAGATACGTGCGGATGCGCGAGCGGCGTGCTTTGTTGATCTGGAAGCGCTTTTCGTTCTGACGGGCGCGTTTTTTGGCTTGTGGTGTATTGGCCATGCGGATCTACCTTTGGGTCATATTCAAAATTTCGACGCGTGACGCCAAACCCTGACCGTTTGAAACGGTTCCCCATCGGGGAAGGTGATTCTAGCCTGAGCGGGCTGCACGCGCATGTATCGGGCGGCTATAGCGGGGTTGGGGGGAGGTTGTAAAGGTGTGCTGCGCAGTTGGCCGCCTTGCGTCTGCAGAGAAACACCAAATCACCAAAAATTCTGCTTGAGCTAAACCATGCTTCAGCTTGTAGCGTCAGCAACGGAGCGCGTGATGTTCGCTTGCTCACGACAGGGAAGGATGGAAAATGCGATACACAATGGCCGGAATTATTCTTTTCACACAGAACTATAACGACTGTGTGGCTTTTTACCGGGACGTGCTTGAACTGGATCTCTTGTACAGGATCGACCGGCCAGAAGAGCGGCTGACCACTTTTAGCCTTGGGGATACCTATCTGATGGTCGAAAATGATGGTGTCGCATATGATGGTCCGAAGCCCATCGAAATGTCACCGGTCAAATTCCGCTTTAACGTTGAAGATGTTAAAGTCACCAGTGACGCGCTTCGCGCTAAGGGCGTCACTGTAAAGGTTATGGAGCATTCTTGGGGCACAACCGCGGAGTTTCACGATCCAGATGGAAACCGCTGTGCGCTCAGGTCAGATCAAGGGTTTGGCTTATGACCGCGTTCTGCTTTGCAGTGCGGCCATCCGCTCCTTGATCACTTATCCCGGAACTGCGCCTCGCGCTTTTCGATAAACGCGCTCATGCCTTCCTTCTGGTCTTCGGTTGCAAACAGCGAATGGAACATCCGGCGTTCAAACAGCAGGCCTTCGCGCAATGGCACCTCATAGGCGCGGTTCACCGCTTCTTTGACAACCATCACCGACATCATGGATTTTTCGGCGATTTTGCCCGCAGCGCCCAGCGCCTCTTCCATCAGTTTTTTCACGGGTACCACGCGCGAGACAAGGCCGGAACGCTCTGCCTCGGCGGCATCCATAAAGCGGCCGGTCAGGTTCATGTCCATCGCTTTGGACTTGCCCACCAGACGGGTCAGACGCTGAGTGCCACCGATACCGGCCACAACGCCAAGGTTGATCTCTGGCTGGCCGAATTTCGCGGTTTCGGAGCAGATGATAAAGTCACACATCATCGCCAGTTCGCAGCCACCGCCCAGCGCATAACCGGACACGGCAGCAATGATCGGTTTACGCACGCGCATGATCTGGTCTGTCTCCGGTGTGAACAGATCGCCGGCAAAGACCTCTACAAAAGACTTGTCCTTCATCATCGCAATATCGGCACCGGCAGCAAAGGCCTTTTCCGACCCGGTGATCACGATGCAACGGACTTTCTCGTTTTCCTGGCAGCCTTTCAAGGCATCAGCCAGTTCGCCCATCAACACATCATTCAGCGCATTTAGCGCGTCAGGACGGTTCAGCGTGACAAGGGCCACATGATTGTCGACATCTAACGTGATCGTTTCATAAGCCATCAAGAATGCTCTTTTATTGTTACGCACTGGCGTTCGTGCATACCACGGGTTCGCATCGTTTCAAGCTATCTTTGGCATTGACTACAGTAGAAAGATGAACGTCCCGATTGAACGATCCGTTTGATCACCTGCGTACATTCCGGGGTCCGGCAAGGGTCCCCCTCGCGCCCATAAACGTCAAAACTGTGCTGGAAATAGCCCAGTTCCCCATCCGCCTGACGAAAGTCCTTAAGCGATGATCCCCCTGCCTCAATCGCCTGCCCCAGAACCTCGCGGATGATTGGCACAAGTGCCGCCACGCGGGGGCGGGACAACTTGCCGGCCTTGCGTGCGGGATGAATGCCGGCGCGGTAAAGTGCTTCACAGACATAGATATTTCCCAGACCCGCGATGATCCGCTGATCCAGCAGCGCGGATTTCACCGGTGTGTTGCGCCCCTTGAACGCGGCAATCAAATGCGCCTCGTGAAAGTCATTGCCCAATGGCTCCGGCCCCAGCACTGCCAGTAATTTGTGCTGCGCCGCTGTTGCGGTATCCAGCAAATCCATCGCCCCGAAACGGCGCGGATCGTTGAAGGTAATCCGCGCACCATTGGCCATATGAAATACCACGTGATCGTGTTTTTCCGCTATCGGATGTTCCTGCACAAATTGTCCCAGAGGATCACCTGACACCAGCATCCGCCCTGACATACCCAGGTGGATCAGTAGTGATTCCCCCGAACTGAGGTCCGCCAGAATATACTTGGACCGGCGGCGCAGTTGCAGAACGGTCTGACCCGTCAGGCGCTCTGCCATATCCACGGGAAAGGGCCAGCGTAGGTTGGGCCGGTTCACATCTGCCTGTGCAATCACCGCACCCTGCATCGCAGGGGCCAGTCCGCGCATCACGGTCTCTACTTCGGGTAACTCTGGCATTGGCTTTCCTTCCGGTGGACCTGCGGCAATTGGCTGTTTGTATCTATGGCTTTGGCGCTATATCTCGTCTTTGACAATATCGGGACAACAGCCATGAACGACAAGACGACCCATTTCGGTTCCCAAACCGTACCCGAGGACGACAAGGCGGGCATGGTCCGCAGTCTGTTTTCAGACGTGGCCAATAAATACGACATCATGAACGATGTGATGAGTGTTGGCATTCACCGCATCTGGAAAGAGGCGATGATGGATTGGCTGGCACCACGTGCCGGTCAAAAGCTGTTGGATGTGGCTGGTGGTACGGGGGATGTATCGTTCAAATTCCTGAAACGTGCGGGTGCGGGTCATGCAACGGTTTGTGACCTGACCGAAGGGATGCTGGTTGAAGGGCGCAAACGCGCCGAAGCGGCTGCAATGGCCGACAGTCTTGACTGGGTCGTCGGTGACGCCATGGCGCTGCCGTTCGAGGACAACACGTTTGATGTTTACACCATCAGCTTTGGAATCAGGAACGTTACCCGCCCGCAAGAGGCTTTGAACGAAGCCTATCGTGTATTGCGCCCCGGTGGTCGTCTGATGGTGCTGGAGTTCAGTCAGCTGCCCAATCCGATGATGCAAAAGGCCTATGACCTTTATAGTTTCAACGTGATCCCGCGCATGGGACAGGTGATCGCGAATGATCGTGACAGTTATCAATATCTTGTTGAATCGATTCGCAATTTTCCTGACCAAGAGACCTTTCTTGGCATGGTGCGCGCCGCCGGTTTTGAACAGGCGAAATATCGCAACCTCACCATGGGCATCGCCGCCCTGCATTCCGGTTGGAAGCTTTGAGAGGTCCGCATAACATCTGGCGGCTGATCCGTACCGGCGCGACATTGGAACGCGCTGGCGCGATGAACGTCGTGCTGGATGCCTTCGAGGCCACACCAACACTGCGCTTTGTTGCGCGGGCGCTGGGCCTGCCGTTCAAGTTTCTGGGCTATCGCGGTGATCCGACCATGCCGCCTGCCACCCGTGCGCTGACTGCACTTGGCCCGGCTTACATCAAATTCGGGCAGGTTTTGTCGACCCGTCCTGATGTGGTCGGGGATGAACTGGCCGTGCAGTTGCGCGTGTTGCAAGACAAGCTGCCGCCGTTTTCCACAGAACAGGCCAAGGCCGCAGTTGAACACGAGCTGGGCTTGCCACTGGAACAGATTTTTTCCGAATTCAGTCCGTCTGTCGCTGCCGCTTCCATTGCACAGGTCCACCGCGCCACTTTGGTGGACACAGGCGAGGACGTCGCGGTCAAAGTGCTGCGCCCAGGTATCGAAAAGGCATTTCGCAAGGACATCGACGCCTTTTATCTGGCCGCCCGTCTGGTTGAATTGTTTTCCCCCGGCTCGCGCCGCTTGCGCCCGATGGATGTGATCGAACATTTCGATGGTGTGGTGCGCGGTGAGCTGGACCTGCGGCTGGAAAGTGCTGCGGCCTCTGAATTTGCTGCCAACACAGATAAGGACGAGGGTTTCCAACTGCCCGCGATCAAGTGGAATCACTCCTCGCGCCGGGTGATGACGCTGGAATGGGCGGATGGTGTGTCGATGGGGGACAATGCCGCGATTGATGCGGCCGGTCATGACCGGGTCGCACTTAGCAATCGGGTGCTGCAACTGTTCCTCAGCCATGCGCTGCGCGACGGGTATTTTCATGCGGATATGCATCAGGGGAACCTGAAAGTCGCACCCAACGGCAATATCATTGCCTATGATTTCGGTATCATGGGGCACATTGATGAATACACCCGCCGGGTTTACGCCGAGATTCTGTTTGGCTTTATCCGGCGGGACTACAAACGTGTCGCGCGGGTACACTTTGAGGCCGGGTATGTGCCCGCAGACAAAGATGTGGATGAATTTGCCCGTGCCTTGCGGGCAGTGGGCGAGCCGATTTTCGGGATGGACGCCACCCATATCTCAATGGCGCGGCTGCTGGCCTATCTGTTTGAAGTGACAGAACGTTTCGGGATGGAAACCCGCACCGAGCTGATCCTGTTGCAACGCACCATGGTGGTTGTTGAAGGGGTTGCGCGGTCCTTGAACCCGAATATGAACATTTGGGAAGTGGCCAGCCCGATTGTCACCGACTACATCAGCAAATCCATCGGTCCGCGTGCTGTCGTCACTGATCTGGCGAATACAGCCATGGTGCTGGCTCGCTTTGGTCCGCGCCTGCCCGGGCTGGTCGAGGATGCCTTGATGCGCCAGACCAACCCACCGCAAGTGGACCGCCGCCCGCGCAAACGCTGGTTTGTTCTTGCGGGTTTTGTCGGGGCCATGACGGGCATCGGTGCGCTGCTGTTGATCGACGCACTGTTTTAGCGCCGGGCGTTAGATCCGTTCGATGGCAAGGGCGATGCCCTGACCGCCACCAATGCACATGGTGATCAGGGCGCGTTTGCCGCCCGTTCGTTCCAACTCATACAGGGCTTTGACGGTGATGATTGCACCGGTTGCGCCCACCGGATGACCCAACGCGATTGCGCCGCCATTGGGGTTCACTTTGGCTGGATCAAACCCAAGGTTTTTGGTGACAGCCAGCGCTTGCGAGGCAAAGGCCTCGTTGCTTTCGATCACATCGAAATCAGTTGCTTTCAACCCGGTTTTCTCCAGCAAGTTCTGCACTGCCGGAACCGGACCAATGCCCATTACTTCAGGCCGAACACCTGCGTGGGCATAGCCGATGACCCGCGCCCGGGGCGTCAGACCGGCGCGTGCTGCGGCATCTGCCGTGGCCAGCACAACCGCCGCTGCCCCGTCGTTAATGCCGCTGGCATTGCCCGCCGTGACGGTACCGTCTTTTTGAAACACGGTCCGCAAACCTGTCAGCGCGTCGAGTGTCGTGGCCTTGGGGTGTTCGTCGACTTCAAAGGGCACCATGTCCCGTTTCACCCGCACCTCAACCGGCGCGATCTGGTCTGTGAAGTAACCCGCTTCGATCGCCGCGGCGGCACGACGCTGGCTTTCCAGCGCAAAGGCATCCTGATCCGCGCGGCTGATGTCATGCTCTGCCGCGACATTTTCCGCTGTGACACCCATATGCCCCGTCCCAAATGGGCAGTTCAGCGTGCCCAACATCATGTCGATGGTTGCCACATCGCCCATTTTCTGGCCCCAACGCGCGCCGGACAGGATATAGGGGGAGCGGGACATATTCTCGGCACCGCCTGCCAGTGCAAATTCGGCATCGCCCAGCATCAAGGACTGCGTGGCCGAGACAATCGCCTGCACACCAGAACCGCAGAGCCGGTTCACATTCATTGCGGGAACGCTGTCGGGAATATCCGCCTGCATCGCCGCAACCCGTGACAGATACATATCGCGCGGCTCGGTGTTGATGACATTGCCATAAGCCACATGCCCGATTTGTGCGGGTTCAACCCCGCTGCGTTCCAGCGCCGCTTTGGCCACGACCGTGCCCAGATCGACCGGCGCGGTTCCGGCCAAGGCACCGCCAAAGGTGCCGATTGCGGTACGCGCGCCGCCCAGAATAACGATTTCGGTGCTCATGATAGGTCCCCCTCATTTGTTGGCTTAATGAATAAGGGCAAAGGGGGATTTTTGACAGGTAAACCCTACGTCGGATCGGGCACCAGCTTTGTACGTCCATTTCGATCCAGCGCCCAGCAGTCGGTTCCTTCAAACACGGCTGCCGTTAATGGTTTGCCGTATCCGGCCCCGCTATCAAGGTTGACGCGGTTGCCATAATGCTGCGCCTGTTCAACCGGCGTATGCCCATGCACAACCAGTTTCGGGTGCATGCGTGGGTCAACGTGAAACTCTTTGCGAATCCACAGCAGATCTTCTTCATCCTGATCACGCAGGGCAACACCGGGGCGGATGCCAGCGTGGGCGAAGAACAGGCTTTCGGTTTCATGGGACAAAACTGCATCTTGCAGGAACGTCACATGGGCCTGAGGCACAGTGTTACGCGCCATCCGATGCACTTCCAACATGCGGGATCTTGCCGTGAACTCAACGCCGTAAGAGGCCAGCGTCGTATCGCCCCCCAGACGCGGATGCAGCCAGTAAAGTTCAACCGGCAGATAGGCCTCGTGTTGGGGATAATCGCGCATGAACCAGTGAAACATGCGGTCATGATTGCCCTGCAGGAAGGTCCAGTTGCGCCCCTCTGCCTGTCCTTCGACAAGCAGATCCAACACCCCTTTGCTGTCAGGGCCACGGTCGGTGTAATCGCCCAGAAAGACGATTTCGGCATCCGGTCCGCCATCCGCTTCGATCAACCCAAGCACGCGGTGCAATTCGGCCAGCTGCCCGTGAATATCACCTATGGCATAAATTGGTTTGGTCATCGGGAGGCTCCATCAAAAACGCCCACCCCAAATCGGGGCGGGCGCTGAGTGTCTAGCATTGCGAGTGGTTTCAGGCCACGTCGAATTGCAGCGGTTTGATTTGTCTGAACATGCCTGTTGCAGCCAGTTTGTCGATGACCGTTGCAGGCACCTGTTCATCCACATAAAGCAGCGCAATGGCCTCGCCCTTCGCCTCGGAACGGCCAAGGGTAAAGTTTGCGATGTTCACGCCGTTTTCGCCCATGGTCTGACCCAGCGTACCGATGATGCCCGGCACGTCCTCGTTTGTCGTATAAAGCATATGCGCGCCGATTTCGGCGTCGACCTGAATGCCTTTGATCTGGATAAACCGTGGCTTGCCGTCAGAGAACACAGTCCCTGCAACCGAACGTTCGCGTTTTTCCGTCACCACAGTGACTTTGACATAGCCGTCGAACACGCCTGATTTGTCCTGATTGGTCGTGCTGATCTGGATGCCTTTTTCACGGGCAACCACAGGGGCGCTGACCATATTCACGTCAGGGTTGGCGCGTTTCATGATGCCCGCGACAACGCCACAGTTCAGCGCCTCAAGGTTCATTTCAGACACGGTGCCATCATACAGGATGTTGATCGCCTTGATCGGTTCATCTGTCATCTGACCGATGAAGGCCCCAAGGTGTCCCGCAAGGTTGATCCACGGGGTCATCACCTTGGCCTCTTCGGCGGTGACGGAGGGCATGTTCAATGCGTTGCTGACCGCGCCGGTCAGCAGGTAATCTGCCATTTGTTCGGCAACCTGCAGGGCCACGTTTTCCTGCGCCTCGGTTGTTGCCGCGCCAAGATGCGGGGTGCAAACCACGTTGGGCAGGTTGAACAGCGGGTTTTCCGTGGCCGGCTCTTCCTTGAACACGTCAAAGGCGGCACCGGCGACATGGCCAGACTTCAGCAGATCGGCCAGCGCCTCTTCGTCAACCAGACCACCGCGGGCACAGTTGACAATGCGCACGCCTTTCTTGGTTTTCTCAAGGTTTTCACGGCTGAGGATATTCGCGGTCGCTTCGGTGAAGGGCACATGCAGGGTGATGAAATCGGCCCGCGTCAGCAGTTCGTCCAACTCGACCTTTTCAACACCGATTTTCTTGGCTTTCTCTTCACCGAGGAAGGGGTCATAGGCGACAACCTTCATCTTAAGGCCCCGTGCACGGTCACACACGATCCCACCGATGTTGCCGGCACCGATCACGCCCAATGTCTTGCCGGTCAGCTCGACACCCATGAATTTGGACTTTTCCCATTTTCCGGCATGCGTTGAGGCACTGGCTTCGGGGATTTGACGCGCGACGGCAAACATCATCGCGATGGCGTGTTCGGCGGTGGTGATCATATTGCCGAAAGGTGTGTTCATCACGATCACACCTTTTTTCGACGCGGCTTCCTTGTCGATGTTGTCGGTACCGATGCCGGCGCGGCCAATGACCTGAAGGTTGGGCGCATTGGCGAGGATTTTCTCGGTTACCTTGGTCGCAGAGCGGATCGCAAGACCGTCATAATTGCCGATAACCTCGGCCAGTTTGTCTTTGTCCTTGCCCAGATCGGGCTGGAAATCGACGTCAATGCCACGGTCGCGGAAGATTTGAACGGCGGCTTCGCTGAGCTTGTCAGAGATGAGTACTTTGGGGGCCATGGTGCTGGTCCTTTATGAAATAAGAAGGGGCAGGCGGGGTGAACCCCGCCCTACGGTATAAGTGAGGGCGGGAGGGGACCCGCCGCTGCTGTTTATGCGTTGATTTCGGTCTCGAAGGCCCAGGCAAGCCAAGGCAGCATCGCCGCGACATCCGCCGTTTCAACCGTGCCGCCGCACCAGATCCGCAGACCCGGAGGGGCGTCGCGGTAGGCACCGATATCAAGCGCCACGTTCTCATCCGCCAGCCGTTTTGCAACAGCTTTGGCAAATGCGGCACCATCGGTAATGCGTGGATCGGTGAATTTCAGGCAAACCGATGTGTTTGACCGCGTCGCCGGATCAACGGCAAGGAAATCAATCCATTCATGGGCGGCCACAAAATCCGCGACCGCCTGCGCATTGGCGTCGGCCCGTGCGATCAACCCTTGCAGGCCGCCAACGGTTTTCGCCCATTTCAGTGCGTTCAGATAGTCCTCAACACAGAGCATCGACGGGGTGTTGATGGTTTCACCCTTAAAGATGCCTTCATTGAGTTTGCCGCCTTTGGTCATGCGGAAAATCTTGGGCAGGGGCCATGCGGGGGTGTAGTTTTCCAACCGCTCAACCGCGCGGGGTGACAGGATCAGCATGCCATGTGCCGCTTCGCCGCCCAGCACTTTCTGCCAGGAGAATGTCGTGACATCCAGTTTGTCCCAAGGCAGGTCCATGGCAAATGCGGCGGATGTAGCATCACAAAGGGTCAGCCCCTTGCGGTCTGCCGGAATCGCATCGCCATTTGCCATGCGCACGCCGGAAGTTGTGCCGTTCCAGGTGAAACAGACATCATTGTTATAGTTCAGCGCGGCCATATCGACGATCTCGCCGTACTCCGCTGTATGGGTTGTCGCCTCGATCTTAAGCTGTTTGACCACATCGGTGACCCAGCCTGCGCCGAATGACTCCCATGCCACCATCTGCACAGGGCGTTCGCCCAGCATGCTCCACATGGCCATCTCAAACGCGCCGGTATCGGACGCGGGCACGATGCCGATGCGGTAATCCGCAGGCACGCCCAGAATTTCACGGGTGGTTTCGATCGCTTCCAGCAATTTGGCCTTGCCAACAGCGGCGCGGTGGCTGCGGCCCAAAGGCGCGTCAGACAAAGCGGTCAGATCAAAAACGGGGGGTTTGGCACAGGGGCCAGAAGAAAAACGCGGATTCGTCGGCCGCGTGACCGGTAGTTCAATAGCCATTGATGCTATCCTCTCAGATATGCGCCCTTCGTTGGGGAAGGGTGTCCCACCGCCGCGTTTAAGGCGCTGCGCGGGCTGGCGCAATCGCAAAAACAGAGCTAGACCGCCGCTTGATCGCTTTTTAACGACATCCCTGACGCGGATCGGAAACTTTGACATGTTTACAGTTGTTTTGCTGACCTCCCCTGAAACACCTGAGCTTGAGCCATCTTTGGTTGAAAGCCTGCGCAATGCCTGGGGCGGGGGGGATGCCATTTGGCTGGCGCCGGATGAGGCAGCGGAATTTTCGGTACCGGATATGCCTGCAAACCGTTGGGAGGTCTGGGAAAGTTGTCAGGCGATGCAGGTGGATCTGCTGGTGGTGCCAACCGCAACGCGACGTAAGAAGATGCTCCTGGCCGATATGGACAGCACGATGATCCAACAGGAATGTATCGACGAACTGGCGGATGAGGCCGGTGTCGGCGAAAGGGTCAAGGACATCACTGCCCGCGCGATGAATGGAGAGCTGGATTTTGATGGGGCGCTGCGCGAACGTGTCGGGCTGATGAAAGGGCTGGATGCATCCGTGATCGACAAGGTGTTGGCGGAACGGATCAGTATCATGCCCGGTGGCAAGGAGCTGCTGACAACCATGAAGGCAAACGGTGGTCATGCGGCACTGGTATCGGGCGGTTTTACCGCCTTTACGGCCAAGGTTGCGGCGGAACTGGGTTTTGACGAAAACCGCGCAAACACATTGTTAATCGAAAATGGTGTTTTGACGGGTGAGGTGGGCATGCCGATCCTCGGCAGGCAAGCCAAGGTGGATGCCTTGGAAGAGATCACTGCACGGCTGGGCCTAACTGACGGGGATGTCATCGCTGTTGGGGATGGCGCAAATGATCTGGGAATGTTGACACGCGCCGGGCTGGGCGTTGCGCTGCATGCCAAGCCGTCAGTTGCGGCGCAATGTGACGTGCGAGTGAACTTTGGCGACCTGACGGCGCTGCTTTATGTGCAAGGATATGCTAAGGGTGAATTCCTAGTCTAACTATTCACCAATAGGGAGCACGACAATGACCGAATATATGTTTGCATTTCATGGTGGCGGTATGCCGGAAACCCCCGAAGAAGGGGCAAAGATGATGGAAGCTTGGGGTGCCTGGATGGAAGGCCTGGGTGACAAGATGGTCAATCCCGGCAACCCCGTTGGCATGTCCAAAACGGTCAGTGCCACAGGCGTTGCCGACAATGGCGGATCGAATCCGCTGTCCGGTTACACCATCGTTAAGGCTGACAGCATTGAAGAGGCTTGCGAGATGGCTGCCGGTTGTCCGATCTGCGCCTCCGGCGGGTCAGTCGAAGTGGCACCCATCGTCGAGATGTAGCACCACAACGCCGCTCAAAGCAGACCGGCAGCCGGTTTCAGGATGCCGGTTTCGATCCCGCGCCAGTTTTTGATTGGCGCGTTCAGCCGTTTCAGTGTTGCCGGGTGATTTGCGTCAAGCACGCCAAGTTTGACCAGCAATGCGGCAATCGCACATTCCGCCGCACGGGTGGTGCCGCACGCGGCCTTAAGCGCGATGCCCAGCTTCTGCTCCGGCAGGATCGCGATGAAAAATCCTTCGGCCCCGGTTTTTAGCGCAACCTTGCCATCCATCGCCCGCATCAATTCGGTACAGGCACGGGTTTCGCCAGCAACCAATTCAGGGTGCAGGCGCATCGCCTGATGCAATCGTGCTTCGGCAGAGCCATCGGGTGCTGCCGCAAAATGGGCCATCGCGCGGGCCATGCCGTGCAGGGTGCAGGCATAGTTCGGGGCAGAACACCCGTCGATCCCGTATCCGGGAGAAGTTTCCTGTGTGACGGTTTCAAATGCTTCAAGGCAGGCACGCTGAAGGGGGTGGTCGGGTTCCACATATTCTGGGCCTGCCTTCAGATGTTGGGTCAGGGTCAGAAAGCCCGCATGTTTACCAGAACAGTTGTTGTGGATCTGGCAAGGGGTTTCATGAGCGCGGATCAGCCCCTCATGGGCGTCTTTATCCGCAGGATCCTGCGGGCCGCAGCGGAAATCATCATCGGCAAACCCAAGTGTCTCCAACCATGTCCCGACACGATCCGTGTGGATCGCAGCCCCTTGATGCGAGGCGCAAGACAGGGCCAGTTGCTCTGTTGTCAGCCGATATGCGTCAGCCGCGCCAGAGGTAAGCAGCGGCAGTGCTTGTATCATTTTGGATGAGGAACGCGGCAGGATCACTCGGGTCGGATCCCCCCAAGCCTGAACAATCTCACCACTTGCATCGCAGATCACCGCATGGCCGGAATGAACGCTTTCAAGGAAAGGTCCGCGCCAAACTTCGGTAAAGGGGGCCGCTTGGGTCATTTTTCACCTTTGGATTAAGCGAAAACCTGCCAATCAGGGTTTCGTCTGTCGCCTGTTTCGCGTTAATATGCTTTTTGACGAAAAGATAACAGGCACTTGAACAAAGAGCGATGCGCAAAGCATCGCCAACAGGGTCTGGTCGGTATTGAGGTTTAGGACAGCTTGGAGGCTGGACAAATGGGAATGATGAAGAATTTCGGGTGCGCGATCGGTTTGGCAGCATTGCTGGCACCGGCGGCGTTTGCACAGCAGCAAAGCACGAACCGTGTGGCGGCAAAGACCGACTGGAGCGTGTTTGTCGAAGACAACCCAACGGAATGCTGGGGGGTGTCGACACCCAAGGAAACCGTGAATTCGCGTGATGGGCGTGTGGTGGCGGTGAATCGCGGCCAGACCCTGTTGATGGTGTTTTACCGTCCTTCCGCGGGTGCCAAAGGACAGGTTGCCTTTACCGGCGGGTATCCTTTTGCCTCCGGGTCTACGGTGACCATGGATATTTCCGGCAATACCTTTGAACTGTTCACCGAAGGGGAGTGGGCATGGCCTGCAACCACCGATGATGATTCCAAGATCATCACATCGATGAAGCGCGGGGCCAATGCGGTGCTGTCCGGCCGCTCTGGTCGTGGCACAAACACAAAAGACACGTTTTCACTGCTGGGCTTCACAGCAGCGGTTGAAGATGCAGCGAAACGCTGCGGCGGGTGATATTGCGCAGGTGGGCCAGGTGCCCACCTTACCGGCGACTGATAACAGATGTTGTGTCTGATGCGGCTGCGGGATTGAGTTTATTGGCAAGATGAAGCCGGGGCGCGCGCACCACAGGTGGGTTGCGGGTCTTTTGCAAATGCTGCGCAGTCCTATATAGCAAGCACATCCTTATTAGATGAGTCGCCCCATGTCTGCCACAGCACCGATTACCCAAGATGTTCATACCATGCCGCGCAAACTGCCGGAAGGTCCGCAGAACCTGATTGGTTTGACCCGCGAGGCCATGCGCGATGCGTTGATCGCCCAAGGGGTGCCGGAAAAGCAGGCCAAGATGCGGGTTGGGCAGATCTGGCAGTGGATCTATGGCTGGGGTGTGCGTGATTTCGCTGAGATGACCAACCTGTCCAAAGCGTTCCGCGCCGAGCTGGCGGAGAACTTTGTCATTGAAATCCCCGAGGTTGTGACGCGGCAAGTGTCCGAGGATGGCACACGCAAATATCTGGTGCGGATTGCCGGCGGTCATGAGGTCGAGATTGTCTATATCCCCGAAGAGGGGCGTGGCACGCTCTGTGTGTCTTCGCAGGTCGGGTGCACGCTGACCTGTTCGTTCTGTCATACTGGTACGCAAAAATTGGTGCGCAATCTGACCGCCGGGGAAATCATCGGGCAGGTATTGGTTGCCCGTGATGATCTGGGCGAATGGCCGGAAATCGGCGCGAAACATGTTGAAGGGCGGCTGCTGTCCAACATCGTGCTGATGGGCATGGGCGAGCCGCTGTATAATTTCGAGAATGTGCGCGATGCGATGAAAATTGCCATGGATCCCGAAGGTATCCAGTTGTCGCGCCGTCGGATTACCCTGTCGACCTCGGGTGTGGTGCCTGAAATTGCCCGCACAGCCGAGGAAATCGGGTGCCAACTGGCGATTTCCTTTCATGCGACCACGGATGAGGTGCGCGACAAGCTGGTGCCGATCAACAAGAAATGGAACCTTGAGGTGTTGCTGGAGGCTCTGCGCGCCTATCCCAAAGTGTCCAATTCCGAGCGGATTACCTTTGAATATGTGATGTTGCACGGGGTGAATGACAGCGACGAGGATGCCCATCGTTTGGTTGAGCTGATCAAGGGCATCCCGGCCAAGATCAACCTGATCCCGTTTAACGAATGGCCCGGCGCGCCTTATAAACGCTCGTCAAACAACCGGATCCGCGCCTTTTCCGAGATCATTTATAACGCCGGATATGCCTCACCGGTGCGCAAACCGCGGGGCGAAGACATCATGGCCGCCTGTGGTCAGCTGAAATCTGCAACCGAGCGGTCCCGCAAGTCGCGCAAGCAGATCGAGGCGGAGGCAGGTCTTTCCTGAGTGTCGGATTGGTGTTTTGCACTGCCGTTTGACGGGGTCGGGTCCCTGTGGCTGACGCCCTGCCCGACAGCGGAACAATTGACAGAGCTGCGGGCACGAGGCGTTGATACCGTCCTGTCCATGTTGCCCCCCGCAGAGGCAGATGCGTTGGGGATGCGAGACGAGGCTGCGCTTTGCGCTGCGCAGGGTATCACCTATCTGTCCCATCCGATCCCGGATTTCGGCCTGCCCGAACCAGATCAGTTTAGCGCATTGATCGCAAAGCTAGGCAACCGGCTGGCGGCGGGGCAGTCTGTTGCGATCCATTGCCGGGCTGGCATCGGGCGCACCGGTATGGCGGCGGCCTGTACGCTTGTGACCATGGGTCATACTGCCGAAGAAGCGATAGCGATGGTCAGCGCCGCCAGAGGTGTTTCAATTCCCGATACAGTCGAACAAGGCGAATTTATTGCTTCTTTCGCGCAGGGGGTGAAGAAAGGCACTGACCCAAGGTATTGAAATACTTTATTTTAACTCAAATTCGACGTAGGGGAAGCCGGCGGACTGCTTCCTGAAATGACCTTTGTTCCGCCGCATTTTGGCACGACTGTTGCCTTGGTCGGCTTTCAGATTGTTTCCATTACTTCAGGCAATCAGGAATGAACCAATGTCCATTATGTACAACAAAGATCCCTTCATCACCGCACAGGTCATGGACCTTGTGCTGCGCGAGCGCGACTGCTCCCTGTCAGCACGCGAATGGAAGCACCGCCTTGCTGGCTACGGGTATGCGATCAAAGACACTGACCACGGTCAGGTTGTTGAAACGCTGCCGCATCATGTCGAAGTTGGTGTTCTACCGGCGCAAGCAAGCGCCTGAAGCTGACTTTCGTGGGGGTCAGCCTATCTGCCGGGAATACTGTCCCGCGCGGCTGTCGGCTCCCAGTTTTCGATCAGATCCATCGCTTCGCTTGCGCTGTCGACAAACCTGAAAAGGTCAAGATCCTCGGCTGAAATCGTGCCGGCGTCAGCCAGCGCATCCCAGTTGATGATTTTTTGCCAGAATTCCTTGCCAAACAGCAGGAAGGGCACCCGTTGCATCCGGCCGGTCTGGATCAGAGTCAGCGCCTCGAATAATTCGTCCATGGTGCCAAAACCACCGGGGAAGACACAGATCGCTTTCGCCCGCATCAGGAAATGCATCTTGCGGATGGCGAAGTAGTGAAAGTTGAAACACAGCTCTGGCGTGACATATTCGTTTGGTGCCTGTTCGAACGGCAGCACGATGTTCAACCCGATTGAGCGCCCGCCCGCATCAATTGCGCCGCGGTTGCCTGCCTCCATCACACCCGGTCCGCCGCCAGTGACGATGACGTCCTCGGTGCCGCCGCCCTGCATGGATTTCAGGGTCATCAGCCGCGCGAATTCGCGGGTCTCATCATAGAAACGTGACAGATCGGCCAATGTCTTGGTCCGTGCGCTGTCCTTTTTTGCGGGTTCGGGAATGCGGGCACCGCCGAAAAGCACGATGGTAGAGGTAATCCCCTCGGCATCCAGCATCAGTTCCGGTTTGAGCAACTCCAGCTGCAACCGCACCGGGCGCAATTCATCGCGGCACATGAAATCACTGTCAGTAAAGGCCAGTTGATAGGCAGGTGCGCGGGTCTGCGGTGTGCTGGGTGCGGCTTGGGCTGCGGTGCGATCCGTATGTGCATCGCGCAAGGGATGGCTGCGTTGGTCGTCTCTCATGGTGGTCTCCGAAAATGGGTCTGCATCAGGGTGGCTTGCTTGGGGCCGACTTGCAAGGCGAAGCAGCGGCGGGATCAAATCATGTTCAACGATTGCGCTACTGCATCGCTGAGGATAAAGCGGTGCAGAGTTTTTGCATCAGGAGTGACCGCCATGTCCAACGCCCAACTTGAGACCGCCATTGAAGCTGCATGGGATACCCGTGACCAGATCACCTCGGCGACGACAGGTGAAACCCGCGATGCGATCGAGGATACCCTGAATGCACTGGACAGTGGTGCGTTGCGCGTTGCGGAAAAACAGGACAACGGCAGCTGGCATGTGAACCAATGGGCCAAGAAGGCGGTTCTTCTGGGATTTCGGATCAAGGACATGGAACATCAGGAAGGTGGCCCGCAGGGTGCCGGCTGGTGGGATAAGGTCGATTCCAAGTTCAAGGGCTGGGGCGATGCGCAGTGGAAAGAGGCAGGTTTCCGTGCGGTTCCAAACTGTGTTGTACGCAAATCCGCGTATATCGCACCGGGCGTGGTGCTGATGCCATCCTTTGTGAACATTGGTGCCTATGTCGATTCCGGCACGATGGTTGATACCTGGGCGACCGTTGGCTCCTGTGCCCAGATCGGCAAGAACGTTCACCTGTCTGGCGGTGTTGGCATTGGCGGCGTGCTGGAACCGATGCAGGCTGGTCCGACAATCATCGAGGATAATTGTTTCATCGGTGCGCGTTCCGAGGTGGTCGAAGGCTGTATCGTGCGCGAAGGGTCTGTTTTGGGGATGGGTGTCTTTATCGGCCAGTCGACCAAAATTCTGGACCGTGAAACCGGCGAAGTTATGTATGGCGAAGTGCCCGCGGGATCCGTTGTGGTTGCCGGTTCGATGCCTTCGAAAAACGGCGTAAATCTCTACTGCGCGGTGATCGTCAAGCGGGTGGACGAGAAGACCCGCTCCAAGACTTCAATCAACGAGTTGCTGCGCGACTGATAGGCGACAAGGGAACCAACCGGGCTTTGCATAGTTCTTCTTCTAATTGGGTGAAGGAGAACAATATGACAGGTCTTGGTTGGTTTGCGGCTTTGATTGTAGGCGCACTTGCAGGCTGGATTGCCGAAAAGATCATGAACCGCGACCACGGGTTGTTGTTGAACATCTTTATGGGGATCGTTGGCGCAATGCTGTTCAACGCCATCCTTGGCTTTGTTTTCGGATCTTCACTGGGCGGCTGGATCGGACAGTTGTTTGCCGGTGTTGTTGGTGCCTGCGTCCTGATCGCCGCAATCCACGCCTTTCGCGGGCGCTCCTGAGCCGAGGCTCTTCAAAAGTAGTATTATAAGTTTTCTGTCGGACTTTAGGTGGCGCTGCCGCCGGGCAGGATTATTCAACGGGAGTGGTGTCGGTCTTATGGGCGTATTCGCGACAACCAAATGCGCCGAGCCAATCTGTTGATTTCCTGCAGGTTATAAGGCCAAGTCAGGAAGGGTGCACCAACCGAGAGGTCAATGCACCCTTTTCTTCTTAAAACGTGGCAGCCAGGGACACCTTCAGGCTGCGGCCCGATGCGGGGCGTGTGGACAGACGACGGGTGTATTGTTTGTCAAAGACGTTTTCAACGCCGACCCGGATCTCTGTCCCTTCCAGCACACCGTGTTGTGGCTTGTAAGTTGCGCGCAGATTGTGGACGCCAAAGCCGGGAACAACATTTACGCCGTCATCAAACCGTTTGTCCGCAACAACTTCCCAGCTGAGGTCCAATTCGTCGCCAAACTTTTTACCAACGGTGAATTGCAGATTGTCCGCCGCAACACCGCGCCAGGCCGTTGTGGCGTCGCCCGGTTGAAATTCGGTCCCGCGCGATAGGTTGGTGTTGAGGTCAAAGTAAAGCCCGGACTCCATTGCGTAAGAGGCTTCAAGCTCGAACCCTTCGGTTTCAATACGATCAGCATAGACCGATGTGGACCCTGATACCGTGTAGGATGTGATATCGCGAAGATCGGTCTTGTAAAGATTGCCCTTGATGGAAAAGCTATCGCCCGACTGAAAGACATCACTTCCTTCGTAAGAGGCACCGACCTCAAATGTCTGAGACTTTTCAGGTCGGGTCATCAATACGGCACTGCCCAAGTCATCAATAATTGGCAGGTTTTCCGTGTGGGCGGC